>NZ_JAERVL010000006.1 GCF_016745835.1 Caldalkalibacillus salinus | reverse complement strand
TAGACTCAAAAAGGAGATATTTTGGAACTAAGATTCGAAACTAAAAAATAGTTTTGTTCCAACAATCAATATAGCAGAAGATCAAATCCATACGTTTGATGAGAAAGCTTGTCCAGTAGGAAAAGCTTTTTTTTTTTCATTTGCGAAAACGGAGAAACAAACCATTGTTTTTTAGGAAAAAACAAAAAAAAAGGTCTTTTTAGCTTGTCAGGCTTGGATTTGTAGAATATATGCTCTTCCTTGTCAATATAATGTATCAGACTAAACCGAATAGGGAGGCGAGGGGAGTGCACGATTACATCAAAGAACGGACGTTGAAAATCGCTACGTACATCGTGGAGACAAAGAATACGGTCCGCATGATAGCTAAAAAATTTGGTGTTTCAAAAAGTACAGTGCACAAAGATCTAACCGAACGACTACCCGACATTAATCCAGAACTAGCAAATGAGGTCAGAGAAATTTTGGAATACCACAAGTCAATACGACATTTGAGAGGAGGAGAAGCAACAAAGGTTAAGTATAAGCAGCCCCCTTCTGGTAAAATAGAAGGTGAGGATTTGGCTGAAGCGAACACCTAGATTTTCCATGTGTATGACATTAAAACAATAGAGGAAAATCCCTGAGTCATATCGAAAAATATATTAAAGAAAAAATCGAAATTTGACGCTATTTTTAGTATGATATAGATATTGTTGATTGATACAGGGAGGGCAAGGCATGCTGACAAGAGATATTGGTATAGATTTAGGAACGGCAAACGTACTTATTCATGTAAAAGGGAAAGGAATCGTTTTAAACGAGCCTAGTGTAGTCGCGATTGATAGCAAGTCAAATAAGGTTTTAACCGTTGGACATGAAGCGAGACGTATGGTTGGACGGACACCGGGTAACATAGAAGCGATTCGTCCCTTGAAGGACGGTGTCATTGCAGACTTTGATATTACAGAAGCGATGCTCAGATACTTTCTACAAAAAATAGGGGTAAAAGGGTTATTTACATCTCCTAGGATACTTATATGCTGTCCAGCCAACATTACTTCCGTTGAGAGAAAAGCCATCATTGAGGCGGCAGAAAAAAGCGGTGGTAAAAAAGTGGCCTTACAGGAGGAACCGAAAGTGGCGGCTGTCGGTGCAGGAATGGACATCTCACAGCCGAGTGGGAATATGGTCGTTGATATTGGCGGTGGTACGACTGATATAGCGGTATTATCTATGAATGATATCGTCACCGCCTCTTCTATAAAAATGGCTGGGGATAAGTTTGACTACGCCATTGGAAATTACATAAAAAATCAATACAAGCTCGTGATAGGCGATCGCACAGCAGAGGATGTCAAGATGAATATTGCCACCGTATATCCTCAAGGACGCCAAGAACAAATGGACATTCGAGGGCGTGATATGGTATCAGGTTTACCTCGTACCATTACCATCCACTCTGAAGAAATTTATACGGCATTGGCAGAGCCCGTTTCTAATATAGTCATGGCATCCAAAAGTGTGCTCGAGCGTACGCCACCAGAGTTGTCGGCTGATATCATTGATCGTGGTATTATCCTTACAGGCGGTGGGGCACTTTTACACGGGTTGGACAAGCTTTTATCAGACGAGTTGAAAGTCCCTGTTCTCATCGCAGAAGACCCGATGGCTTGCGTCGCTAATGGGACAGGCATGATGTTAGAGAATTGGGATAATTATATTAACTAATGCCACCCATTAAGGCATGGCAAAGGACGAACATCCATTTAGAGTCATCCTATATGTGATAGATCTTTGATGTGGTCATAAGGGGGGGTCCATATGTTT
Organism: Caldalkalibacillus salinus; assembly: GCF_016745835.1. Taxonomy (NCBI): domain Bacteria; kingdom Bacillati; phylum Bacillota; class Bacilli; order Caryophanales; family Bacillaceae; genus Caldalkalibacillus; species Caldalkalibacillus salinus. Next base: position 324,355 of record NZ_JAERVL010000006.1, on the reverse strand, counting down.
AGAGGGATATATACTGCTGCATCAGGTATGACGGCGACAAGTCGCAAGCAAGAGATGCTTACTAATAACTTGGCAAATGTAGAAACGGCTGGCTTCAAGCAGGACCAGAGTTCACTGCGGGCTTTTCCGGATATATTAATGTACCGGATGAACGACAATTATGGTTCACAAGTCAAAGGTCAACCTCAATTGAAAGGACAAGCGCCTTTGGGGGTGCTACACACCGGTGTGTATTTACAAGAAGGGGCTCTCAATTTTCAACAAGGGGATGTACAAGAAACACACAGAGACCTCGACTTTGCGTTAGTAGACCAGCATATGCCTGTGAATCCTGAAACAGAGGCCAGAGGGCATCTGTTTTTCGCAGTAGAAATCCCAGAGGAAGCCTCTACAGAGAACGATACGGATGAGGACCTTGACATCGAAGAGCCGGGGAATGAGGAAGAAATGTTAGAAAATGAAGCTGAACAAACATTTGAAAATATACGTTTTACACGTAATGGGCAGTTTACCATCGATGCTGAGGGATACCTTGCGACGGAGGAGGGCTACCGCGTACTAGATGATCTCGGAGACCCAATCTACGCGCCTGACGGGGCGAGAGTGGCTGAAAATGGTCAACTATACGTACAGGAGGATGGGGAGGAAGTTCCGCATCTTGCCCGTCTATTCTTAGCTTATACAGAAGAGCCACAGTCGATGGTTAAGGAAGGTCACGGATTATTACGATTCGATGGTGAAGATGAGAATATATCAGAACTAGCTGATGTTGATTTTTTAATCGACTTAGAAGAAGGTTCAGCGACGAGACCGTTTAGTGTGCTACAAGGTTACGTGGAGCGTTCTAATGTGGACCCCACACAAACGATGACAGACATGCTGAACACGTATCGTATGTATGAAGCGAATCAACGGATTCTGCAAGCGTATGACCGCAGTGCCGAGAAGGCCGTCAATGAAGTGGGACGTATTTATTAACCCTTTGCTATAAAGTGGCCCCCTTTGTAGCCATTAGTAAGAGGGGAAGGTTCATACAGAGGATAAACGAGAACGAGAACTAGGAAAAGCAAAGGATTCAATGAGCGGTAAATCGTATATAGGAGGTGTCGGCTCAAGTGAATACCCAGATGGTGACGTCGGCTAATACGTTAAATGAGCTACAGAAAAAACTAGATACCCTCTCCCATAACGTTTCAAATGTGAATACGGTTGGATATAAGCGAAGAGGGGCGTCATTCCAAGACTTACTCACTCAACAAGTGAACAATCAACCCCACCCTCACAAAGAGGTCGGGAGACAAACCCCCGAGGGCTTGAGAGTTGGGCACGGGGCGAAGATCGGTCAAACGACGTTACACACCGCCCAAGGGGCCCCACAAGAAACAGGGAGACCCTTAGACGTCATGATTGAAGGAGAAGACGTCTACTTCCGTGTCCGTCAAGCGTGGGTTGATGAAAGTGGTACCGAGCATATTGAAACGGTCTATACGAGAGACGGGGCATTACAGCTCAGTGAAGACCCAGAAGGGCTCGGATATGTACGTCTACAGACCAAACAAGGATTACCTCTTATTGATCAATACACGGGTATGAGTATATCCTTCGATCAAAATTATGAAAGTATCGATATCAAATCTGATGGGACAGTAGAAGTGTATTACCCAGACGATGATGTACCGGAGGAATTTCAACTCAGTGTGGCAAAAGTCAATAGGCCCGATCAGCTCCAAGCCTTGGGAGGAAACCTATTCGGGTTAGAAGGTGATGAGGAAGCCCTCCTGGGAGATAATGTGCTCCGTCGTTTTGACGTCAATGATGAAAAACCTTATGCTGTAAGACAAGGAATGCTTGAATTGTCCAATGTAGACCTTTCCCAAGAATTAACGGAGATGATTGTCACGCAAAGAATGATGCAATTTCAATCGAGATCAATTACAATAGCAGATGAGATGATGGGATTAGCAAACACGATCAGAGGATAACCCTTCTGTTGGAAAAAAGGAGTATGTCTTATGGTACAGGAGAATGAACAACAAGGACAAACCTCACAACCGAGTGCTCAAAAGAGCGAAGAGAATAAAGCAGTGAAGAAAAAGAAGACAAATAAGAACAAGAAAAGAAAGAGAAGTAAAGTCGGATCATTCTTTATGAAGTGGCTTTTCATTCTATTTTGTTTACTTGCGTCTGTCGTTGCGGGTCTATTAGTGGGCTACGCTTTAATCGGTGACGGTGCACCCAGCGATGTTTTCAAAATTGACACTTGGAAGCACATTTATGACTTAGTCTTTTCATAATCGTCGTTCTCGATAATACAATAGACATAACAACTTATAGCGTTACGGAATTGACCTTGCTTATCTTTATTGCGTTTTAGCTACGTTTTCGCTCAAAGAGGAGGAAACCTATGAACGTACCAAATATGATAACCATTGCAAGGTTTTTCTTAATACCTATTTTTATTCTTGTGTTTTTTTCAGGTCATGAATTGGCAAATCTTTACGCCTTTGTCATTTTACTCGTAGCAGGTTTAAGTGATATGCTAGACGGCTATTTAGCGCGTAAGCATGGGTTAATGACTGAGATTGGTAAACTACTTGATCCGCTTGCAGATAAATGTATGATGATTACTGTCATTTGTTCCTTTCTCATCGATCAGCGTATATCAATGATTGCAGCAGGGTTCTTTTTTTTCCGAGATATTGCTATGATCCTGATATCTGCTGTCTTCCATTTTAGGAACAGTCGCATTCTAGCCTCTAACTTTTTTGGCAAAGCATCAACCGTTTTTTATTACGTCGTCTTCTTATTCCTCATGTTTCAATTCCCATACTCTGAAGCATTGTTATGGGCCGCCATTATCTTTTCGTTTATAACAAGTTTTGTCTATCTCATCCATTTTGTTAAAGCTCATGATGAACTGAAAAGAGCTTCTCAGTGACCTTATGTCACTGAAAAGCTCCTTTATGTGAACCCCACCCCTCTAGAAAAGTTGGGGACATCGTTAGTTTGTGCACATAGCGTCTTGTTTTATGCTATATTATCACTAATAGTGTAAAAAGAATAATTAAAAAAATGAATGAAAAAGAATCAATGAAAAAGAAGGAGAAGGATACCAATGCTGACAACAGAACAGATCAAGGCGATTATTCCTCATCGTTACCCTTTTTTACTTGTCGATCGTATCACAGAGGTGGAAGAAGGGAAGCGTGCCGTCGGGATTAAGAACGTGACAGCGAATGAAGACTTCTTTAACGGACATTTTCCTGACTATCCTGTCATGCCGGGCGTCCTTATTGTTGAAGCCTTAGCTCAGGTCGGAGCGGTTGCCATTCTGAAAAAAGAAGAGAACCAAGGGCGTCTAGCTTTCTTTGCTGGCATTGATCACTTCCGATTCAAAGGGCAAGTCACCCCTGGGGATCAACTGGAATTGGAAGTAGAAATGACGAGACTTCGCGGAAGCATCGGCAAAGGGCATGCTACAGCGAAAGTGGATGGCGAAGTGGTCGCAGAAGGCGATTTGATGTTTGCTTTAGGGGACAAGCAATCTTAAGTAAGGGGATGCTACAGCACTGAGAGCTTATACCTGCTTGGGACATATTTTGTCATTTCCTAGGAAATATTGCGAAACAAAAATACATACGAAAAAGAGGGGTATACTAATACCAAAATGAATTTGGAGTGTGTTAATATGACCCTTGTACGGTTGGGCTATGTGGGGATGAGTGTCCATTTGCAAAACGCCTCTCCATCTCAAACGATGACGTTTACGCAATTTCAGAAGTTGGGAGATCGTGAAGCGGCTATTGGCAAGCTTGAAAGAATTGCCGTGTCTAACTTAGAAAACTGTCTACGCCTGTTAAAACATAACGCAGCCCATGACATTCATTTTTTTCGCTTTAGCTCTAGGATCGTTCCCCTCGCTACTCACGAAGAATTAAAAGGGTGGCACTATATGCAAGCTCTTAAGGAACCTTTGGCTCAGTTAGGTGAGTTCATAGATAAGCATGGCATGCGTGTGGGCTTCCACCCGGACCATTTTGTTTTAATAAACTCACCTCGGGATGAGGTTTTTAAACCTTCCTTAGAGAATCTAAAAATGCATTATTTATTGTTAAAAGGCATGAATGTGGACACGGAGCATCGTTGTGTGATGCATGTAGGTGGTGACTATAAAAAGCGGGACGATGCTCTAGAACGTTTTGTCACCAACTGGGGACGTGTCCCGCATGCCATTCAACGGATGATGATGTTAGAAAACGATGATAAATCTTTTCATCTTGAGGATACGCTGTATTTATGTGAGAAGCTCCAAATACCGCTCGTGTTTGATTACCATCATCACCTAGCCCATCATCATGACATACATTGGGAAAAACAATGGGACCGCGTCTTACAGACCTGGGCACACTCCCCATTGCCTGTTAAGATGCATATGTCTAGCCCCAAAAGTGAAACGCAGTTCAGAGCACACGCCGAGTATGTCGACCTGGACATGTTCATGGATTTCTTGCAACAGGTGAAAGGGAGCTGTGAACAGATTGACTGCATGATTGAAGCGAAAAAGAAGGATGATGCTTTATTTAAACTCGTCAAGCAGTTGCGAAAAGATCCTCGTGTAGAAATGGTCGATCAAGCTAGCTTTAGGCTGAAATAGCTCTCGCCCCCTCCTATTTCCCGTATTCACTCAAAAAATGTCTATCAATCCCCCAATGTGTCACCTATTGTCTGAATGTTAAGTCTATTATCCTATTTACTATAAATGTAAAAACATGATAGTTTTTTCATATATAACGAGAATGGAGTGATGACAATTTAAAATCAGTGTCTAAAGTTGCCGTTCGTTTCAGTTTGCTGACATCTAGGCATAGACATAAATCAACTCATAGGAGGAGATTGTCTTTGAAGAAAGCTGTGATCATGTTAGTAGGATGTCTGGTTGTGAGTCTCTTTAGTTTAAACATGGTAGGCGCCGAGCCATCAACACATGAGCTTGAATTACAGAATATTGAGGGTGAATTTATACAACCAGGAGAAACGACCCAGAAAGGGGAAGCATCTCAAAGCAAAGACAAGGTTCAATTAGACATTGATTTAAAACAAGCCGATGGGACTGTGAAAGGATTAGGGACCATCGTCCACAACGGTACGAAACACACACTTGAGCTTCAGGGTGATTTGTATCCGGTTAAAGGAGATAGTCCCTATGCAGGCAAGTTAGTATTAGGTGATCTAAAAGCAACGGAAGATTACAAGGTGCTTCAATTCAGGTTGGACCAAGCAACATCTGACCAGTATGATGCTAATGGGACAACACTCACGATCGTCTTGGAAAATCAGGAAAGTGGGGAATGGTTGAGATTCCAGACGAAGGTAGATCAAAAAGATTTCGATGCTTACCAACAAGGATCGGATGTGCGCCTAGCTCATAAAGGAATGGAAGAAAGTGAAGTAATTGAAAAAGTGATCACATTACTAAATATGCACAATAAAGCGAGTGATGGGGATCAGACACCTCATAGCATACAGGTGGAACAAAGCGGTACAGCCGATACGGAAGGTGAATATACAATGGATTCACCGATCACAACACAGTCTTGGACAGACATACGAGTCAACTTTAATGAATTAGATCGTATGTTCAGAGACTTAAAGGACCCGTACACAGATAAGGTGAATCTGTCCAACTATAACTTACCCGAAAGCTTATTCAAAGGATCGGGCTGGAAACGGGACGTTGATATAAGCTCCTCTCCAGGCTGGAATTACTATGCACGGGGTGCTGATCAAGGGGATTATACGATCACGCAGATCACAGCCTTTCAACATGATTCAAGCTTTCTAGGTTGGTCCGGGCTGAGAAACAGCTTTGACACTGCCTTTACGTACCGACACGGGATGATTATAGAATACGATCACTGGACAAAAGATATAAGTGTCATGTACTACGGATGGGGGTTATCCTTAGAAGACCTGCAAATGGTACAAGGCGCTTTGGAGGATCGAAATGTTTATTACGCTCAGACGTTAAGCGGGCAGAACTTGTCACAGAGTGGTAGCAACGTGATTGGCTACTTCGTAGGCCTCATTCCCTACGGTGACAAAGTTTATGATCTTTGGAATACACTACAACACTCTACAAATGAATCACTTGGGCAAAGGGAGCGATTTATCGGAAGCACTTATGAGGAGCAGCGTAATATGCATAACGATCATGTCTATCGCTCCGCTTCTGGGAACTTAAGCAATTGGGACTTTGATCGAGAAGGCGCAAACACCAACCTTCTTGGCGAAATCCACTCCGGCGATGGCTATATTAATCTACGGTGGTCATTCCAAACGACTGTTGTTTCAAACCTATAAGGATGTAGATGTTTTAACCTTACGTCTTTCTAGATCAATCTATTGTTATGTACCATAATATGAACAAAATAAAATGATAGAGCGCGGACGCCCAGGTGAGATGGAGACACTTGGGCGTTTTTATTTTTCGTTTTTATTTTGGACAATACACAATTAGTACGAACCACCTATGAAATCGACAATCTCTATCATTCTTTTCGTGTTAATATAATCCATTAGTTGGAAGGTAATGACAAATTATTCTCTAATTGTATGTGTATAAGAGAAAGGAGAGTGGTTTTGTCATGGTCAGCCAACGACGTATTTGGGCATCACTGTTAATATTCCTGTTAGTATTATCTTCATTTTCTGGGCTAGGTGTACAAGCCCAAAGTCAGCCAGACGTATCTTTTGATACGATTGAAATGTCCTCAGCTGAGGAGAAGGTGTCACCTGAAGTACAGGATGCGTTCAAAGAAGACGCATTTGTAGATGTACTGATCAAACTCAACTCACAAGTGGACACAAGTCAGGTGGTAACTGAAGCGCGTCAGCAACATACGGCTCAGACCACCCAGTATCAGGAAAAGATGAATGTACGTTATGCTGTTGTCGATGCCCTTCAAACACATGCAAAAGAAAGTCAGAAGGGCATTCTTACGTTTCTGGAAAAGCAACAAAACAACGGTGAAGTAAAGGAAATCAACGCTTACTTTATTGTAAACATGATTCATGCCAAAGTGAGTAAGGAAGTCGCGGATACGCTTGCTAAACGAGGAGACGTAGCCTCTATACTACCAGATGCCCATATAGAAATAGACTGGCCAGAAGAACGACAACCGTCTCAAGCGGGTACTGAGGAAAGCAGCACAGAAACAGAGGCAACCTCTACGTCCTCACAGGAAGATGAGTCACAGGGAGATGAGCCCCGTACACAGTCCGTGGAATGGAACATAGACCGAGTGGAAGCACCTGCGGTTTGGGATACGTATGGTGTAGACGGAACGGGTGTTGTCGTGGGCCTCATTGATACCGGTGCAGATTGGCAGCACGAAGCACTCATGGACAACTGGCGTGGTTATGACCCTCAACAACCTGAGAACCCCAATCCAGTTGGAAACTGGTTCGATGCTGTAAACGGTGAAGAGATGCCGTACGATATCTCTAGTGTGCCCCACGGCACTCACGTTTTGGGGACCATACTGGGGCAGGATCCGGCTGGAAATGAAGTGATTGGGGTTGCCCCCGGTGCTCAGTGGATTGCCGTTAAGGCTTTCACTGCCGCAGGTGGTCAGTCCTCTTGGTTACTAGCCGCCGGTGAATATATGCTCGCCCCTATTAATGAAAATGGCGATCCCGATCCTAGTCTAGCACCAGACGTCATTAATAACTCTTGGGGCGGTGGTCCAGGCCTAGATGAGTGGTACCGCCCTATGGTCCAGGCTTGGAGAGACGCGAACATCTTACCCGTTTTTGCCGCAGGGAACTCCTCAGGTGGGTCTCAACCCGGTTCGGTCAGTACCCCTGCAAACTACCCTGAAAGTGTGGCTGTAGCCGCAACAGACAGTCAGGACTTGCGTGCGAGCTTCTCTAATCAGGGTCCAGGGCCATATGACGATGATATAAAACCAGATTTATCAGCACCTGGGGCCAATATCCGATCGTCAGTACCAGGTGGATATGAAGCGGGATGGAACGGGACATCGATGGCATCTCCGCATGTCGTAGGGACAGCGGCCTTGATGCTCTCTATGGATACGGCACTCGCAGTGGATGACCTAGAAGAAGTCATGCTCGATACGGCTCGTCCTTTAACTGATGATCAATATGAAGACGCCCCTAACTACGGTTACGGTTTCGGTTTGGTCAACGCGTTTGAAGCAGTGGCCACCATTGCTCAAGGGCGTGGTGAAGTCGTGGGGACAGTCACAACGGAAGGACAAGACGATACATCACCGACCATCTCACACGACCCTATAGAGCAATTATATGCAGGGTTGGATGTGGAGATTGAAGCGTCCGTTGAAGATGATGTTGCGGTGACAAAAGCGGAATTATGGGTAAAACCGGATGACGCCACGTATTGGACCGTTATTCCGATGAATCGTGTCTCAGGAGACCATCAATCTGGGTCATACAGAGGCGTCATCCCGTGGATGTTTGTACAAGAACCGGGACTGACGTATCAGATTAAGGCTGTGGACTACGGACACAATCTGAGTGAAACGGATGAGTACCCTGTTGAAGTTCAATTCGGTGTACGTCCCGATGAGTATGAGACGGATTTCTCTCAATCTCCATTAGGTTGGGACCTGAGTGGTGACTGGGAGTGGGGGCGACCGTCAGTTGGACCGAGCCCGATTGTTGGAGAACAATTAGTGGCTACGAATCTAGCAGGTGAATACAGTAACGGGTCAGATAGCTACATGCTGATGCCGCCATTAGATCTAAGAGATACCAATGAAGCGTCTGTCAGGTTCAACCATTGGCACGATATTGAGAATAACTTTGATGAAGGCGTCCTTGCGATTAGCGATGATTACGGAGAGACATGGGATATCATTGACGTCTTTACAGGACGAGATCAAACATGGCGTTCATACGTCGCTGATCTCAATCAGTATGTTGGGTCTGAGAATCCAGTAATGGTGCTCTACGGCTTTTTCTCAGACGGGTCAGTGACTTACCCGGGTTGGTACGTCGATAATGTTCAACTCAAAGGTGTAGATCACGAACCTCCGAGTGCGCCTACAGCTTTAGAGGCATACAGTACAAGTTCAGGTATCTTGTTACAGTGGGAGGCACCAACAGATCCTGATCTAAAAGGGTACACCGTCTATAGATCAGATTCAGCGGGGGGAGCGTATGAACCAATTGGAGAGACCACAGACACGAGCTGGACAGATAGTCGTGTTGAAGCGCATCAAACGTACTATTATGTTGTCACAGCTTACGATTACTCTGACAATGAAAGTGAATTCTCCAACGAGGAATCTGCAACAGCTTTAGAGACTGTAACCTTATACTTCTCAGATTTTGAAGCGGATAACGGCGGCTTCGTTACCGATGGAGATAGCAGTGAGTGGGAATGGGGCATACCCACGAGCGGCCCTGGTGAAGCGGCATCAGGAGAAAGTTTGTGGGCCACAAACTTAAGCGGTGACTATAGCAACAGCTCAGATAGCGGGATCATGAGTCCTACGCTAGACCTCACTGATGTTCAAGACGCCGAACTCACCTTCACACATTGGTATAACATTGAACGAAATTACGATCAAGCGTACGTCAGAATAACAACGGATGACGGTGCCACTTTTGAAGACATCGCTTCTTATTCTGAAAGAAGAGGTGAATGGTCGGATGTGACCATATCTCTACGTGACTACGTCGGGGAAGAGATTAGGATACAGTTTCTATTCACCTCTGATCTGTCCGTCACCTACCCAGGCTGGTATATCGACGATGTAAGGGTAAGCGGTGTGCGAGACGCTAGCACGCTAGAGGTGATGAGCGATGAAGCAAGCGTTGACAGTGAAGAAAACCAAGCTGAAGTCGTGGCCGAAAAGCCTGAAGAAGACAAACGAGAAAAACTTGAAACGCTTTTAAGTGAGTTCCAACTACAAGAAGACGAATCAGCCTATACGTTTTATGATGAAAGTGAAGCCACGCTTCTTCGTTCTAGTGGTTTACCATTAGACGCCGTATTAACCGTGGTAGAAACAGGGCGTAGTGTTCGAACGGACCCTGCCACGGGAGAGTATCGACTGATCCACCCTGCTACAGAAGAAGGTGAACAATGGACGTTGCGGGCAGAGTCCTACGGTTATCACTCGGAAGAAGCGACGTTCAGCTTGGCCGATGAGGATAGACTTGAACAACACTTCCAGCTTGATCCCGTACCAAGAGGGGACCTCGTTGGGGAGGTTGTGGATGAACGAACGGGCGCACCGATTGAACAGGCACAGTTAAAGCTCGTTGAGGATCACAGAGTGCCTGCTATTCATACGGATGAGCAAGGCTCCTTCCATTTTGACGATGTGCTAGAAGGGTCCTATACACTAGAAATCAGCGCGGACAACTATCACATCGCTAGAGAGACGGTCCATATCGACGGTGAAGAAGAAACGAGTGTGGCCATCGCGCTTAAACCATTCATTGGTTATGATCAGATGATCGCCTATGATGATGGCACTGCGGAGAACGCGCGCGCCTTCTACGATGAAGGAAACGGTTGGGCCATGCGGATGAGCCCAGACGGACAAGCCCAAATTAAAGGAGCTAGTGTTTACCTTTGGGGAGAAGACTGGCCTACGCCAGGCGCTGATGCGTTCTCTGTTACGATCTACGATTCACAGACGAACGGGCAACCAGGAGAGAGATTAATAGACCCGGTGGTTGTTGACGGTGAAAGAGGGGGTTGGAATTACGTTGACTTGTCTGAATTCGGTCTCAGCACAGACCAAGACTTTTATGTCGTCTTTGTCCAGATCGGAGATAACCCTGATACCCCTGGTTTAGGTTTCGATGAAGACGGGACCTTCTCTGACCGTGCCTATATGGTGGTAGATGGGGCTTTTCAAAAGCTAGACGAGTCCTATGGTAATGCCATGATTCGGGCCAACGTGTCTTACGCCTTATCTTCACCTACCATCACGGCACCTGAGGACCAATCATTTACAAATGAGACACACGCAGTGGTTGAAGGACAAGTACAGGCGGACAGTGTCATTCGTATTTACCGTAACGAAGAACAAGTCGCAGAGGCGACAAGTATCGATCAAGCCTTCCAAGTGGAAGTCCCACTAGAGGAAGGAGAGAACCACATACAAGCCACAGCATCAGTAGAAGCTGGGGAAACGGACCCTTCCGAGGCGATTACCGTTATACGTGATACGGTGGAACCCGAGCTATATATTGATGGACCGACTGATGGATCTGTCACGAATAAAGAGGTAGTGACAGTCACGGGTCAGGCGACGGACGAATACCTCGCTCAAGTGACGGTCAACGATGAAGCGGTGAGTGTGGACGATGATGGTGGTTTTGCCCATCGCATCATGTTGGATGAAGGCCAGAATACGCTCTCAGTAGTCGCTACAGACCAAGCGGGAAATGCCGCCACAGAAACTTTAGAAGTAACCGTCAATACCGAAGCGCCCGTTTTATCTGAGCTACAACCGAGTGAAAATGTCCAACTTTATTCAGGAGAACAAGTGCAGGTGTCCTTCATGAGTGAAGAAGGAGGACAGGCCACATTTGCTATTCTCTTACCGATGGGTACGGCAGATGCCGATGCCGAGTCCCAGACCCGAATCCAAATGGAGGAAGTGACCCCGGGTCACTATCAAGGGCAATGGACGGCACCTGAGCATGTCCAATTCGAGGATGCGACGATTGAAGTCACTTTCGAAGATCAAGCAGGAAATCAGGTGGTCGAGACCACGCCTGGGAAACTGAGTGTCGTTGCAGAGAATCCCCCACCAACAGAAGAAGATATTTCAACCTACACCACTCGTTTACCCGCAGCGCAATTGGTTGAAGCATCAACACTGGTCAGTCAAGAAGGATGGGCACAATCAGACTCCGTTATTCTAGCTCACACAGGCCAGACAAGCGAAATATTAGCGGCCACGTTGTTGTCCGCTCAGTGGCAAGCACCGATACTTGTGACAGACCCGTCACAGCTGTCTGCTGAAGTGCAAGAAGAGTTGGCACGTCTGAATGCGAGAGAAGTGACATTACTAGGCAATGCCAACATGATCTCTGATCAGATCGAACAAGAACTCGACACGTTAGGCCTAGACGTGACGAGACTGACAGGGAAAAACACGGACGAAGTCACCGTCTCGATTGCGGAAGTAGCGGGTATCACCCCTGATACGGCTGTTTTGGTGCACCGTGATGATCATGACAAAGCACTAACGGCCGCTAGCTACGCTGCAGTCCAAGGGGTGCCTATCTTCTATACGGATACGAGAAAAGTCTCCAATACGGTTAATAAGGCGCTAGAGGCGTTAGACATCAATCAGCTTATCGTGCTCGGGAACGAGCAACGCATAGAAGATCATGCCTTACGCAAGTTACCGACTGCAGAAAGGGTGTGGCACGATTCAAGCGTTGAGCTAAGCTATGTGTTAGCTGATCGATTCGGATTAGGTTCCGATATTGTCCTCGTATCCGCTGATGCGTATCATGCCGCTCATACCAGTGGTACACTAGCAGCTCAGAAAAACACCGGAACGATTTTAGTAGAAGACACCGTGAGTGATGAATTGGAAACGTTACTGAGCACAAATGCGATCACGCATGCTTATCTCGTTGGTGAAGACCCGACGATTAGTGGAGAAGTCCAGTATCAGATTGCACGCATATTAAAAAACAACTGATAAACACCTCCCATCATAAACACATCTCCTAATCTCCCATTTTATATTCCTCTCAATGCCTCACAGAGGCTGTCTAAATGCGTCAAACACCGTCATTTAGACAGCCTCTTCTTGATACAAAAGCGAGCGCGTGACTCGTTTAGCGAACAGCCTTGTTCATGTCAGCGATAAATAGGACTTTAGACGCAAGGGTTTTTAAACATTATGGTCTAATATAGTAGTGTTAGAAAATTATGAAAAGCGGGGTGTCACAAAGCATGAAAAAAGTTTTTCGCCACAGTATTGTCATAACAGCCATTTTTGCATTGCTCTTATCGACTCTTGGTACAGGCGTCTTAGCCCAAGGCGTCGCGAATGAAGAGGGACAGCATGAGCCTGCGCCGTTATACGGAACGTTTGATTTACAGAGTGATGAGAAGGTAACCGTGATGGTAGAGCTACAGGAACCGTCCATCATGGAAGCGAAGCACCAAGGGCAGGCACAAGATAAAAAGGCCCTGGCCACAGAAAGAGAGCAAGTCGTTTCAGCGCTAAAAGCTAAAGTGAGTGACTTGCAGGTAAACAGGGAGTATGATTATCTCTTCTCAGGATTATCCATCGACGTGCCTGCCAATGAGCTGCCGCACGTGTTAGCTGTCACAGGGGTGGAGGCGGTTTATCCTAACGTGACCTACGAGATGACGTCCGATGACAACCTTATAAGCTCAGAAGCGTATACGCCGCACATGGCAGATAGTGCGCCATACATAGGAGCGGATACCGTATGGGAAACCCTCGGTTACACGGGAGAAGGTGTAACAGTGGCTATCATTGACACGGGTGTAGACTATACCCACCCCGATTTAACCCATGCGTTTGGCGCGTACAAGGGATGGGATTTCGTCGACAATGACAACGATCCACAGGAAACGCCCGTAGGGGACCCACGAGGGGGTTCCACACGTCATGGTACGCACGTCGCTGGTACAGTGGCTGCGAATGGATTAATTAAAGGTATCGCGCCAGATGCGCAATTATTAGGGTACCGTGTCTTAGGACCGGGTGGCAGTGGGACGACAACGGACGTTGTCGCTGGCATTGAGAGAGCCGTACAGGATGGAGCAGATGTGATGAATTTGTCCTTAGGTAACTCACTTAACAATCCAGATTGGGCCACAAGTATTGCACTCGATTGGGCGATGGCAGAAGGCGTTGTGGCCGTAACGTCAAACGGTAACGCCGGTCCTAACAATTGGACAGTGGGTTCTCCAGGAACATCACGTATGGCCATCTCAGTGGGTGCGACACAACTGCCTTATAACGTTTACGACGGTGTGATCACAACCACACAAGACGTATATGACTACCCGTCGTCAGCTGTCATGGGTTATGAGTCGGAGGAAGATCTACTCGCACTAGGAGAGGGCACCTTCGACATGGTTTATGTTGGAATGGGGTATGAAGAGGATTTTGCCGGCAAAGACCTGAATGGGAAAATCGCCGTCATAAGCCGCGGTGAATTTGCGTTTGTAGATAAAGCAACCAATGCTAAAAATGCGGGTGCCGTAGGCGCCATCATTTTCAACAATGTTGAAGGTGACATTCCCTATGAAATACCGGGTATGGCTGTTCCCACACTGAAGCTTGACGATGTTGACGGGCAAAAGCTCGTAGCTGAGATTGAAGCTGGTTACCACGAAGTCAGCTTCGGTATCAACTTTAGTAAGCAAATCGATGAGACCGTTGCCGATTTCTCCTCTCGTGGCCCGGTGATGGATACATGGATGATCAAACCGGACGTGAGTGCACCTGGTGTGAATATCACAAGCTCTGTCCCAACGCACAATCCTGATGATCCTCATGGGTATGCATCCATGCAAGGGACGAGTATGGCTGCGCCACACGTAGCGGGAGCTGCAGCGTTATTACTTCAAGCCCATCCCGAGTGGGGACCTGAACAAGTAAAGGCAGCGTTGATGAATACCGCTGAGCCATTGTTTGACCCTAATGGTGATAGCTATAAGCATAATGACCAAGGGGCAGGTAGCATCCGCTTAGTTGAAGCAATTGAGGTCGACACGCTGGTCAGTCCAGGTAGCCATTCCTTTGGTGTTTTCGACAAGGATGCTGGACGACAAGTAGAAAGACAGCATTTTACCATTGAGAATCTTTCTAATGAGACCAAACGCTACGATATTAGTGTCACATTTGATGATCAGCCACAAGGTATTGACGTGAAAACGAGTCAGAACACAAAAGTCGATGCCCACAGTGCTAAGGCCGTCAATATGAACGTTCGCGTCCGCGCTGATCAATTAGAGGCTGGTTACTATGAAGGGAAGATCCTTATTTCGGATGGAGAACATACGACTGAAGTGCCAACCATCCTTTTTGTACAAGAACCAGATTACCCAAGGATTACAAGTTTTTCCCTAACCGAAACTGAAGAGGGCTATGAGTACACTGTATACCTCCCAAGTGGAGCAGAAGAAGTGGGGCTCTGGGTATACACCGCTTCCCCATTTGAATATGTTGGGGATGGTGGGGTGCACCTTAACGTCAGTGGTGAAGACTATGAAACATTAACTTGGGATGGCAAAGTGAATGGGGAAGCTTTGACACCTGGCACATATTACGTCTACGCTTATGCAACAAAACAAGGGCAGACTGACTACGCCGGCCCCGAGACACTTACCATTGACTGATGTTAGCATATTGGGATATAAATCAAAAAGAGAATGGGACAACGCCCCATTCTCTTTTTGATCTCAGACTGTTGGAGAGTCCATAAACCGTCCATTAAGCCATTAAAAGCTATTAATCCAAAAGTATAATCTTGAGTTAAATCGCATACTCCTGTTTCGCTAACATCGCTTCAAACTCATGGTTAGGTAGCGGCCGACCCAGTAGGAAGCCCTGAACCATATCCCCTTTTAATTTTCGGACAACCTCGAATTCCTCTTCCGTTTCCACGCCTTCAGCGACCACTTCTAAACCGAGACTCTGCGCCAACGCAATCGTAGATTTGACAATGGCGTAATTACGCTTATTTTGATGGATGTCACGTATGAAGGAACGATCTACCTTCATGGCATCGAGCGGAAAACGTTGTAAGTACGACATGGAAGAATACCCTGTGCCAAAGTCATCTAATGAAAGCTGAATGCCTAATTTTTTTAAGGAGAAAAGACGCTCAAGGACCATATGCTCATTCGTCATGGCCACACTTTCGGTAATCTCAAGCTTTAGAAATTGTGCCTTCACCTTCGTTTCCTCTAGAGTTTCCTTGATCACATGGAGCAAGTCCTTCTGTTGGAACTGTCGAGAGGATAAGTTAATCGACATCTGTATACTAGAGTATCCGTCCTTCTCCCATTGCTTTAATTGTTGGCAAGCCGTGCGGATAATCCAATCGCCTATTGGGATAATTTGACCGTTTTCCTCTGCAATAGGGATGAACTTATTCGGGGGAACGTACCCATGTTCCGGATGTTTCCATCTCAGTAGCGCTTCTGCCCCGACCAGTTCTTTTGTCGCTGTGCAAAATTGTGGCTGATAAAAAATCTCTAATTCATTCCGCTCGATCGCTTTAGCTAGATCAAGCCCCATCTGCAAGCGGTTGAGCGTATCCTGCCGCATGTCTTCGGTAAACTTACTATAGGTATGTCCGCCATTCTTTTTGGCTTCCGCTAAGGCCACTTCAGCATATTTGGTCACTTCACCGACTGAATCCTTTTCCATATTCCAGTAGCAGCCTCCCACACTAACAGAAAGATGGATTTCTTGTTCATCCACAACAAAAGGCGTTTTAAAGACGTCTAGAATATATTGGGCCGTTTGGTCAGCGCTGTTGCTGTCTTCCTTCGTAAGCAGAAAAGCAAATTCATCTCCACCTACACGATAAACCTGGTCTGTTACGGGGGCCACGCTAAGCAAGCGTTCAGCGACCATTTTTAACAGTCTATCGGAACTGGCATGCCCCATAATATCGTTAATAAGCTTAAAACGATCGATGCCGATAAGCAATATATTGACTTGTTTTTTCTCAGGCTGAATCTTTTTCCCCTGTAGCTCCATTTTTTCAGTAAATAAAAAGCGGTTGGGTAAGCCCGTTAGGTTATCAAAATAAGCCCTTTTGTAAATTTTTTCAAAGCGTAGTCGTTGCCTTTTAAATAATAAAGCGATCAGTACATTCAAACCAACAAAGAAAATAACACCAAATAATGTAGAATGGGAAACCGTCATAAGGAGGATAAAAGTAAGTATGGTCGCTACTAAATAATATTGAGCAGACTCAACATACTGATAAGAACGAACCTGAATAAACGTAATGACAGAATCGATGGCCATACTGACGATCATAGCGATGATATAGTAAGGGAACTGGTCCCAGCTAAACATACCGACTTCGCCACCAATCAGTACGAACGTAAAGTAACAAGTGGCAACGGTAGCTGAGAGCATAAATACGTAGGACAAACGACCTAGAGAACTCTCGTTTGGTGAGAAATAAGCTTGATAAAAATAAAAATAACTGGCTGCTAACAAGAGTGATACCATCGTTGTTTCCAGTCCAAAAAGAAACACCGTACTGTAGTACAATGGAGAACCGAAGGTGTACCCGAACTTTTTATGATATGGAATGCTCCCCCATTGCCAAAGGATGATAAAACTGATGGCAAATACGAGTGTGAAGCGCCAATCAAGCATGTCCAGTGGGAGTAATACGAGCCCCAGCCCCACGCATATCGTATATAAAGTTGGAAGTATAAATGCTCTTAATCTTAGTGATCTATGAGACGCATCCATGGTACATTCCCTTTCTTTTTTTCGACTATATCTACAATACTTCTACAAGAATCAAGCTTTTCCTGTAGGACGAAACAACCATTTTAACTGGTAACATGGGGACTATGTAGACTTACGAAAAGTTATACTTTATAATAAAATCTAGACAAAAAGAAAGGGATAAGTCCTTTATACTATTATTTTTGATAACAATCCTATCATTTTACTTTCTGAAGTTAGGGTATAGTTTTTTGGTGATGCATGAGAGATTACCCAATTTTGAAAAAACAAAAATGGACAGAGAGCATCCTAAAAG
Organism: Caldalkalibacillus salinus; assembly: GCF_016745835.1. Lineage (NCBI taxonomy): Bacteria > Bacillati > Bacillota > Bacilli > Caryophanales > Bacillaceae > Caldalkalibacillus > Caldalkalibacillus salinus. The sequence continues at coordinate 306,547 of NZ_JAERVL010000006.1, read as the reverse complement.
GGGGAATTTTAGCAAATGATGTCATATGATTCTTTATATCAGCCTTATCCATCTCAACGCATGACCGTCTATGGTAGAAAAGGTATGGTGGCAACATCACAACCACTGGCCGCACAAGCTGGCAGAGATATTTTAAAACAAGGCGGGAATGCCATAGATGCGGCTATTGCCACAGCTGCGTGCTTGACTGTACTGGAGCCTACGTCAAATGGGATTGGGAGTGATGCTTTTGCGCTCGTATGGACGGAGGGCAAGCTCCACGGGCTTAACGCAAGCGGTCCAGCGCCGAAAGGGATCTCAGTAGATAAGGTCAAAGCGTTAGGATACGAGAAAGAATTACCCAAACATGGCATGGTGCCTATCACTGTCCCGGGTACCCCAGGGGGATGGGCAGCGTTATCGAAGCGGTTTGGTCGATTACCACTCCGAGACGTCTTACAGCCTGCCATTGACTATGCGGAAGAAGGCTTCCCGCTTTCACCAATCTTAGGGAAGTATTGGAAAGCGGCTTATAAGATATATAAACAAAATCTAAAAGGCCCAGAATTTGAAGGGTGGTTTGAGACGTTCGCCCCAGATGGTAGAGCACCAGAAATCGGTGAGATATGGCGGTCGCCAGGGCATGCCCAGACACTAAGAGCCATTGGAGAAAGCGACGCCGAAACGTTTTACCGTGGGGCTATTGCAGAGCAAATCGACGCCTTTTGTAAGGAACACGGGGGCTTTTTAAGTTATGAAGACCTTGCCTCCTATGAGCCTGAATGGGTTGATCCGATCAAAGTGAACTATCGTGGGTACGATGTATGGGAAATCCCACCAAACGGGCAAGGTTTAATTGCACTGCTCGCCTTAAATACTGTAAAAGGTTACGCATTTACGGAAAAAGAATCAGCAGATAGCTACCATAAACAAATCGAGGCGATGAAAATGGCCTTTGCTGACGGTCTACAGTACATCACCGATCCGTCTAGGATGAGTGTGGGTGTAGAGGATTTATTATCCGATACATACGCGGAACAGAGGCGGCAACTGATCTCAAGTGAAGCGTTACAACCTGAAGCGGGCGAACCGCCACGTGGGGGTACGGTTTACCTTGCTACAGCAGACGGGGAAGGAAATATGGTGTCCTTTATCCAAAGCAATTATATGGGATTCGGATCTGGTGTCGCCGTCCCTGGTACAGGTATCGCCTTACAAAACAGAGGACACAATTTCTCCTTAGATCCGTCGCATGACAATGTGCTTGAGCCAGGGAAGAAGACATACCACACGATCATCCCTGGATTCCTATCACAAGGGGACCAGCCGATAGGACCATTCGGTGTGATGGGTGGATTTATGCAACCGCAGGGACATATGCAAGTGGTCATGAACACCGTTGATTTCAGCCTTAACCCACAGGCGGCACTAGATGCGCCAAGGTGGCAATGGGTCAAAGATAAGGATATTCATGTCGAACCTCATTTTCCAAACCATATAGCGCAAGCGCTTGTACGCCAAGGACATCGGGTGCACAAACTCGTCGACAGCGGCAGCTTTGGCAGAGGCCAAATCATCTGGAGAGATCCTGAAACGGGCGTACTCGCAGGGGCTACAGAATCTCGTACAGACGGGGAAGTGGCCGCTTGGTAAGCACGACCGGATGTCTACCAACACTTATGAGGATATTCATTCGCCAGAGGATACTCACTCGCCAAAGGAGATCCCGTATAAGTGCCAGACATCAACAAAACGCCCTGACCATTGAGTCAGGGCGTTTAGCCATTCAAGCACTGTTGCTGTCTAATAAATCATGATAAAGTTGTAAGGAGATAATGGGGTTATAGTTTTAGTCCCGTACGACTTTTAAAGCGTCTGAGTAAAATGTGGCTTTCGACACGCGTGATGCCTTCTAGTGCGTACAATTCTTCATTAATAAACTGCTCTAACTTCTCAAAATCCTCCACAAGAACGTGCATATGCAACGTACTTGGGCCTGTCATCTGGTAACAGCTAGCCACTCTAGGGTTTTGAGCCAGGTTCTCGGCAACCGAAACCAGTGCAGTCGGCTCACAGTCCACTTCAAAAAACGCGGAAACAGACTTACCTACCTTTTCAGAATTAACCACCACACTGAACTTTTCAATGACACCGGCTTCCTTCAAGTGGTTAATTCTTTCTCTCACGGCAACACGAGATAACCCCAATTCCTTGGCTAAATCAACATAAGACATCCGTCCATGATCCGAGAGGATTTCTAATAATTTACGATCTGTTTGATCAATTTTCATGATCCCACCACTTTTCTTTTTGGAAAAAGATTCTGAGCAATATTATATCGTAAAATGTTGAGCTTGGTAAGTTCGATTTTTACAAATACAGGAGGCGTCACACGTGGATTTTAAAAAACAGCGAGACCTGTTCATCGGATTTTTTCGCTCAGGCATATTAGGATACGGGGGAGGCCCTTCTTCTATCCCTCTTGTGCATCAAGAAGTCGTTGTCCGTTATCAGTGGATGACAGATGAAGAATTTAGCGATGTCCTGGCCCTTGGGAACACGTTACCTGGCCCAATTGCAACGAAAATGGCCGGCTATATCGGCTATCGTGTCGGTGGTTTAGTCGGATTGTTTACGGCATTGACCGCCACTGTTCTACCAACGGTTTTACTGATGCTACTGCTGATCGGCTTTCTGTCCTCTTACCGTGATAGTCGAGTGGTGCAAGGCATGACACAGGCTGTTGCTCCTGTTGTTGGAGTCATGCTGGCCGTACTCGCCTACTCATTTTTCAAGCAATCGCGCAAAAGTCTAGGTTGGGTAACCACCATTATACTGACCGTCGTGAGCTTACTGGCCTATACGGCTCTCTCCATCCATCCAGCGATCGTCATCGGTGCCTTAATCATCTATGCCTTACTAGCAAAGAACAAAAAGAAGGAGGCGGCTAAAGCATGATAGATTTAGTGACATACTGGCATTTATTTTTAGCCTTTTTCATACCCGGCATTGTGGGTTACGGAGGGGGACCCGCTTCCATTCCACTCATCAAGTATGAAGTGGTCAACCGCTATGGATGGATGAGCAATGAAGAGTTTGCAGAGTTGCTTGCGCTTGGGAACACCCTACCTGGCCCCATCGCCACCAAAATGGCGGGCTACGTAGGTTATGAAGTAGGCGGACCGTTGGGGGCTTTTATTGCTTTATTTGCCACCGTTGGGCCCTCACTGATCGCCATGGTATTATTACTCAGCTTGCTCTATAAGTTTAAAGACTCTCCTAAGGTGAAGAAAATGACAGCCCTGATCCGCCCCACGATTGCCATTCTCCTCGGGGTCTTAGCCTTTGAGTTTTTCGAGACGTCATGGCTTTCGGCTGGGGTCGTACAAACGCTTTTGATTATCGTTGTCAGTCTTTTGCTTTTAGAGAAGTGGAAAGTTCATCCCGCCTTTGTCATTCTGGCCTCTCTCGTATACGGGGGATTATTCCTGGGCGGATGAAGATCGAGGTCATCTCACTCACATTGTCTTGACTGGCTTCATTGATTGACTTGCATGAAACAAAATCAGTATGGCTACCCCATCGACCTTAAAGAGAATTAGCCTTGAAAAAGGTAGGAGAATACTAGGCTATCGCGAAATAGACCATAAACCAAAATAAAGAGAGGTGTCTTTTGATGCAAGTGACCGAAAAGCAAGGTGGAACTTATGTTAATGGCGCTTGGCGGAACATTGGGAGCAGACAAGAGGTCAAAAACCCGGCAACAGGGGAGGTGATAGACCATATCTCGTTTGTGCCTAAGGAAACGGTACAGGAGGCGATTGATGGCGCTCACGACGCTTTCCAAAACTGGTCCAAAACGACATCATCCGAAAGAGCTAAACGCTTGCGCACCTGGTATCAGCTCATCATGCAACACCGTCGGGAGATCGCTGAACAGATCACTTTGGAGATGGGCAAACCCTTCAAGGAAGCGAAGGGAGAAGTCATTTACGGTGCCTCTTTTATTGAATGGTATGCAGAGGAAGCTAAACGGATTTATGGTGAAACCATCCCAGCCAGTCACCCTGATAAACGGCTGATGGTCCTGAAGCAACCCGTTGGTGTGGTGGCCGCCATTACGCCCTGGAATTTCCCCGCAGCCATGATCACGAGAAAAATCGCCCCTGCTCTGGCTGCTGGTTGCACTGTGGTGATTAAGCCTTCAGAAGAAACACCGCTCACAGCAATCAAACTGGTTGAACTCGCACACGAAGCAGGGTTTCCACCCGGTGTGATTCAGCTAGTACAGAGTGAGCCTGCGGCTTTCAGTGAGGTTTGTATGCAGGATCAGCGCGTACGCAAAATCACGTTTACCGGCTCTACCGAAGTAGGGAGACATCTTATGAGACAAAGTGCGGATCAAGTGAAAAAAGTCTCTTTAGAACTAGGTGGCCATGCCCCTATCATAGTGCTTGATGATGCTGATATAGATAAGGCGGTCCAAGGCGTGATCGCTTCTAAATATAGAAATGCGGGCCAAACATGTGTCTGCGGTAATCGCATTTACGTACAGGAAGGCATATATGACGCTTTTGTGGCTCGCTTTGTAGAACAGGTCCAAACGCTAAAAGTGGGCGACGGCATGGACGAAAACACGGACTTAGGTCCCCTCATCAATGTGCAAGCTTATGAAAAAGTGGAGCGCCATGTTCAGGATGCGTTAAATAAGGGTGCCAACCTTGTCTGCGGGGGGCAAGGTGTACAGGAGAAAGGCGTTTACTTCTATGAACCGACCGTATTGACCGATGTCACAGCAGACATGCAGGTCATGCAGGAAGAGACCTTTGGCCCTGTAGCCCCAGTCCAGAAAATTAAGAGTGAAGAAGAAGCGATTCAACGTGCGAATCAAACCAACTACGGACTCGCTGCCTACTTTTTCACTGAAAGCATGAGTAAAGGGACACGCCTGATGGAAGCCCTTGAGTATGGCATCGTCGGTTGGAACGACGGTGTACCTGCTGTTGCGCAAGCCCCATTTGGCGGTTGGAAAGAAAGTGGCCTCGAACGTGAGGGCGGTCATCAAGGGCTAGAATCGTTTCTTGAGACCAAATACGTGTCAGTACAGCTTTAATGTTAATAGAGTCCTCCTGAGTCCCCATGTCCTGGGGGCTTTTTTTGCTCATCAGTTTAAAACTGATGTCGATATATGTCGCATAGTGAGTGGCACTAAATGATGCAGATTGATAGAAATCTTTGCTATAATGGGTAGCATGCTGAATATGTTTGGGGCATAACGTAGTGAAAAGGAGGTCGCTATGTCTTACGAAAATGGTCGAAATGAAACTGAAAATGAAACGGAAAAAGAAAGGGAAATGGATGCAACGATTGACGCCCATCACGATACCGTGGAATCTTCTGCAGACCCAAGGGCACAATTACAATATGCTGAACCAGAAGAGATGAAATCGGCGTTTCTAACTATATGGACGAAACCAAAAGTCACGGTTCGAAAACTGGTAAACACAAACCCTCGTTATATGGTTATCTTACTTGTGATACTCTCCAGTGTGAGTGGTGTATTATCTCAAGGACTGACAGATATCTCAAGCGCTATGTTCGCGCTTTGGCTTGGTCTCGCTTTAGTCGGCGGTCTCGTGGCTGGATTCATCGCTTTTTTCTTTTTAAGTGCGCTGTACAAGTGGGTGGGAAGCTGGATAGACGGTCAGGCCTCGCATCGAGAAACCCGCACAGTATATGCTTGGTCCAACCTACCATTGATTGTGGCTAATATAATCTTATTTTTAGGGGTTCTTATATTAGGGCCTCACGTGATGAATAATCCATTAATGACCGATAACGCTGCAACAGCCGTCATCACAGCCCTCGTATTACTCATACAGCTCGCTCTGTTTATATGGTCCGTCGTCATACTGGTTGGGGGATTGAGTGAGGTCCACCGTTTCTCCAACTGGAAGGCGTTTGCCACTTTATTAATTATTTTCCTCTTGCTATTAGTGCCATTTATTCTGCTCGTGGTCATCATTGCAGGCGTTATTGGTACAATGATGATTTAACGCTATGATGAGCGAGGCACCACTCGTATCAAAAAGACCCTACTACGCCAAGTGGGGTCTTTTGATAATCATGAATATTTTGTAAAAAATTGTTGATTCGACTCACATTTTTATATAAACTACTAAATAGATTTATATATTCACGTGGTTAGGTGACCTAGAATACACATCATAGACTAAGTGAGGCCTTTTTGACAGGTCTAGCTTCAACACATCAATGGAACCTCACCGTTTTGGGTATGAGGTATTTTTATTTACAAAAAAAGATGTAAGGGAGAGTGGAGTCAATGAAAAAAGGGATGATCATCTTTGTCGCTTTCGCGCTGCTTCTAGCAGGCTGTCAGAGTACAAGCCCAGCCCTCACTTCTATCGCTTTTAAGAGCTTAGAAATGGGCAGCACGTCATTTGAAGCGGAACAAACGTTCAAAGTGAAGACCAATTTTACGACCGATTATCAATCCGAATTGGATGATATGACATTGATGTTGTTAGAAGTTCTAGAGAACGGTGTGCATGTGGAGTCTAAGAGAACATTAGATAATGAAGAATATGTTCGCGTCTACATAGACCAACCAATAACCATTCATAATAGAACTTTTCCAGAGTTAGATGTGGAATGGTTTAAGACGGCTAACGGTGTCTATGTGAAGACATCTGCAGATGAAGAGTATATTCAAATAACAGATGATTGGATGCAGGAGATAGAGGGGGCATTTTACAAAACTGATCAACTTGAACCTTTACTTCCGTCTATTGAAAATTATCTTAGTCAGTACGATTACGATTTAAGCAATGTTTCATCGAATGGCAAGGTGACGATAGATACACCTGATGGACAAAAAGAAGTGACACATATAGAGTATGCGGTTGATTTTGATGAACTGTTTAATATGCTCGCATTTACTTTTGGTAACTTAGCAGAATATGATAGATTAGATGATTTTTATGTCGCTTTGGAAGAGTTAAACAGCACTGTTGAACCAGATGCGCAATTCTTACCTCCTGGTGATCGTGAAGCCAACCTTGAATTAGTGAGACAAACCTTGAAAGACGTGGGTTTAATGTTAGAATACATGGGTAAAGATGAACTTATGCAGGAAATGGGCGTTGACGCTAACTTTGATGGTCAGTTTAACGTTTATGTAGATGATCAAGCCCATACGTTGAAGCTAGATAATACATTTAGTTTGTCTTTGACCCCTCTTGTGAACAGTGAACTAGAAAGACCTGTAGAAATAGAAGTAAGCATGAGTGGCTTCAGATGGAACCAAGGCGAAACGGTTGAAATTCCACGACCAGACACCGATAAGATCATGACAACTCATGAGTTAAAAGAAGACCCAGAATTACACAAAACGTTAAGTGAAGACTCCATCGTGCGTTATGCGTTAGAAGAGTTGGTATTCGCGAAAAAAGGAACCTTATTCATCGACCAAGCGCATGCAACGATTCGCCACCAAACGGTACAAATGGATACTGTACCTTATATCAACCAGGATCATACATTTGTCCCTGTAAGATATATTTCTGACCTAACCCAAAGCCCTGTCAGCTGGGATGATACAACCAAAACAGCAACCTTCTCATTAGACGGGGAAGAAGTATCCGTGCAACTTAATAATAGAGTGGCTATTGTGAACGGGGCGGAAGTGGAGATGCCGATCGCTGCGGAGATAAGAAATTCACGCGTCATGGTCCCGCTACGCTTTGTTACTGAAAGCCTAGGCGCTCACGTTCAATACAACGCTGAAGATCGAAGTGTTGATATCGAATTTGAATAAAAGAGGATAGACATCAAGTTTAGAAAACACATAAAAGGCCTTTTCAAGGCCGCTCGTAGCCTATGGATATGTCAAAAGTATTCATAGGCTACCTTTTATTTTGTCCCAATAAGTACTCCGTCTCCTATTTTATAAATTTATAGATACTTCTTCTACACTATTGACCACCGTCTTGTAATGAGCTTCCAATTAATGACTTATAACAAAAAAACATGATATGGTGTAATTGGAAAATATTAAGAGTAAAAACCTTAAAGGTAGTGGTTAATATTTTCATTAATTTTATAGCCAATGTCGTTCTATCTTTTGTTGTTTTAATTATTTTTTATTACATAGGACATAGAATCATCGTTGAAGAAGGGGTCAAGTTTGGGAAAAGGGATGTCGTCGTTTCATTCATGGGAGCCGTTATAATGGGGTTCCTATTGACCATTTTATAGCTTAGGAAGTGAGACGAACTGAACCAAAAAACATGCCATGGTCACTCACTATGGCATGTTTTTTGGTTTACATGTATACTTATACAGCTAAGCGTTCAGCCTCTCACAGTTAGTCAGTTCTCTATGTTTGGGCGACAGAAGCCTTACGCTGATCCACAATTCGCTTGGCTTTACCCTCTGAGCGGGGGATGGTATTTGGTGCGTTAAGTTGAACATCCATCGTGACAAGAGCTTGTTCCTTTAGTGTATGTTGAATATCTTTCACAAGGTCTTGGGCTAGCGGATGCTTCAAATCTTGACCTGGAATAGAGTCGAAGAAAGATTCTGATACTTCAACGTGTAACACAGCGTGGTCCATGACCCCTTTTTTCGATAAATGAATCTGATAATGAGACGATAGGGCTTCCATTTGTAGCACGTAACGCTCGATCTCTGAAGGGAAGACGTTCACCCCACGAATAATGAGCATGTCATCTATGCGGCCTTTGACGCGGCTCATTTTCGTCGTTGTCCGTCCACATACACACTGCTCTCGAGTGATTGAGGCGATATCTCCCGTACGGTAGCGTATGATCGGTAACGCTTCTTTGGTGAGAGACGTGAACACAAGCTCCCCATCTTCTCCCTCCGCCACCGGTTGTAAAGTTTCAGGGTCAATCACTTCAACGAGGAAATGATCTTCAGCAATGTGTAGACCATCTTGTCCCTCAGGGCACTCCATCGCCACCCCGGGTCCGATAATCTCACTTAGACCGTAGATGTCTAGAGCTTTAATATCAAAAAGCTGTTCTATATAATCGCGCATCTCCTCAGACCACGGTTCGGCACCCAAGATAGCGTATTTGAGGGAAGTAGTGGTAGGGTCGATGGCCATCTCTTTCATCGTTTCACCGATGTTTAAGAGATAAGAAGGGGTCGCACAGATGACACGAGGTTTAAAGTCTTGTATCAGTGTGATCTGTCGGGATGTATTACCGCCTGATATTGGAACAGTCGCACATCCAAGCCTCTCAGAACCGTAGTGCAAGCCAAGTCCCCCAGTGAATAACCCATATCCATAAGCGTTGTGTAATATGTCTCCTGGTCGTCCACCTGCCATGTAAATACAACGTGCGACGATATCTGCCCAGTGATCGATGTCTTGTTGCGTATAGGCCACTACCGTGGGCTTACCACTTGTCCCAGAAGACCCATGAAACCGTACAACCTCTTCTATCGGTGTAGCGATCAGGTCAAACGGGTAATGTTCTCTCAAATGATGCTTTTGGGTAAAAGGTAGCCTCTGCAAATCCTCCAAAGATTGAATGCTCTCCGGTTCAATTTGCGCCTCTTGAAAGGCTGTCCGATAAAAAGGGACGTTCTCGTAGACACGCTCGATCGTTGTCTTTAACCGTTCCCATTGCAAATCTCTCATCTTTTCCCGATCCCAAGTTTCCTCTTGCACATAGGTGGACATGAAGACAGCTCCCTTCATCATAAAAATATAACGGATAGTATAACATGCGTTATATTTAAAGTACCGATTTATGAAAGCGCTGTCAATGTTATTTTTAGTAAAAAGTCTAATCAAAACTTTCCCGCATTTTCCTCCAAACATAGTCTGTATTGCCTAATAGAAGGAAGGGCTAATCGGAATATACCTTTTTTAAAAAAATAATGCAGAAGCGTCATATCACGATATAACACAGTGCGTGATATAATCGTAATATAAGTATCAAGTCATGCCTATACAAAAGAGCTTGGGGTCCCCCAAGCTCTTTGTATTTCTCCTGTATTTAGCTTTTAAAGATGCTATTCTTCAACCAACTCTAGAATCTCATCGTCCGGTCCCGTAGTAAAAGCCACTTTCAGGCCGCCTAAAACTTCTATTGGCGCCTCTGTTGAAAAAGAAAGGCCTGAACTTTTGAGACGGGACATTTCCTCTTCAATGTTTGATACACGGAAAGCGAGGTGATGAACTTGTCCTTCCCCTAGAGGTTCTGCTTGTTGTTTTTCACAAATTAACTCCACACTGACTCCGGGGGAATCAGGAAACGATAAGAAGCATAATTCAGTGTCTTCGCTTATGTGTGTACGTCTTGTGACCTCTAACTGGAATGTTTTCTCATAAAAAGCGATGGAACGCTCCATGTCAGAGACCTTAACGCCTGTGTGATGAAATCCTTTGATCATTGTATCGACTCCTTTACTTGTCATCCATTTTTCTGACTTGCAAAACAGGCTTACATAACTGGCTTCAAAACGTTGCTTTCTTCATAACCCATATATTTTCAGATAAACACATGGCTCATAACCTCATGATAGCATAGCCAACTGAAATTTGTGGTCATCATATTTTGTATCTGTACGATTTTCTAATATAATAGAAATCAAATGAGTAGGAGGTAGATACAGTGAACTTACAAAGTCGTACCACATTACATAACGGGGTAGAGATGCCAAGGTTTGGTTTAGGTGTATTTAAGGTTCAAGACGGAGATGAAGTCGTGCAGTCGGTTAAAGCCGCTCTCGACACAGGCTATAGAAGCATAGATACAGCAGCTGTTTACAAAAACGAGGAAGGGGTTGGCCAAGCGTTAGCTGAAACCGACGTCCCTCGTGAAGAGATCTTCGTGACAACGAAGCTATGGAATAGCGAGCAAGGTTACGACTCTACACTAAAAGCGTTCGATGAAAGTCTAAAAAAGCTAGGCTTAGACTACGTTGACCTATACCTCATTCACTGGCCACTACCGAAAAAAGGGAAGTTCAAGGAAACATGGCAAGCGTTCGAAAAGCTGTATGAAGAAGGGCGTGTGCGTGCGATTGGCGTAAGTAACTTTAACGCGCACCACCTAGAGGAGCTAATGGAAGACTGTAAAGTGAAGCCGATGGTGAACCAAGTAGAATTTCATCCAAAGCTGACACAACAGAAGGTACATGAGTTCTGTAAGCAGCATCAGATACAGCTTGAAGCATGGTCTCCATTAATGCAAGGCCAACTGCTCGACAACCCAACGATCGTTGAGATTGCTAACAAACATGATAAATCTCCAGCGCAAGTGATCTTACGTTGGGATCTTCAGAACGAAGTGGTGACCATTCCGAAATCCATTAAGCCACATCGTATCAAAGAAAATGCAGACATCTTTGATTTTGAACTGAGCCAAGAAGACATGGATAAGATTTCAGCCCTTAATGAAGACCAACGTGTCGGTCCAGACCCAGACGTATTCGACCGTGAATAACGTACATGAGATCTCTCTTATGCTCATGGGGCGTTCCAATTAGCGCCTGACAAGAGCCTGTGAATAGAGCGAAGAAGGTCATTAAAAAACCTGTTGTGGAAGCATTGTGTGATATGCTCCCCAACAGGTTTTTTTATTAAATCAGCGTCATTCATACTCCTGTTATCTATATTCTGGTTTTTGGCTTTTAATCAGAAGCTAGTCGGACCTTAACCTGAACATGAATCTTAATCTTGACTAACCCCGGCTACTTCCTGGCCGTCTTATCCAACATCAGTACAAGCTGAGTAAGAAGGTACCCCACTAAAGTATAAATAACAAAGGCAAACAGACTAGAGAATTCAATGACGAAAGAGCCATCTAATGCTCTTGTCGGAAAGATACCCTCGAAAGGGTAAAGTAATGGGGCACTCGTATCATAAACCCACTGTACGAACGGGGCAGCCGTATTCGCACCGAACAACTTTAGAATAATACGTAACCCTAAGACCACTTGGGCGATACCAATGACGATATTAATGAAATAAATCACATAGGGTGTACCACGCATGGTTGTCTTCCTCCTAGGTTGATTTACGCGTATGTTTCCCCACATGATAGATTGTTAAACCCCTAGAACTGATAAGACAGAACTAATAAGAATAGAATTATAAGACTATTACACCCCAGGTGCAGAGCCTGAATGCTGTTCCTTATCCGTCATATGGCGCAGAGATCGAGACTGCACCGCCAGAGCGATAATCATTAAACCAATGATGCCTGCGATAACCGGAAGTGAGAATAGATTGATGAACAAGGCCCCCAGCGACAAGCACAGCCCGATCAAAGCCTCAGATACAGCAAAGATTCTACCTTGTATATCATTCGTTGTGCTCTCATGCACCCGTACCTTCGCTATCACTTCCCCAAACTCCATGGCCATATAAAACACCGTGGCCGCAAGCATTGCGAACATAAACGTCGGTGAATAGATAAAGCATAATATAGAAGCCAAGGACAAGATATAAAATAACGTGATCCCTACTTGAGATTGGAATCCCCAGCGTTCCACTGACTTCGCTCCGATGAACCCACCGACACCGAGGGCCACCGTCAAGATAAAGTTGCCGACCTCACCGTCTATAAATCCCTCACTCACAGAAGGATAAAAGCTGTAGGCTACGCCGCACATTGTCGCCATGGTCATCATCAAGTACACGGCGTTACGCACATAAGCATTGCCCTTAATCTCTAAAAGCCCGCGTTTAAAGCTTTGCATGTGTGCTCTGAATCCCACACTATCGATTTTGGGTGACTCTGCCTTAATCATTAACACCAGTGCAGCGGGTAAAAGGTAAGACAGGGCATTGAAGAGGACGGCCGCTTTAACTGATCCCATTAAGAACAAGAACAGTGCCCCAAAACTGGCCCCGAAAATAATACATAGCGTTGTCGCTAAGGCAAAGAGCGTATTGATGCGTTTCACATCCACGCCTAGATTAGCCATCAGGGACAATCGTGCTGGGTTGAAGAACACCCCACTGGCATAAGAAACGAATAACAAGCCTAGAAAGAGAAGCGGAAACTCTCCTTCAGGGAGAAAAAAGAGAGCTAAGAAGCATAGCCCTCTTATGATATCTGTCCAGAACATAATCACTTTGCGTTCAAACTTATCGACGAAGACGCCCAGAAAGGGTTGAAAGATCATCGGTATACTGCGTACGACAAGCACACCGGATACCACCCAGTAGTTGCCGTAATAAGTCGCTAAAATTAAGATAGCAGGGAGGACGCAGTAATCTCCCATGAATGAAGCAGACTGACTGACCAACAGAAGCTTAGCATCTTTATTTAACTTAGTTGTACGATTCGCTTGACTCATGATTTGGACTCCTCTAGTTGGTGTTCGGTACAAGGACTAAAAACGAGTTCACTATGTTGGCGTATGTTCTCTATAGAGCGCTTCAGGTCATGTGGAGACGAGCTGACAAAATTAACCGTCGCTAAGGCGTACAAAGACTCGAAATCCGTGTCCACGTTGACAACGGTGCCTTTCTCAGGCGCACTGAATGCGGTAATAGACGTATCGCCCACTAACTGTGTTTCCTCGTTCAATTCTAAGGATTGAACCTTGATTTGATCAGAATCGAACGTATATTGTGTTTTAAAATCAGTGAGGTACAGATTAAGCACCGCAGAGTACTGCCGAGGGACGTCTAAAACCTTCAGCGGTAAGTCATCCGATTGACCATCGACGAGCAGGTCACATAACATAGTGGGTGCATTGACCCCGAATGAGGTGCGAATTTGAGGAATTAAGTCCCATCCTCCAAAACGGGCAGCCGTTTCGATGACACCCACTTTTTTCCCTTTCATAAGCTTAAGCTCCGTATGGGTGGAACAGTAGGCTAATCCTAACCCTTCGTTCGCTTTTCTAGCCGCTTCAATAATCAGTGCTTTTGAAGCAGAATCTAGGATAGACGGCGTGATATGAGAGGTCTCCGTAAATTTAATTAACGGTGTTTTATCATTGATGACGAGTGGATAATAAGTACCGTTAACCATCATCCCTTCTACACTCACATAGTCGCCGTATCCGGGCTCCTCGTACCAATCTCCTGCCTCTCCTTGTAAGTATCGCTCCACAATGAACGGGGCTTCGTACGTAATGGCGTCGGGAACCGGGATACCCTCTAACGCTTTAACCGTGTCGAGAAACGTCCGCTCTAACTGCTCTTCGTCATCAATCAGGGTGACGCCAATGGAGCTGGCCAGATATGTGGGCTTCAACACCACAGGCAAGCCAATATCCTCGACCGCTTGTAAAAAGTCCTCTAAGCTTTTCACTCTTCGGCTTTGGACCGTTTCTAATCCCGATCGATTAAAAGACTCACGCATCAGATTCTTATCTCGGGCTTTTTTGGCCGCTTCATAACCAGCTCCGCGTAAGCCTAATTCATCACAAGCGCGCGCCATGGGTACGATGAACAATTCATTATTCGTTGTGATGGCATCCACTTCAAATAAGGTCGCCACTTTTTTAATGTCTGCCACCACTTGTTCTTCAGGTTTGTGATATTCGCCATCAGCCCAGTAAATAGAGGAGGGGTGTGGGTAGTCTTCGATATCCTGTAGCATATCTGGGTCCTTCACCACTGCGATGGAGTATTCCTCCATATAGCGTGCATGCCCAGCGGATATGGCAAAAGGGCGAGGAACGTAACTGATAATATGATATTTTTCCGCTACACTTTCATAGAAACTGTGTGGGGGACATCCCCCAAGGTCCGCGATGACGAGGACTCTTTTCTTTTTTTGCATGCTGTTCACACTCCTTACACTGCTGTATAACCACCATCGACCGTTAGAGCCGTCCCCGTGACAAAAGAAGCTTGATCGGATGCTAAGTAGAGGATCGCACTCGCGACGTCTTCCGGCTGGCCTAACCGACCGATCGGATTTAATTTTGCTTTTTGAGCTTTGATTTCATCACGATTCTCAGCCCCAATGGACGTGTCTGTCATGGGTGAGTCAATAATACTTGGACAGACGCAATTTACCCGAATGTTGTCTCGAGCATAGTCACTGGCCATCGCTTTCGTGAGCATGAGGACCCCGCCTTTAGACGCGTTATAGGCCGCAATCTTAGGCCAAGCGACCAGACCACCGACGGAACTGACATTAACAATAGCGCCGCTTTTCTGCCTCAACATATGTTGTAGGGCGTGTTTGCTACATAGAAAAACACTGGTCAGATTGACGTTCATCACACGGTTCCACTCTTCTATGGACATGTTATGAATCGGTGTCGTCACTTCAATGCCGACATTATTGACTAAGATATCTAAGTGCCCAAACTGTTCGATTGTACGGGACATTAACGCCTCGCAATCCGCTTCATCCGCTACATCGGTATGTTGGAAGCTAACAGAGTAGCCTTCAGCAGCAAGCGCCGACTTGGATGTGGTCCCTAACGTCTGATTAATATCAGCGATGACGACATGGGCCCCTTGTTCAGCGAACTGCTTCACTGTGGCGAGACCGATACCACCGGCACCGCCCGTGACAATGACCACTTTATCCTCAAAAGTTTTCGTGTCTACCATTATCTCATCACCTTCTTCACTTTACATTGACCTGCGTTGGCCGCCATCAACGGAGATATTCTGTCCCGTGACGTAAGCACTTTCCGCTGAAGCGAGAAAGGCCACCAACGCTGCTACTTCCTGTGGCTGACCCACCCGGTTCATTGGAATATCCTTGATCAGTCTTGCAGTGGCATCCTCAACACTGATGTGACTCGTGTGTGCAATATGCTCACGTGCGCTGTGATAACGATCCGTTTCAATCACACCTGGATGGACACAATTAACCGTAATTCCCGTGGGGGCCAACTGATCTGCTACAGACTTGGCAGCGTTCATAATAGCAGCATTAATCATCCCGTTAAGAAACATGTCAGGATTCGGTTCCTGAGCGAAGTTACCGACAATATTAATGACACGGCCATACGCTTGCTGTTGCATGAGCGGCATCGCTTGCTTGGTCAGATCAAGATAAGGAATTAATTTATCTGCTACAGCGGATTGGATATGAGCGGGTGTCATCTCTTCGGGTCTGACACTCATTTGGCTAGGGACATTATTCACTAGAACGTGTAATTGACCCCAATGATTGGTGATCCAAGTGAATAACGCTTGCCGTACATCTTCATCTGTCATATCCCCGGGATAGAGATAAATCTCGGGGCATTCACTCCTTACTGATCGTTCAGATGGTGTTTGGCTCTCACGTGTGGCCTGAGCTTCGATTGACGCTTGAGCGTCCTTGAGCGCCCCTGCGTTTCTTGCGTTTAGAATCAATGTATAATGACGGTTGTATAACGCTTGAGCAATGGCTAATCCGATGCCTCTGCTAGCGCCAGTGACCAAACAGATCGGTCTCATCATGATCGCGTCCTGTTATATCGCGGAGGGAAGAATAGATTAATGGATTTGGACGCTTCCGCCTGTCTATTAATAGCACTATGATACTCTTTCGCTTCACAAAAGTAGGTACGACCAAAATCCATTTGGACCGTTTCATTTTCAATGGTCATCTCATAGCCGCCACCGATACAGATACCGATCTGTTCATTCCGATGACGGTGGTGTGGCATCTCACCCCCGTGGGGTGGGATATCCGCGAGCATGAGCTCAAACCATTGATTATAAAAGAAAGTCACCGCCATGCCAGGTATAAGATCTCTCGTTAACTTGGGAGCAATAAAGTAACTGTCGGTCTCAACCGTATAGGCCTCATCTTGTTTTAAGCGTTTAATGTCTACAGCGATGGTCTCCTCGCTAGATGGATTGACAGCAGAATGACGGGTCTGCGGAGGGGCCACATAAACGGATGCTAACGGTGTCAACAATTGCGTTTCCTCATCTACCGTCATCAACAACTCGCCTTGGATCACCATGCCGATCTGTACCTCTGGATGTGCATGTGCATCAACGGTGGTATGGGCGGGGACGTAGGAGATTAACACCTCTGTATCGCCTCTTCTGTAAGCGTACTGTTTGATGCCGTTTTCCCATTCCACTAACCGAGCGGGTGGAAAATAATCAGATTTTAATTGTTGTACCATGCTAGACCAGTCTCCTTTTCGTAAACATGGACCAACTCATGCGAATGGGCTCGAAGGTCATGACAAACGTGAGGTTGTATGTTTGTATCGCATTCCAATTCGTGAGGGCTAGGTTGTAATGACCTTCAGCCACTAGCTGAGCGGCTTTGCTTGTGGAACTTATCAATTTGTATTGGATAGGCTTCTCTTTTATCTTTGGTGCGCAATAGAAATCCATAAGAGATACGGGTGCTGGGTGAGATAGGACGATCTCGTTCGTAAGCGCTTCTTCATGAAAGACATAATCGTGTCTTGCAGCTAATCCATACATTGGGGTATCCATTCTGAACATATACGTTAGTTCTAGGTTAGGATTCATGTAGAATAAGTTTATCTTGGGGTAAGCGTGGGGTACGACTGCCGCATCAATGTCGCCTGTACCGAGGGTGTCTAAACACATTTCAAACGAGTCATAAAGCGTGACGTTTGCCTCATACTGTTCAAAGAAAGAACCCAAAAGGAATTGCGTCGCGGCCTCACTACTACTGCCAGAAGGTCCTAGGGTGCCAACAGTGAAGTCTTTTTTCCCATAATGATCAATAAAATGATTTAACCGATCCATCTCCGACCTCAGTGCCGTTTTTGTCATGGTGTATCACCCTTGATGCACGATCAATGGCCAGATTTCTTCTACCGTTTGTTGCCCTCCATCAGATGATGCCTTTTCTAACATCGCTGCATGTTGAAACAACCTTAAGCCCTTTACCAAAGAGATCCACTCCTTATCCATATTGTACACATCTGTTTACAAAATTGTTTGTGTTGTATACTGTGTACATAAGTTAACATTAAACCATATTTATCCACGACGTCAATATGACTTTTATACTGAATGTCACATTTGAACGCGTCGCAAAAAATGTTACATAATGTGTAGTGTGGCATTGTCACTAAGGCATATGTCTGGCAGTATAGAGAAGAAGGAGAGGACAGAGATGAAAAACATCGGCTATACAATAAAAGAACGTCGTAGACAACTGAACATGACACAGGAAGAGCTGGCCGACGGTATCGTCACCAGAAGCTATTTGTCCCGTATTGAAAGCGGTGTCATAAATGGTTCTTACGATACGTTGCAGAAGATTGCGGCAAAATTAAATACGAGTGTTGAAGCGTTGCTCGCTGGCCCTAAAAACAATGAAATGCAACTCACTGAAGTCGTACGACAAGTCAAAATGCTAGCCAACTGTGTGGAGGAAGG
Organism: Caldalkalibacillus salinus; assembly: GCF_016745835.1. NCBI lineage: Bacteria > Bacillati > Bacillota > Bacilli > Caryophanales > Bacillaceae > Caldalkalibacillus > Caldalkalibacillus salinus. The sequence continues at coordinate 288,216 of NZ_JAERVL010000006.1, read as the reverse complement.
TCGGTTTGAGGAGGCAGAACGCATTCTTGCACGTGTAAAACCCCATGTGTCATTACACGAGTTGGACGACTATGCCCGATCACTACTGTACTGGTCAGTGGGTCTTCTACGTGCCGAACAAGGCCGCATGCAGAACGCCAAGCGCTTACTGCAGAAAAGCATCAACGTCTTGTCCGATAAACAAGAAGAGATCTACGTTGAGCGTAGACTGGTGTCTCAAATATCTCTCGCCGATATCTTACTGAAGCTAGAACATCATTACGATGCGCTTGCATTATTACAAGAGGCGTATACCGTTTCCTCTACTGAACAAATCAGCGCCAAGCACAAAATCTATCTACTGTTATGCTTAGGGATTGCACACGGTAAGTTCAGAGAATACTACTCAGCAGTAAAGTATTTGAACGAGGCTTGTGCACTGTCTGACGCATCCGGTATTTACTATAAAACGGGTCATATCAACATGGCTTTAGGGATATGTAACCGCAAGCTAGAGAATGACACGGAGGCGGAGATAAATTATAACCGTGCCCTTAACTTCTTTTCACTAGCCCATGACACCAAAAATATAGCAGCAGTGAAGCATAACCTGGGGATGTTATTAGGGATGCGAGGTGAAGTGGAGCAGGCAGAGGCGTACTTTGAGTCCAGTATGGCCCTTTTTAAGGAGTTGGATCATGGGGAAGAATATTTGAAAACGAAACTGGCCTTGGCCCAAATGTACGTCGTTCAAGACAACATTGTGGCGGCGCAAAAAGTCTGTCAGGATATTATGAACCAAGATTCCCCATACACGTCGCATCTCATAGAGGCGTATCAAACGCTAGGTGATACGTACATGCATACGGGCGATATGGCGCAAGCACACCATGCTTACACGCAGGGTAAAGTCTTAAGTCATCATGTGAAGGATCATAACAGAGAACGACAGCTCACCCTGGCCCTGGCTCATTGTCTATATAAACAAGGCAAATTTGAAGAAGCGGCCCGACATTATTACGACTCAACAGAACCCCATTTTTTGCCGTAGTGGGATTATACCAAACTGGTGCTAAAAAAGACGGTTAAGTCGGTCAGACTTGCACAACACGTCGTACCGTTTGTGGTGTCAATGGATGCGCTGGTAAACATGATAGAAGAGATGTTTGGGCTGATCGACACAAATGAATAATAGCTGAAGAAAGCATGATGAAGGGAAACGGGCATGCTGTCGTGTGCCTTTTTTTGATCTAATCTAGGTCAAAAGACTGAAAAAACTTGTGAAAAAAATGTTGAAAGTTGTGTTAATTTGATATACACTTCCTATTGGGAAGTAAAGCTACATACCATACAATCCAGCTACTAAATAAAAATGTGTCACTTTTGGTGGCACAAAGCCTTAGATCTTTCGTCGGTGCAACATTATCATAGTTATCATATTTTATTATACCCGCACCGACCAAGATTTCGGGTCATTGATAAAAAGAATGGACCGACCATGGGTCTCACTTTTGCCATCGTGAGCCATAGAAGAAGCTATTAACTGTTAGTAGTAAGGTACATAAATAATATAACAATAGCCCCCTACATATCGTGGGGGGCTTTCTCATTTACTGGTAGATAAGAATATCCTAATCGGATTATTCAAGTTCATCTTCCGTCGATAGAACGACGAAACCCCCACTATTGCCGTAGTGGGGGTTTCTTTTGGCAAAAATTTAGGTGAGTCCTGTGGTACTCAAGACTGTGATAACCTCTTTTAAAAGTATAAATCGTTCTTAACCGAATTATACCTTATAACATAAAAAAAGTGAATGATCATCTTAACAAGTCAGCACAAAAGGAATTAGTTCACATAATACCTTTTTTTACGTACACAATTTATGGCCGACCCTCAAAATGAGTCAAGACGATGAGAGCTGATTTTGGTTCTGGGATATAATAAAAACCTCTTCGTTCATACCTCTTTCTTTTACTATGTCTAAAGAAAGGAGATTATATGATAGATGGAGGAAAGGACAACGTTGCCAAGCCCTCCGCCCTCCTAATTAAATAAATCGACAATTTTGCAACAAAACCAGTTCAGCGTTGCATTCATAAGACCCAAACGGTATATTATGGAGAGTAGGACTTTCATACAAGATTATATCTTAGGCACAGGCACATATTTTAGGACTACAGTCCCTGATGACGAAGGAGAACGTGACGACACATGTTGAAAAAAATACTCTTGTGGGGCTCTATAGCCATACTATTAATAGTCATAGTAAGTGGGTTTGCGTTGTATCAAAGTTACCAAGATATGCTTAGCGAGTGGCATGTAGATGAAGACCAGAGTGAAAATACGGAAGATCCCGATTCAGATGAAGAAAAAGAACCTAAAGAGAAATTACAAGAGCCTTTTGCCCTTCTATTATACGGTATAGATCAGAGGATGGACCAAGACGACACGGGTCGACCCGATACTTTAATGTTAGCGTTAGTTGACCCAGAGGAACTGAAGGTGAAGCTGATCTCCATCCCTCGGGACAGTTATGTGGAAAAAATCCCAGGTGAGTTAAAAAAGATCAATCAAACATTTTCAATCGGTGGCGTGGAATATACCATAGAGACAATTGAAGAATGGTTAGATATCCCTATCAAAGGCTACGTGTCCATTGACTTTAATGGTTTCATTGAACTCGTTGACCTCGTTGGCGGTGTAGACGTTTATGTTGACCGAACCATCAGATATTATGATCCTGCCGATGGAACGAATATAAACTTAGATGAAGGTCAGCAGGTCCTCGACGGTAAAAACGCACTAGATTTTGTCCGTGCACGAAAAGACAATCGTGGTTCCCGTTACTACACAAGTGATTATCTTCGTATGGAGAGACAGCAACGTGTGCTAAAAGCACTGGGACACGAACTGCTTTCAGTGAGGAGCCTGACGAGAATATTTAATATGATGGATGTTGTTGGAGATAATGTCTCCACGACTCTCAAACCAAAAGAGCTAGACCGGCTCATCAGATCGTTTTATAAATTCGATATGGAGAATTTAGAAACCACCTCTATAGAAGGAGAAGGTCAGCAAATTGGGATATACTCGTACGAGATGATCCCTCAAGCGGAGATAGACCGTATTCATGAGCTCGTGCATCACTTTCTAGATAGAGAACCGTTACGAGATGAGGAGTCATCTGAGAATGCAGACTCAGAACAAGCGGACGCCGATATCAGGTACCAACATCAGCTACAGTAAAGCATACGAGAACATCGTTGAGCTCATCAACACAACAAGGGCATAAACAACACAAGCCAAATAACATAACAAAATAGTAAACGAACAAAATTAAATAACATAAACAGTGGTACAATCACATAGCAAAAACGCATGACGGCACATCAACACAAGTGCCAAGTGCCCACCCCTCCGCCCTCAGTTGGAGGGGTTTTTTCATTTAAATTATTTCATTTGTACTTTTTTATTGTACGTATTTTGGCTCTCGTGGCCCTCCGTATTAACGTTTTTAAGCCGTCTCTAGAGCTCTCCTAGACCACCCTTAGACCCTTTAAACTCCCTTACTCTGTCAATCAAACCTTCCTTAGTCCCATAACGGATTTCTGAGTATGGGATATTAGCCCTAAAATTAAAACAAGCCGACACAAAATGACATAAAGCGATCGAAAGCTTTAACCAGACAGCAGGAGAAGCCTAAAAATTAAAAAAATTGCGAAGGAGAGAGTGCAAATGAACTTACGCAAATGGATTATGGGAGGCGCAGCTTTCTTAGTACTAGCAATGGGATTTGCTGCGGCTAACGAAACTCAGGAGGATGTTGAGACAGCACCTGAAGAAGAACAACAACAAGAGGAGCAAGAAGCTCAACCAAATGCGAAAGGCAAAGAAGCAAGTGAAAAGAAAGGCGCTAACGGAAACGGTGCAGAAGCTAGCGAAAAGAAAGCAGAAAACGGCAATGGTGCAGAAGCGAGAGAGCTAAAGGCCGCTAACGGAAAAGGCGCAGAGAAGAAAGAAGAAAACGCTGGTAAAAAAGAAGAGTCCGTAACAGATGATGTATATGACGATGAAGACGAAGAGGAAGATACAGAAGAGGTTCCTGAAGAAGAGGAAGATGAAGAAGTTGAAGACAACGAAGAAGAAGAGGACACTGAAGAAGACGTGGAATAATCTTTGTATCGTTCATGTATACGAACCCCGTAAGAGCAAGCACACCGTAAGGCGTGTGCTTGCTCTTACTTTTTTAATTCTATGATAGGTGCACTAATCATGATTATTATTGGTACAGCGATAGCGAATGAAACGAGGGGAGAAGTAGAACGTGCCTTTTTAACTTTTTCCACATTTTTTATAGAAAAATTCAAACGACCCCCTCACAAAAAGTTAGGACAAGCCGAAAGCTATTTGTGAAAGCCCAGATAGACAATGAATGGCACCACAGAGTACATACTGCACCACAGACTAAAACTGTATGGGCCATCATCAATATATTAATTAAAATTAGAGGAGGAACTTAAAAAATGAATGTACGTAAGTTCGTAACAGCCGCACTTGCTTTAATACTCGTATTTGGTTCAGCATCAGCGTATGCCGATGCAAACAATGGAAATGGTAAAGGAAACGCGAAAGGCCAAGAAAAAGCACAACAAGAAGAGACAGTGACACAAGACGTGTATGAAGAGGAAGGCAACGAAGAAGAGGAAGGCACAGATGAAGAAGGGACTGAAGGCGAAGACGGATTCAGCGACATCTCAGATGATCACTGGGCAGCAGGCTTCATCAATAACGTGAGAGCAAAAGAATTATTTACAGGTTACCCTGACCACACTTTCCGCCCGAACCAACCTGTCACTCGTGTAGAAGTGATCACAACCGTTGTTCGTCTTATGGAACTTGATGATGTGGCACAAGAGCAAGACCTTGATCAAGAACTTCCATTCTCTGACGCAAAACAATTCGAGAGACATCAATCTTGGGCTAAAGGCTTTGTATTAACAGCACTAGAAGAAGGACTACTTGAAGGTGAAGATCGTATTCACGGACAACGTCCAGCGTCTCGTGCATGGGTTTCTCAAATCCTAGTAAGAGCGTTAGACCTTGAAGAGCAAGCAGAAGAAGCTTTAACTGAAACACCAGATTTCGTTGATGCAAGTGCGATCCCAGCAGGACTTAGCGGTTATGTGAACGTTGCAGCTGAGAATGAGCTTATCACTGGTTATCCTGACGGCACTTTCAAACCAAACAAAAACGTGACACGCGCAGAAATGGCTGCACTTTTAGACCGTGCAAGCGAGGATTTTGAATTCAACGCTTTTGACGTAAAAGGAACGATCGTTGAAGTAGACTTCGAGGAAGCTGATGAAGAAGCATCTGAGGAAGAAACAGTAACTGGAGATGTTTATGAAGAAGAAGGCAACGAAGAAGAGTCTGTAACGGAAGAAGTTTACGGTACGATCACAGTTGAAACTGTAGACGGAGAAGAAGTGACTTACGACGTTGCAGCTGACCTAGAAGTAAAGGCTGAAGACGATGAAGACGTAACAGCAAGTGAGCTTGAAGCTGGAGAGATCGTAGGACTCGTTGTCAAAGACGGCGTTATCGTTAGAATCGATATCTTAGACGCAGAAGCACTTGAAGTTGAAGATGACGAAGACGAAGAAGATGCTGAAGAGTCTGAGGAAGAAACAGAAGAAGATACTGAAGAGGATACAGAAGAAGACACTGAGGAAGAAGACGAAGAGTAAGATCACGTCACAGTATAGATGAATGAGAAGGCACCCCTAAGCGGGTGTCTTTTTTTGGTTTCACGCCAGTGTGCGTGCTCGTAGCTTTAACGTTATATCAAACTTGTTTTTTATATTCCTTTGGCAAATTTTTCTCCAACTCCCGACACATTTTGTTCAACAATGTCGAAATGTGTACTAGCTCCCATTTGAACACGGAGGTTTCAGTGTATGTGACTTCGTGTTTTACATAATATTGGGAGACTCGCTATAACAATCGATAAAGGAGAGGAAACACGCATGAAAAAAGGCAATTTACGTTCTGCGTTAATGTTGACGCTTGTCTTTGCCCTCGTCTTTAGCATGGCAGCTCCACTAGCTGTCGACGCAAAAGATAACAAAGGAAAAGGCAAGGATCGTCAAACCTTAGACATTGAGTACAAGGACTCAGATGAAGCGCCTTGGGCTGGGGATTATATCAACAGCATGACAGCGAAAGATATTTTCACTGGTTATACTGACGGGACGTTCCAACCGAACAAGCCCGTGACACGTGCTGAAGCTGTAGTGACAGCCGTCCGCCTCATGGGACTTGAAGAGGAAGCCCAAGAGAAAGACACAGACGTGACGTTACAATTCAAAGACACGAAACAAATTGAGAAGCAAGCGCCATGGGCTAAGGGCTACCTACTAGTCGCACTAGAAAATGGCCTTTTTGATGCAGCAGAGGACAAGCTGCAACCGAACAAGCCAGCTTCTCGTGTTTGGGTGTCAAGCTTACTTGTTCGTGCTTTAGATCTAACAGATGAAGCACTAGACGTTATGACGGAAACACCTGAATTCACAGATACAGACGAGATCCCAGCAGGTTCTGTGGGTTATGTGAACGTGGCTGTAGATTATGACCTCGTCACAGGCTACACAGACAACACGTTCAAGCCGAACAAGCCGGTGACACGTGCTGAAATGGCGGCATTACTAGACCGTACAAACGAAAACCTACTTGAGCAAGAAGGGGCTGTGTTTGTCAGCGGTGAAGTAGAGAGCGTGAGCTTTGACGTATACGAAGAAGACAGTGTTACTGACGACGTTTACGATGGTGAACTGACAGTCAAATCCTTCAGTGGAGACACATTTACATTTGGTATCTCTTCTGAGCTTCTCGTTCAATATGGAGATAAGTTCGTTCATGCTGATCAAATAGCTGAAGGTGACGCGCTAAACCTTATCGCTAGAGATGGCGTTGTAGTCGAAGCGGCGATCATCGACACGACAAACGTGGACGAAGAGGCTTTAGACATCGTAGAATTCAAGGTTGAAGGTAAGTACGAGAACGGTTCTAAAGTAGAGTGGAAATACAAGCAGAAGCATGGGAAAGTAGAAGCCAAGATTGAAGAGAAATTAAATGATAGTAAAACAGAAATCAAGGGATCAGAAGCTCAAGCGCAGTTAGAATCCGTGCTTGGAGAACTTCAACTGAATGCAGAAGATACGAAGGAAGACCTGACGAACAAAATTGTTGAGGCTCTACCAGAAGGCGACCTTGAGAAGCTTGAAGTAAAGGTAAAATTCTCCAACGGTTCTAAGTTCAAGGTGGAATGGAAAGGCTCTGAAGATAGCCAAGAGGTTATCGAAGACAAGTTTGGTATCAGAGCTTTTGAAGTGAAGGCTGAATTTGAGAACGATGCAGAAGTTGAATGGGAATATGAATTAGAAGAAGACGAAGTCAAAGCAGAAATCAAAGCAGAGTCTTCTGATGGTAAGGTAGAAGTAAAAGGACAAGAAGCACAAGAACAACTAGAAAGTTTACTAGAAGAGCTTGACCTTTCCGCTGACATGACGAAGGAAGAGCTTCTAAACGCTGTGCTTGATATCCTACCATCTGATCGTGAACTTTATGAACTCGAAATCGAAGTGACATTCACGAACGGCACATCCTATGAAATCGAGTGGGAAAATGAAGACGACGAAGATGATGAAGATGAAGATGATGACGAAGACAACGAAGATGACGATGAAGATGACGACGAGGACGAGGACTAATCTACTAGGCTAGCATGAATAAGCTTCAACAAAGAAACTTAGCTTGATATAGAGACAGTTGCTTAATGCAGTGACCTGTTCTCAGTCAGTACGTTTACCTATTAATCTATCTCTTTGAGTAAGACCCCTGCCTTTTTAAAAAGCAACAACCTAGGATGACAATGCTTGGGTTGTTGCTTGATTTTTTAAAAAATAATCTGGTAGGAGGAACGATCAAAATAGAAATAGAAAGTGTTTTAAAGTGTACCGTAGACATCAATTGACAAAATTTTAGCTATACATAGGCAACGATTGTCGATAAAATTAATAACATACCAACGATCTTAATATTTAGGGGAGCAACGAAGTTTCCAATCACAAGAAAATATGGAAAATATAAGGTTTAAATCATAAAACGATGACTGAATGTGGTATAATGGCACTCGGATAGTGACGTATTAAACGCAAAAATCAAGAATATTAGACTAAATTCTTGTATTGATGAGAAAAGATTTTAGCTCTGTTGTTTATATGATTTAACGATAGAGCTAAGACCTTTTACAGTGTTTATTCAAAGTACATAACCATTATTCTATTGGGGGAGCAGAAATGACAGAGGAACAAAACAAATTACACATGGAAGATGAAATTAGCTTAAGAGAACTCATTGAAGTGGTTTTGAATGGCAAGTGGATCATCGCGAGTGTGACAGCAATTGCTGTATTGCTCAGTGGGATCAACAGCTTCTTTATCCTAGATCCTACGTATGAGGCCAGTGCAACGGTGATGGTCACTGCAGATACAGACAATCTCAATCTCGAATCGTATGTGGCACACGTAAGCAATAATCAGGTTATGAGTGGAACAATACAACAATTAGATCATGAACAAGATATTTCTATAAATAGCCTTCGTCAAAAAGTTCGAGCAGAAATAGTAGGAGATACCAATTTGATAAGAATTTACGCGCTGGATAACAATCCAGAGCAAGCGGCACACATAGCCAACGTTGTTACATCAGAGTATATCAAGTATATGTACAACCAATCGACACAACAGCTAACACAACAATTAAAGTATGAAATCCAAATGATTAATGAGGACATAGAAATTGAACAAAATAGCTTAAAGGACATCCTAGAGAAACTGAATAAGACACCACAAATTCTTGTTACCAACAACTCACTGACTGAAGACTCATTCCTACACTCTGTTGTTACTGAAAATACGAGTTCAAACGCTGATTCAGGAAGCATACAGTATCAGAATGAGCACCTTAATCCGTTGTACCTAGACCTGCAACAAAAACAATTAGACATCGATATAAAAATAACAGAACTACAAAATAGAAAGAATAATCTTGAACAGCGAATCGCTGAGGAACAATTCGCAGTAGAGGAAAACTTATTAATTACAAGCCAGGCGGTTGAACCCGAAAGTCCAGCAAGTCCAAATAAGAAGCTGAATGTTGCCATAGCAGGAGTCTTAGGCGTAATGATCAGTGTTTTTGTTGTATTTGGTCGGTATTACTGGATAAACTCAGCGCCTCAGGTATCTCCAGTACAGAGAGATCAAAATGGTGAGGCTATTCAATAAGGGTATGATAAGGAGGTTAAGAGGATGCAAAAAGTGAGAAAAGCGATTATACCAGCAGCTGGTTTAGGCACGAGGTTTTTACCAGCGACAAAAGCACAACCAAAAGAGATGCTACCGATCGTAGATAAACCAACCATTCAATATATTGTCGAAGAAGCGGTTGCTTCAGGAATAGAAGACATTATTATTGTGACTGGTCGTGGAAAAAGAGCCATTGAAGACCATTTTGATAAATCATATGAGTTAGAAGAAACGTTATCGAGTAAGGGTAAGATTACACAATTAGAAGAAGTACAAAGTATTTCAAACTTAGCTAATATCCACTATATACGTCAGAAAGAACCTCTGGGACTTGGACATGCTATAGCTTGTGCGAGTCGGTTTATAGGCGACGAGCCGTTTGCTGTCCTATTAGGTGATGATATTGTGCATGCTTATGGGAAGCCATGCTTGAAGCAATTGATAGACGTCTATGAACGGTACAATTCATCCGTCATTGGGGTTCAGCAAGTGCCTAATGAGGATGTCTCAAAATATGGCATTATCTCAGTGAAAAATGGTGGCATAGATAAGGATTGTTATCATATTAATGATCTAGTGGAAAAACCAAGCAAAGAAGAAGCTCCTTCTAATTATGCTATTATGGGACGATATATTTTAAGGCCTGATATATTTGAAATATTAGATGAGCAGAAGCCTGGTGCTGGGAATGAAATTCAGTTGACTGATGCGATAAAAGGACTTAATGAAAAACAGATGGTTGTTGCTTATAATTTTGAAGGCGTACGCCATGATGTAGGTGATAAGTTTGGATTTATTAAGGCACAGATTGAGTTTGCGTTGGAGCGAGGAGATTTGAAAGAGGATGTTATGCAGTATATAGAAAGTGTCCTGGAAAAGGATAAAGTCATTTTGTAAGAGATTATTTTATGAACGGTATGAAGAAGTTATGTGAATGTATAGGCTTCACGTTATTTAAGTTAAGAAATTTCAAAGCAGGAATGCTAATCATAATTAGCATTCCTGCTTTAGAAAAAGCTATACAGAAGTTTGTCATGAACATGCGGTCTTTATCTGAAACAGATGAGATTTAGTGTCTTAGTAGTTGGTTGGAAAAGCGGATGATTTCCAATTAAGTCCTAATTTACTAAATAGCTTTTTTCAAGGAGTGTTACCATGTATATAAATATAAAAAGATTTATAGATATCATTCTTTCTTTAATTGGAATTATAGTACTATCTCCGCTTTATTTAGTATTACTTATACTGATTAAGCTCGATTCAAGAGGCCCCGTTTTGTTTAAACAAAAACGTGTCGGTATTAATAAAACTTATTTTAATATCTTAAAGTTCCGTACGATGAAAATTGATACGCCAAAGGATACACCGACACACCTACTAGATAACCCGGAACAATATATCACTAAAATGGGTAAGTTTCTAAGGAAAACTTCATTAGATGAGTTACCACAGATTTGGAATATCTTTGTTGGGCAGATGAGTATTATTGGGCCAAGACCTGCTTTGTGGAATCAGTATGATTTGATTGAAGAGAGAGACAAGTACGGTGCTAATGATGTTCTCCCTGGCCTAACTGGTTGGGCGCAGATTAATGGGAGAGATGAACTTCCTATTGAGATAAAAGCAAAGTTGGACGGAGAGTATGTTAGGAGACTTAGTCTTTTGATGGATGTTAAATGCTTCTTTGGAACCATTGTAAGTGTAGTGAAAAGTGATGGGATTGTGGAAGGTAGTACAGGTGCAACGGGTCAAAAGGATGTTACCAATACTAAGGAGTCAGTTACTAAATGAAAAGGATATTGATAACAGGTAAAAATAGCTATGTGGGTACGAGCCTGAAGGATTGGCTTAATAAATATCCTGATAGATATTCGGTAGATACAATTAGTTTAAGAGATGATACATGGAAGAAAAAGGATTTATCAGGATATGATGGTGTGTTTCATGTTGCTGGGATTGCACATATAAAGGAAACAAAAGAAAATGCTGATCTTTATTACAAGGTTAATCGTGATTTGGCTTACGAAGTTGCTCAAAAGGCAAGAGTTGATGGAGTTAAGCAATTTATATTTCTTAGCTCTATGAGTGTTTATGGTATAGAAATAGGAATTATAGACAAGGACACACCTGCCAAACCAATAAGTAATTACGGCAAGTCAAAGCTTGAGGCCGAGGAATTGATAAAATCTTTAGAAGGCACTGGATTTAAAGTTGCCATTATTCGTCCCCCGATGATTTATGGTAAAGGTTGTAAAGGAAATTATCCGAGACTAGCTAACCTTGCACTTAAGGTGCCTTTTTTCCCTAGCATAGAAAATAAGCGTAGTATGATTTATATCGATAACTTATGTGAATTTATAAGATTATTGATTGACGAAGCTTCTAACGGAATATTTTTCCCACAGAATAACGAATATGTATGTACTTCTGAGATGGTTAGGCTTATAGCAGAAATTCATGGAAAAGAAATTAGGATGATTAAACTATTTAATCCCATTTTAAGATTAAGTAGATCAAGTACTATTAATAAAGTATTTGGTGATTTAGTTTATGACATGAACATTTCGAATGGAATTCATAATTATAACTGCTATTTATTAAAAGAAAGTATTAGTAAATCAGAATTGAGTTGACCAAAAGTAACTCCATGTAAAGGAAGGTCTTAATGCCAAAGTTCTCTGTAGTTATTCCACTATACAATAAAAGAAATTATATAAAAGCAACAGTATTAAGTGTTTTAGAACAAACTTTTTCCGATTTTGAGGTAATAGTCGTTGATGATGAATCTAATGATGGTAGCTTGGATCAAATTAAAGATATCAAAGACAAAAGACTAAAAATAACTGAACAAAAAAACGCAGGCGTGTCTGTTGCAAGAAATACTGGAATAGACATGGCTGTTGGAGAATATATTGCATTTCTTGATGCTGATGATTATTGGCATACTTATTATTTAGACACAATAAATCAACTTATTTCTAAGTATCCAGAAAGTGATATCTTTGTGACTGCGTATAGAATCATACTTGGACCAAAAAAGGTTAATTTTTCTAGTGCTGTTGAAGAAGAATATGATGGGGTTTTATTAAGTTATTGGGAGACACTTAAAAATAAATACGAATTTGTATGGACATCTGCAACAACAATTAGAAAACAAGCAATAGTCAATGCTGGATATTTTACCCCCAATGAATTAATTGGACAAGATTTAGATTTATTTGCAAGAGTAGCACAGATAAATAAGAAGGTGGCTTACTCTACAAAGCGCTGTGTTGATTATAATAGGTCTGCAGAAAATAATGCCCGAGTAAGAGTTCGTATAGCGTACCCTAAAGCATATTTATCGGTTCTTTCACAAGAATTGAACAACCCCGAGAGAACTAGGGAAGAAAAAGAAAGTATTCTTTTAAAGTATGATAAAAAAATGATTGCATATATTTTCACTTTGATTATGTCTGGGGAAAAAACTAAAGCAAGAGAAGTAATGAGACAATGGAATCCTCCAAGTAATCGTCTTAAATATAAAGGTATGCTTAAGGTTGCTAGTAGAACTCCTGATATGATTAATAAATGGGTTTATACATTAAGGTTAAAAATATTTTAAATTTATCTTTACGTTCACTTTTGTATAGCCGGGAACATAAAAAAACAAGGTATTAGTACGACCTGACTATACGACCTTGTTTCCAAGGATGGTATTAATAAGAGTTAATCATTTTGAGGAATATATTAGTACTAGTGGATACAAGATTCACTAACTATCGAAAAGTTTATCGTACAAATTATAAATTAGAGAAAGAAAGATTAGATATAAGGAAGGTTCGATTTGATGAAAACAATATGGTTTATTAGTCATTCAGCTATGCCACCACACTTGGCTGTAAGGACTCGGACAAATAAATTTGCAAAGTATTTAACTAAAAAGGGATATAATGTTGAAATTTTTGCAGCTAGTACAATTCACAATTCAGATATAAATCTTATTAACGATAATAGTACGTTATTCATAGAAAAGGAATATGAGGGTGTTAAATATAATCATATTAGAACATCAAACTACTCAGGAAATGGTATATCAAGAATAATAAATATGCTACAATTTCCATTTCGATTAAGTAAAGTTTCTAAAAAGAAAAAAGTAAAACCTGATGTAATAATTTGCAATCCTCAGTCTGTCTTTGCTGTTATTCCGTACCTTATTTCAAAAAAGATAGATTCCAAATTTATATTGGATGTCCGTGATCTATGGACTGAATCTATTGTAGATTTTCTAGGCTATTCACAAAAAAACCCTATTATACAATTTTTATACTCTGTAGAAAAATGGGTTTTTAAGAAATCTGACAAAATAATCTTTTCAATGGAGGGTGGAAAAGACTATTTGATAGACAGAGGTATAAATAAAAAGATGTCTTTAAGCAAAGTTCATCATATAACAAATGGGTTCGACTTAGATGATTTTAATTATAATAAATTGAATTATCCTTTAAACGATGATCTTCTTGAAAATAAGGATATATTTAAAGTAGTTTATACTGGTGCTATTAGAGAAGCCAATAATATTAGTTTCTTGGTGGATACTGCTAAGGAAATTCAAAATAGTGGTATCAAAGATATACAATTTTTAATCTATGGAGAAGGTCCAGATAAAAGAAAATTAGAAGAAAGATGCAAACGTGAGAATATAAATAATATTCACTTTAAGGGACAAGTGGAAAAGAAATTTATTCCTTATATTCTATCTACCTCTAACTTAAATCTGCTTAATTATAAACAGGTAAATACATGGAAATACGGTGGTAGTCAAAATAAATTAAGTGAGTATATTGCAAGTGGAAAGCCTACATTATCATCTATTGATATGAATTATAACCAGATTAAAAAATTTAACTGTGGAAAGATATGTAGTACAAATGATCCGAATGATTTTGCTAAAGAAATAATAAGTTTTTACGAGATGTCTTCAGAAAAATATGCAGTTTATTGTAATAATGCTGAAAAAGCTTCTCAAGAACTTGATTACAAAAAGCTAGTAGATAAACTCGAAGAAATAATCTTAGAAGCATAAAATAATATCAGTCTACCTTGAAAGGATTAGGGATAATGAAAATAATTACAATAATTGGTGCTCGGCCTCAGTTTATAAAAGCAGCCCCCTTTTCTGATATTTTTCGAAGAGAAAATGAAGAAATTATAGTACACACTGGTCAACACTATGATACTAATATGTCTGAAGTTTTCTTTACAGAACTAAATATACCAAAACCTGATTATAATTTAGGTGTTGGTTCTGGTAGTCATGGCTTACAAACAGGACGTATGATTGAGAAAATTGAAGAAATAATACTAGTAGAAAAGCCTGATGGGATGCTAGTGTACGGTGATACGAATTCCACATTGGCTGGTGCTTTGGCAGCTAGTAAATTACATATTCCTGTATTTCATGTTGAAGCTGGTTTGCGTAGTTATAATAAGTTGATGCCTGAAGAGCAAAACAGAGTTTTAACAGACCACATATCTAATTTACTACTTTGTCCAACTCTAACAGCCCTTAATAACTTAAAAAAAGAAGGAATAACAGATGGCGTCTTAAATACAGGAGACATAATGTATGATGCAGTTTTAAGAAATATTGAAATTTCAGGAAGTCGTTACTCTAATGGTGTTTGGTTAACGGAGTTAAGAGAGGAAAATGAAAAGATTCCTAGCCTTAGAGAAAAAGAGTATTATCTTGCGACCATCCATCGAGCAGAAAATACTGATGATCATAAGAAGTTATTTAAGATTTTTTCTGCATTTGAAAAAATGGACAAGCCAGTAGTCCTACCAATTCATCCAAGAACACGAAAATTGATTGATAAACTAGATATTAAGTTAAATAATGTAATACTAATTAAACCTGTTGGCTACCTAATGATGTTATACCTGACAGCAAATGCATATATGGTTGTTACAGATTCTGGCGGACTTCAAAAAGAAGCATACTTTCTTAAAACACCATGCACAACTCTAAGAGAACAGACAGAGTGGGTTGAAACCCTAGAAAATGGCTGGAATGTTTTAAGTTCAATTGATATTGATAAAATCTTAAAAACAGTTAAAAGAGAGCTAGAATGCTTTCAACACCCACAACTTTTGTTATTTGGTGATGGAAAAGCTGCGAAGAATATATGTAATGCTATATTAAAAGGAGGAAAATAATATTTATGAATACTGTTACTTTAACTAGTAATTTAAAGGAAGAACTATTAAACAAAACTGCAACACTAGGCGTTATAGGGTTAGGTTATGTAGGACTACCATTAGCTGTTGAAAAAGCAAAAGCAGGATATAAAACAATTGGATTTGATGTTCAAGAATCCAAAGTGAAAATGGTTAATGAGGGGAAAAACTACATTGGTGATGTAGTTAATGAAGACCTTGAATCTCTTGTGAACTCAGGAAATTTATTAACTACTTCTGATTTTGCAAAAGTAGTACAAGCAGACTGTGTAAGTATATGTGTTCCAACTCCTTTAGATAAGTATCAACAGCCTGATCTCAGTTATGTTAAAGCCTCAGCAGAGAGTATTGTACCATACATGCATAAGGACATGTTAATAGTGTTAGAATCAACAACTTATCCTGGAACAACCGAAGAACTTTTAAAACCGATACTTGAGGAATCTGGCTTGAAATGTGGCGAGGACTTCTTCCTTGCGTATTCTCCGGAACGTGTAGATCCTGGTAACTTGAACTTTAAAACAAAAAATACACCTAAAGTAGTGGGCGGATGCACAGATAGATGCACAGATGTTGCAGCAGCTCTATATGAGAGTATTTTAGAAGCGCCTATTCATCGTGTATCTTCACCAGCAGTAGCAGAGATGGAAAAAATTCTTGAGAACATTTATAGAAATATTAATATTGGCTTAGTAAATGAACTTGCAATCCTTAGTAATAAAATGGGGATTAACTTTTGGGAAGTTGTGGACGCCGCAAAAACAAAGCCGTATGGATTCCAAGCATTCTATCCTGGACCAGGACTTGGTGGGCATTGTATTCCACTGGATCCATACTATCTTTCTTGGAAGGCACGTGAATACGGCTTTCATACATCAATGATCGAATCCTCTATGATGGTTAATGATCGGATGCCTGAATATTGCGTAGAGAGAGCAAGCAAAATCTTAAATAGATACAAGAAGGCAATGAATGGATCTAGAATCCTAGTACTTGGTGTAGCTTACAAAAAAGATATTGATGATTATAGAGAGAGTGCTGCTCTTAGGGTAATTGATGAATTAGAAAAAGAAGGGGCAGATGTTACTTATTATGATCCTTATATACCAGAGTATAATGATCATGGAAAATTTAAAAAGGGAGAAACTGAATTGACAGTTGAGCTTATTGAAAAGGTAGACTTGGTTATGATAACAGCAGATCATACAATGGTTGATTATGCCCTTGTGCAACAGCATGCAAAAGCTATTTTCGATACAAAAAATGCAATGAAAGATATAAGGAACAGAGAAAATATTGAGCTGCTATAGAAAGATTTCCATTATGACTCTTCCTTAATTAATTATTTCAAGGAATTATAAGGAGAAATTAAGATGCAGTATTTTGTACATGAAAGTAGTTATATTGATAATGATGTAAAGATTGGAGAAGGAACAAAGGTATGGCATTTTAGTCACATCCATTCTGGAGCGGAAATTGGAGAAAAGTGTTCAATCGGACAAAATGTAAATGTATCTAACAATGTAAAAATTGGCAACGGAGTAAAGGTTCAAAATAATGTTTCTGTATATGAGGGTGTAGAATTAGAGGATTATGTGTTCTGTGGTCCATCTATGGTATTTACCAATGATTTAACTCCAAGAAGTAAATATCCTAAAGGTAGTGCTGCATATAAAAGAACTTTAGTTAAATATGGTGCTTCTATAGGAGCAAACGCGACGATTGTATGTGGAAACACCATCGGTTCCTGGGCCATGATTGCTTCTGGGGCCGTTGTAACAAAAGATGTTCCAGACTATGCATTAATGGCTGGTGTTCCGGCAAAACAAATTGGTTGGGTTTGTGAATGTGGTCTTCCTTTAAAGAAAGATTATCATTGTAAAGAATGTGATAGATCTTATGAATTAAGAGAACATAGTTTAACCCAAATTAAATAAAAGGAAAGAGGTAAGGTATGCAGTTTCGTGACTTGAAAGCTCAATATACTCAGTATAAATCAGCTATTGATGATGCTATTCAAAATGTGCTGACCAGTGGCCAATATATAGGCGGTAAACCAGTAAGTGAACTTGAAAAGGAATTAGCTAAATACGTAGGGGTTAAGCATTGTATTACATGTGCAAATGGAACAGATGCTTTGTCCTTGGTTTTCATGGCTTGGGATGTAAAAGAGGGTGACGCTGTTTTCGTACCTGATTTTACTTTTTTTTCTACGGGAGAAGTAGTTTCATTTAACGGAGCGACACCAGTTTTTGTAGATGTTGATGAAAAAACATTCAATATTGATCCTGATAAGCTTAAACAATCAATTGAAAGAGTGAAAGAAGAGGGAAGGCTAAACCTTAAAGCAGTTATACCGGTTGATCTTTTTGGTCTCCCAGCTAATTATGATGAAATAGAAAAGATTGCTAAACAGTACGATTTGCTTGTTTTGGAAGACGGTGCACAAGGATTTGGTGGAAAAATTAATGGTAAAATGGCCTGCAGTTTCGGTGATGCTGCAACTACTTCTTTTTTTCCAGCTAAGCCATTAGGTTGTTATGGAGACGGTGGAGCAATCTTTACAGATAGTGATGAAACAGCAGAACTGCTTCGTTCCTATAAAGTGCATGGTAAAGGTGAAAATAAATATGACAATGTAAGGATTGGTGTTAATTCTAGACTAGATACCTTACAAGCAGCCATTTTGCAAGTAAAATTACATGCATTTAAAGAACATGAGCTAGATGGAGTAAATAGAGCTTATCAACTATATAGTGAAAAACTACAAGATATTGTAGAAACCCCTTTTATTCCAGAAGGTTATTATTCTAGTTTTGCACAATATACAATCAAGCTTGAATCAAAAGTACAACGGGATGCTTTACAAGCTAAGCTGAAAGAAAATGATATTCCAAGTATGATCTATTATATTAAACCAATGCATCTTCAACAGGCATTCGCAGATCTACCATCTGAAGAGGAAGATTTTGCTGTAACAAACAAACTTTGTGATACTGTTCTTTCACTTCCAATGCATCCATATCTAAAAGAGGAAGAAGTTACAAAAGTATGTGATGTAATACAAGAGTTTATGAATGCTTAAGATCAATATATGAAAAGGGAAGAGGTTTCGTTATGAATTTTGCAATTGTCGGATGTGGCTTTATAGCAAAAAAGCATGCAGCAGCAATTGATAACATTGATGCTGCAAGGCTCGTTGCAGTCTGTGATAAAGTTCTAGCTACAATGGAATTTTACAAAGAAGAATATGATGCAGAACCTTATACTGATTTACAACAAATGCTTGAAAAAGAGGATATTGATATAGTTTGTATTTGTACTCCAAGTGGTTTCCATGCTTCCATTGCAGTTCAAATAGCGGAAGCAAAAAAGCATATTATTGTAGAAAAACCAATTGCGATGTCAATCGAAGATACCGATAAAATAATAGATGCGTGTAACCTAAATAATGTAAAATTAGCGGTGGTTCATCCGAATCGTTTTAGACCGGTTGTTCAAGAGTTG
Source organism: Caldalkalibacillus salinus (assembly GCF_016745835.1). Taxonomy (NCBI): domain Bacteria; kingdom Bacillati; phylum Bacillota; class Bacilli; order Caryophanales; family Bacillaceae; genus Caldalkalibacillus; species Caldalkalibacillus salinus. Next base: position 269,142 of record NZ_JAERVL010000006.1, on the reverse strand, counting down.
AGGAGTATTATGGACCAGGGTTTATTAGGAAAGATTAGCCATGCTAGCTGTATAGTGAATTGGAACAGAAATCAGGATTATTATGACCAAGCTCCTTGGAGAGGTACTAAACAGCATGATGGTGGAGTACTAATGAATCAAGCAATTCACAATCTTGATTTATTGTTATGGTTTATGGGAACTCCTGAACAAGTGTTTAGTATGGAAGCAACAAGATTTAGGAATATAGAAGCTGAAGATGTGTCTGTCGGAACAATAAAATTTGATTCAGGCGCACTTGGAACCGTAGAAGCTTCAACTACTGTGTATCCTAAAAACTATGAAGAGTCTATTACAATATTCGGTGAAAAAGGTACTGTAAAAATTGGTGGTACAAACGCATTATACTTCGAACATCTTGATCTTATGGATATGTCAGAAAACGAAATAAGCGATTTGAAAGAAAGTATTAAAGCTGATCCCTGGGGAACTCCAGGTCATCATTGGATTATTGAAGATATGGTGAATGCTATTAATGAAAATCGCGAGCCTGCTGTTACTGGTGAAGACGGTAAGAATGCTCTGAAACTAGTGTTATCTTTCTATGAATCTGTTGATAAAAATCACCCCATCGAATTTAAAAACTGATAATAAGTATATATAAATTAAATAATACAAATTTTATCGTTTGTTGGTTAGTCTGTTTTTGACATCTGCAAATAATAGATTAAGCGAAAAGGTAACCAGTTTTCCCTTTAAAAGATATATAAACATAATCTTATAAACTGTGATATTTAAGAGGTATATACTTTGGCTAATTCGACATTTTTGAAAAATAGTTTTTTAACATTTACTAGAAATATAGTAGTAATAACATTAGGGCTACTAACTACTGTGCTAATTGCTAGGATTTTAGGTCCAGAAAAGCAAGGTATGTATGCCTTAATCATTTTACTGCCTAATATGCTAATGACATTTATGAATTTAGGGATTTCCTCTTCTACTGTTTATTATATTGGGAAGAGAAAGTATAGTCTGCAGACTGTGATTTCTACCAATGTTGTATTATCTGTAGCTATAAGTTTAATCTCTATAATCTTAGGTGTGGCAATAATACCACTGTTTTCTGAATCCTTTTTTGACGGTATACCGGTTATCTTATTGTTAAGTATCTTAAGTGTTTTACCTATATTGACCTTTAATAACTTTATTCAATCTTTCTTTCAAGGTACTGAGGACTTTAAAACGTTTAATATCATAGCGGTAATTGGGAAATTAGTTAATCTTATATCATTAATATTAACAATTTATCTTTTACCATTAGGTATAACTGGAGCTCTTTTTTCCTTTGTTTTAGGTAACTTAACTACCACAATTATTGTTATCTATTACATTATCAAGCAAAACTATAAAATAGTTATGAAAGATTTTTCTTATTCATATCTAAAGGATAGCTTGAAATATGGATTTAAATCACATTTGAGTAATATTCTTGCATTTCTTAATTATCGTGTTGATATGTTACTAATTTCTTTTTTCTTAGGACCGCTCCCAGTTGGTATTTACAACGTGGCTATAAATATTGCTGAAAGACTATGGATAATTTCTAAGCCGGTTGCTACTGTTATGTTTCCTAGGGTTTCTTCATCTAGTGAAAAAGAACAAAATAATTTAACTGCTGTAGTATCGAGGAATGTATTGTTTTTATCAATTATTGCAGGTATTGTACTTTACATTTTGTCAGACATAGTTATATATCTTTTATTTGGAGAGGCTTATCTAGATGCATCATTAGTTATAAAAATTTTATTACCAGGTATTACTGTGTTTTCTTGTGAAAGAATTCTTTCAAATAGTTTAGCTGGAAAAGGCAAACCGGAGATGAATTTATACACATCTATTTTTACCGTAATTTGTAATATCACATTAAATGTAATTTTAATTCCTATATATGGTTTAAATGGAGCTGCATTTTCAACATCAGCTTCGTATGTACTGTCGTTTATTATTAAAATTGTTATTTATGCACATTTTACGAAAAGTAAAATACCTAAGTTGCTTCTTATCGATCAAAATGATCTATACTTGTATAGATTCGTGTTAAAAAAAGTTATGAAAAGGAAGTAGAAATGTGAGGGTTTTAATAGTACCATCATGGTATCCAACAAACAAATCACCTAATTCAGGGATATTTTTTAAAGAGCAGGCTTTAGCGTTACAAGAGTTTGGATTGGATATTACAGTTGCTTATCCCGAAATATGGAACCTTAAAAATATTAAAAATCACAGAATAAAAAGTGGTTTTTCGAAAGACTATGAGAGTGGTGTTCTAACATACCGTATTAGAGGATATAACTTTTTCCCAAAAGTAAAGCATGCGCCAAGAGTTATATTTTATAAGAGATTAAAAAAGATACTTAAATACTACATTGAAGAAAATGGGAAGCCAGATATTTTGCATGCTCATTCCATATTATGGGGGGGGTGGGCAGCGGCACAAATATCAAAGGAGTATAATATTCCGTTAGTAATTACAGAACATTTTTCAGGGTATGGAAGAGGATTAATAAAAGATTATCAAATAAGTTTTGTAAAAGACACTTTGAATACAGCAAAGAGATTGATTGTAGTTGGTCCGGGTTTAAAAAGAGAAATGCAAAGATATGTAAGCAAAGATAAAATAATAATAATTCCCAACATAGTTGATGTAGCAAAATTTAATACATTAACCACTCCAATTTACAAAAGTAATAAATTCCGTTTCTTTAGTCTTGCCTTTTTAAATTATAATAAAGGTATTGATATACTAATTAAATCTTTTGCAAAAAGTTTTAAAGGGAATGAAAGTGTTGAATTAGTAATTGGTGGAGATGGTGATGCAATGGACGACTTAATTAAATTAGTCAGAGATGAAGGGTTAAATAATCAAGTCCACTTTTTAGGTCCTCTGTCTAGAGAACAAGTTGTATTAGAAATGCACCAATGTGACGTGTTTGTTTTGCCTAGCAGATATGAAACATTCGGTGTAGTTTATATAGAGGCCTTAGCCTGTGGAAAGCCTATTATAGCAACAAAATGTGGAGGACCAGAAATGATAGTTAATAATAATAATGGATTATTAGTAAATGTAGATGATGTTGAAGATCTAAGCAGAGCAATGGATGAAATTATTATAAATCATTCAACATATAATAGCACTTTCATAAAGAATGAATGTACGATTAATTATGGTAAAGAACATATTTCTGAAAAAATATATAATGAGGTATATAAAGATCTTTGATAGTCTATAAACAGGATGGTAGCTTATGAACATAACGAGAAAGTTTCCAATAAGTCATTTGTTAAATATTTTTTTAGTACTTGCTTTGTTTTTTATGTCACTTGAATTTTCAGCGTACACTTCATTAACGACAGATTTATTGATAATCCCTCTAATTTTTACATTTTTAATCTATATTTTTTTACTAATAAGAGATTTTAAGTTTTATATAAATAATAAAAATATATCAATAATAACAATTTCCTTTATATTTTTCACTTATTATCTGACTAATATTGATGTTTCAAATGAAATTGATTTTAGATATATTTTATATTTAACAATTATCTTTTTTGTATATATCTCAATGATATTAATTGGTGATAAAATAATCGTTTTTCCTATCTGGATGATCTCTATTTTTGTTTTTTCAAGTATACTTTTCTTCACTGGTGTATTAAACTCACAGTTACATTTTGCTAATTCAAATGGAATATTAGCTTATTTATTCTTATATTTTTGCTTTATTTCAGTAAAAGACCCTTTAAATAACTTCGCTAAGGTAGTTAATGTATTTACTATTTTACTAAATATTGTAATTATACTTTTATCCCAATCAAGAACTGCTATTTTAGCTTGTTTTTTCACATTATTAGTGTATATTTTTTGGCCAAAAATAAAAAAACATTATACAAAGTTAACAACAAGTATACTTTTCTTTAGTATGATGTTTATTTTTGTATATGTGCAATTATTTTATACAGATTTAGGTATGATGATAAATGACTTTATTGTTAACTATACTGGGAAAAACTTTTTTTCGGGTAGACATTTAGCGTGGGAGTTAGCGATAAAAGATGTTTATAGCTCAGGTAATATAATAATGGGAATGGGTAATAATTATGAATTTTTGAGATTATATGGGTATACGCATAATTTATATGTACAAGTTTTGTACCAATCAGGTTTAATAGGAATATTATTATTAGTGCTATTACTACTGAGTATGTCCTTCTTGTCTAAAAAAATAATTAATCATGATGGATACAATTTAAGAATTACTGCATCTTTTTTTATTGGAATCTTGGTTATTCAAAACTTTGAGGGGTTATTAATATATAATATTTCAACTATTTCCCTATTATTGTGGATTATTATAGGCTTGTTAATAGCTTTCTCGAATAAATATGAGATTAAAGCAAAGAAATGTATAGATTGAACTACAAAAAGTAAATAATTATGTACACTTCTTAAATTAGGTTTAAAAATTACCTTATATAAACACTAAAGAGGGGATATTTTGGATAAAGAGAGTTTGTTTGTTGCATATTTTTTTGATGAATCAGATGGTGTAGGTGCATTAAGATCGTTATCGTTATATAATTTTTTGTTAAAAGAGAATATTAATATTAAATGTATTAGCAAAAATACATTTAAAAAGAATGAAAAGTTTTTAGTTTGGCTATTTAAGTTATTATTTCACATTATTAAGACCAAACCAAAGTCGATTTATGTATCGTGTGGGCCTTTTCATCACTTATATCCATTAGCAATTGTAAGTAAATTATTGAGGATTAAATTACTAGTAGATTTTAGAGATCCATGGTCATTAAATATTAAAAGAGCGTATGGAAAAAAGAAAAAGTTAATGAATGTAATAAAATATTCTGTTTCCGTTTTAATAGAGAAACAAGTTTATAATATTTGTAGATATTTTATTGTTTGTACAACTGGAATGAGTGAAGAGTATACAAAACTGTTTAAGGACTGCTCTAAAATTAAATTGATTACTAATGGACATACATTGGATGTAAATAGAGAAGAGTTAAAAGAAAATAAATTCAATAATAAAATTAATTACGTCTGTATAGGTAAGTTTGCTGAATATAGTTTAGAGAAAGCAATTAAAACTTTACAATCTATTCAAATGTTTTGTAGTACTAATAAAGTTGATTATGAAATTCACTTTATAGGCAGTGAAAAAAAAGTTAATCAAAATGCTATTGAATTAAGTGGTCTATCTAATAGTAAAATGAAATTTTATGGTAGAAGATCATATATTGAGGCAATTGAATTAGCAAAAAAATTTGATATAGGTATTTGTATAATAAGAGATGAGAAATTAGACTTTGGTACAAAAGTTTTCGATTATATTGGATTGGGATTACCAGTGATTGGTGAGTTTGATAAAACGGAAAATTTTTACAATTACTTCAGAGAAATAATTGTATGTAATGATATTCCGAAAGTTACATTAGAAGATAAGATTAAGTATAAAAGGGAAACAATTTTTAAAGATTTTTTATATCTTTTTGAAATGGAGTAAATTATGAAAATATGTTTTTTAGCTTCTGCACATTCTATTCATACAGTTAGATGGGTAAATGCAATGGCTGAAAGAGGACATGAGGTACATTTGATCACTATACATCCCGCAGATGAAAATAATATCGATTCTAGGGTTAAAATTAAAAAGGTGAGTATTCCTCCCCCTATAGGTTATTATCTAGGTTTTTTTCAATCAAGAAACTATATTAATAAGATAAAACCTGACATTATAAATGCCCATTACGCTAGTGGTTATGGCACGTTAGCACGTTTTGTTAATTATAGTCCTTATTTATTATCTGTTTGGGGTAGTGACGTATTTAAATTTCCATTTAAAAACAGTATTAATCTCAATCTGATTAAAAAAAATTTAGAATCTGCGGATCAAATAGCATCTACAAGTGAAATAATGAAGAAACAAACTTTGTCACTTTGCGAACCGAATATGCCTATTTCAGTAACACCCTTTGGGGTTGATATGCAAAAATTTTATTCAAGGAAAATTTCGAACGAGAACAATACTAATATTATTACAATAGGTACAGTAAAATCAATGGAGGATATATATGGAATAAAGCTTATCATTGAAGGAACTTATAAATTAATCAAATTATTAAAATTGAATAATCAGGATGAAATTGCATCAAATATCCGATTGCTATTAGTTGGAGGTGGAAGCAAAATAGATGAATATAAATCTTTAGCTGATGAGTTGGAGCTCTCTAATATAACTAATTTTACTGGGAAAGTGCCTTATGATATGGTACCTGAATACTTAAATAAATTGGACATTTATGTTGCCCCAAGTATCAGTGAGAGTTTTGGTGTTGCTATCGTAGAAGCCTCTGCTTGTGAATTGCCTGTAGTAGTATCAGATGTTGGTGGTCTTCCTGAAGTAGTACAAGATGGAAAAACAGGATTTATAGTTGAGAAAAATAATAGTACACAAATTGCAGAAAAATTATATCAATTAATAATGGATAAAAATAAAAGGGAGTTATTTGGTAAGCAAGGAAGAGAATTTGTATTGAATAATTATGATTGGGATAAAAGTGTGGATATAATGGAAGAATTATATAGATCATTACTACGTAAAGGTAATAATTGATATATTATTATATATTATAGGAGGTGAAGTGATTCATGAACATTACTATAGCTGGAACAGGGTATGTAGGCTTATCAAATGCTATATTACTGGCTCAACATAATGAAGTAATTGCATTAGATATTATTCAAGAAAAAGTAGATATGATCAATAATAAAAGGTCTCCGATAATAGATAATGAGATTGAAGAATTTCTAGCAACAAAAGAATTGGACTTAACTGCAACAACAGATAATTATATGGCATATAAAGAGGCAGAGTTTGTTATCATCTCTACTCCTACCAATTATGATCCGGAAAAAAACTATTTTAATACTAGAACTATTGAAGCTGTTATTGCGAATGTGTTGTCTATTAACCCAGATGCAGTAATGGTTATTAAATCAACTGTTCCAGTAGGCTATACAGAAGCAGTTCGGGAAAAGTTTGAGACGGAAAATATTATCTTTTCTCCTGAATTTTTAAGAGAGGGCAGAGCTTTATATGATAACTTATACCCTTCTCGGATTATTGTAGGAGAACAATCAGAAAGAGCAAAAGTATTTGCCAATTTACTTGTTACAGGTGCTATAAAAGAAAACATCAAGGTCTTGTTTACTAATTCCACAGAAGCAGAAGCTATTAAGCTATTTGCGAATACTTATCTAGCAATGAGAGTTGCTTTTTTTAATGAGTTAGACTCTTATGCAGAAGTAAGAGGATTAGACACTAAGCAGATTATCGATGGTGTTGGACTAGATCCTCGAATAGGGAATCACTATAACAATCCTTCGTTTGGGTATGGTGGCTACTGTCTACCAAAGGATACAAAGCAGCTGCTTGCTAACTATGCAGACGTTCCAAACAATATTATGGCAGCCATTGTTGATGCTAATAGAACAAGAAAAGACCATATTGCGGATATGATCATTAAACGTAATCCTAAAATTGTAGGATTTTATCGACTTACAATGAAAATGGATTCTGATAATTTTAGACAATCTGCTATTCAAGGGGTTATGAAACGTATTAAAGCAAAGGGTATTGAAGTCGTTGTATATGAACCAGCTTTAAGTGAGGATCAGTTTTATAACTCAAAAGTAGTTAATGATTTTGAGGAATTTAAGAAGATTTCAGATATAATTGTGGCTAATAGATTATCTGATGATTTACGTGAAGTAGAGGATAAAGTGTATACAAGAGATTTATTTAGTAGAGATTGAGATGAAAAACTTACTTTCAACTGACTTAATTCAAGAGTCAGTATATATTAAGTATTCATACCTAAGAAGTGAATTGAAAATAGCTTTCTCAGAATATCAAAATATTAGAAAAAATATGTAGCTTATTAAATATTTAAAGTGATATAATTCTAGTAAATTCGACATGTAAATAATTATCAATACAGAAAATGAGAGAGGGAGCCAATTATAGTGAGGGGAAAAAAGAGAGTTTTTACTTTAATGCTGATTGACTTATTGCTTGTTTCATTAGCAATACTCTACGCCTACCTCCTTCGTTTCGACTTCAAGATTCCAGAACAGTATATATCACAGATTCCGTACATCATCGTATCTTTCGGACTGATAGTCATAGTTTCAAATTATTGCTTTGGCATCTATAAAAGAATGTGGCGTTATGCCAGTATTGGTGAGCTAATAAGCTTATTTAAAGTGGCTGGTATTTCTACAGGGGCATTTTTTATTTTGTATACAGGGTATAAGTTTTTAGTAGATCCAGTAGTGATTCCTAGATCAATATTTTTAATATCCTTCGGGTTATTGATTCTCCTTGTAGGTGGTTCAAGGTTAGCTTGGAGAATGTGGAGAGACAGTTACATTAAGATACAACCACACCATCGCCGAGCATTAATTGTAGGAGCGGGAAATGCAGGCACATTCGTAGCAAGAGAACTTAAGCATAATCCCGGGGGTTCCTTTTATCCCATTGCATTTGTTGATGATGATGATACAAAGCATCATTTGGAAGTAATGGGCTTGCCAGTTTTGGGAAGTCGAAAAGATATTCCTAATATAGTAAAAAACTATGATATTGATGATATTATAATTGCAATTCCGTCTGCAAAAAGAAAAGAAGTTAGAAAAATCTTTGATATTGGTAAAGAGACTTCAGCTAAGGTAAAGATATTACCTAAGGTAGCTGATTTGATCGAAGGAAAAGTATCGATCCAAAAAATTCGTGACGTAAAAGTTGAAGATTTACTCGGACGTGACCCCGTTCAGGTTGATTTAGAAGGCATTATGGGCTATGTTACGGCTAAAAGAGTTTTAGTAACAGGTGCAGGTGGATCCATAGGCTCAGAATTATGTCGACAAGTCTCACAATTTAATCCTGAACTACTGATCTTATTAGGACATGGCGAAAATAGTATTTATCAAATAGAGATGGAATTAAGACGTACATATCCTCATCTTGATATCCTCCCAATTATTGCGGATGTCCAAGACAAAGACCGTATAGACGAAGTATATAAAACGTTACAGCCAGAGGTTGTCTTTCATGCAGCCGCTCATAAACACGTACCTCTAATGGAAAGAAATCCAGTAGAAGCGGTCAAGAATAATATTATTGGCACAAAAAATGTAGCAGAGTGTGCGAGCAAGTATGGGACTGAACGCTTTGTCTTAATCTCTACAGATAAAGCGGTGAATCCAACCAGTGTCATGGGGGCGACGAAGCGGGTCGCTGAGTTGATCGTTGAGTCGTTGAATGAGACAAGCTTTACAAAGTTTACGGCCGTTCGTTTTGGGAACGTGTTAGGGAGTCGAGGTAGTGTCATTCCTTTATTTAAGAGACAAATTGAACAGGGAGGGCCAGTATCGGTTACTCATCCTGAGATGGTACGCTACTTCATGACGATCCCTGAAGCCGTTCAATTGGTGATACAAGCTGGCGCCTTAACGAAAGGCGGAGAAGTATTTATCCTAGACATGGGAGAGCCTGTTAAAATACTAGATTTAGCCCAAGATTTAATTCGTTTATCAGGGTTCACTCCTGATGAAGATATTAAGATAAAGTTTTCTGGTATTAGACCGGGGGAAAAGCTATATGAAGAAATATTAACCAAAGAGGAAGGGGCAACCTCTACTAAGCATGATCGTATCTTTATCGGTAAAACAGCCAATTGGACATCGAAAGAAATGGAAAAAGAAATCCAGCAGCTACAATCGGTACTGCACAAAAGTCCAGTAGATATTAAAAAAGCACTTCGACAGATTGTGCCTACCTTCAAAGAACATGTATCATAGAAGGACAATCATGACTTAAAGATAAAGCAACAGGAAGCAGCTGAGGGTAAACCGTAAGAAAGGGATGTTTTTGTTGAGGAAAAAGCAACCAGACCAAAGAAATGCAGTAAAGGGTGGAGAAATACCTTATCTTCTAATCGCCCTTTTTTCTATATTCGCTTTAATTTTTACAATCTCACCCTATAATAGAGGACTTTTTTTCCATGAGGATTATTATTGGATGAGTGTCTTAATCCAATTGTTATTTATTAGTACCATCCTACTCCGTTATAGAGAGATAAAGGAACAACTAATAACAGACCGATTCGTTATTTTATTATTACTAGGTATACCCTTATTCTACGCCATATCTTCTCTGCTCGGTGTAAACCAGCTTCTTGCAGCAAATGAAACTCTACAATGGCTCTCCTATAGTGCCATATTCATCATGTTATTAATATGGTTAAAGGAGTATAAACCATTTAAGAATGGTCTGTGGATATTGCTCTGGTTGACGATGTCATGGATCGTAGGGTTAGTTTTTTTGGTTCATTTGAATATATTGGAATATACGGATGCCTTACTGGGATCCTCTCGACGCTTTTCTTCTGTATTCCAGTATCCTAATACACTGGCTAGTATAGTGAGTGCGTTTGTGATTGCGGGTTTAATAAGTGTAACCAGACGTCTTCATGTTGGCTATCAACTGATGTACGGGTCCACATTGGTGCCGTTTATGGTCGCTTTTTTATTAACGGATTCTAGAGGCGGTTTTTTGGTCATTATAGTAGGTTGGTTCCTTGGTCTTGTTTTCTTAGCTTGGAAAGAACAAATTTTATATGTGCTATACACGATTGCGATCATTGCCATCAGCTTCTTGGGTCTTACCAGATATGAAAACTACGTTGCTGACGAGTTATTTAGTAAGGCAGGGTATTTCATCATCCTCTTATCGGTGCTCTTTATGGCTGTAGTTTTTGTAGTACAGTATGTATTGAATCGCAATTATCAATTACATACAACCTCAAAGCTTAATATCATACTACCCGCAGGGGTTTTCTTCTCAGGATTGATAGCGATGATTACAATGGGAACAAGATTGAAGGACAAGATACTCCCTCTTTTTCCAGAAGGATTACAGTCAAGAATTGGTCAAATTACATTAGCTGAAAATAGTGTCCAAACTAGAATCTTGTTCTATAAGGATGCATTTGAGGTTTGGAAGGATCATTTTTGGCTCGGAGGTGGCGGGGGAGCATGGAGAGCTTTATTTGAGCAGTACCAAACCCTCCCATATTACAGTACCCAAGCGCATAGCTTCTATATGCAAACATTAGTAGAAGTCGGACTCATTGGATCTTTATTTATATTTGGATTCATCATATATGTTTTGGTACAAGGAATTCGTTATTATGTTCGATTGGATGAAGACTCAAAAGGGAAAGATGTATTTTTAGCACCAGCTATAGTGATTGTGATCACCATGCTGCTACACAACATGATTGATTTCAACATGTCATTTGGCACTTATAACTTATTTTTATTCAGCTTAATGGCCTTGATCTGGAGTCATAGAATAGGACATTCTGATCACGGAGTCTTCCAAAGGCTTAAGCTACCAAAGCTATCGTATAAACGAAAGAATAGCATTATCAACGCCGTGATGATACTGATCATTGTCGTAAGTGTATTTAGCGTATATAAATCATACGCTTATGCCAAAGCAGACAGCCTATACGAGCAGGCTCAATTATCTGGTGAATTTTATACTATGATGGATTATATTGATCAAGCAATTAAACTGAAAAAAGATCCGAAGTATTATCAGATGAAAATCCAATTGCTTCAATACGCCAAGGAAAACGATGTATACGGAGAAAATGTTGACGAAAAGATAAATGAGGAGTATCAAGCATTATTAATGTATGCACCTACTCAAGCTCGATATCATTTAGATTATACACACTTTTTGTGGGAGCAGGGTCAGATCGACCAGGCTTTTGAGCATTTGGGATTAGCGTTACAGTACCACCCGTGGAGTGCGGAAATGATTCAAGCTAATTTGCACTATCGTATGAGTTACCTTTCAGAAATAAGAGGGACAGCGCAAGCAAAAGACTCGAAAGATGAGCTAGGGAACGTATTGACACACTTAGAGGAAAGACTGTTGATACAAAATACGGAAGTACCAGAAGGCTTAAGGCTGCAAAGAACAATTAAACTAAACAATGGCCTTTCGATCGATGTAGGGATAGCAAAGTACCTCTTAGGTAATCATGAAGAATCATTACAGTATTTAGAAGGAGTAGCAGACGAGGGGTTAGAAGCTGAACAAGTTTCTCAGAAGCTTTTATATACGGCACTCAACTACCATCAATTAAATAACCAGGATGAGTTGACCGCATTGTTGGGAAGTGAAAAAGCTCAAGAGTTGGATATCTCACATAAGTTTGAACAAAGTTTAACTGTTCCAGCGTATAAGCCGTTACAGTAAAAAAAGTTAAAGCAGTCATTTATAGAGCCACCTCTAAAGGGGTGGCTCTTTTTACGGCAAGCGATGCTCTCAATTTTGTAACAAGTGATTAAGAAAATGGTACAGGGGACTCTTTTTCAAGACTGATTTAGGTTTCTTTACGTCCTCATGCCCCCATGATACAATCATTAACAGATTTATAGTCAAATTGAAACTTTTCTCGACGAAATACGTTTAAATTCCTAGAGTGAAGGAAAGGGATTTTTAATTTTGTTCAGCTTTATAGCTTCTCCGAATGAATCCTTTTTCGCTAACATCTTTGCATAGGAAAATATCAATTAACGGTGTGATAATAAATGACACAACAGTGGAAGACAGTGAACGTACTTGGCATTCCTTTTTCTAAAATGGACATGACAGAGACCACACAGTGGATTACTAAACGTCTGCATACATTAAGGACAGACATGGCGCATACACATCACATTGTGACCGCAAATCCTGAAATCGTGATGTTTACCACGCGTGATGCAGAGCTAAAGCGCATCGTACAGGATGCGGATCTCGTGACGCCTGACGGTACTGGCATTGTCTGGGCAGCGAACCATCTTGGGGACCCCGTACCTGAGAGAGTCGCAGGATATGACATGCTTCATCAAGTGTGCCAAACGTCCCAAGAAAAGCCATTTTCTGTCTACATTTTGGGTGCCAATGAGGAAGTGAATCGAAAAGCAGCAGAGAAAATTAGGGCTTTATACCCACAAATCGACGTCGTCGGTCGAAAGAATGGGTATTACCATCCTGATGACGAGGAAGCCATCGTCCGACAAATTAATGCAGCGAAACCGGATTTGTTACTCGTCGCTTTAGGTTGCCCGAGACAGGAACAGTGGATTGCAAAGTATAAAGAGACACTACAAGCAAAAGTGGCCATCGGTGTCGGCGGGTCCTTAGATGTCCTTGCAGGTGAGGTTAAGCGGGCGCCAGTGCTGTGGCAGAAGCTAAGATTAGAATGGCTTCATCGTTTACTTTCGCAACCTAGCCGTTGGAAACGCCAGCTAGACTTGCCCCGTTTCGTATTGAAGGTGCGCAAGGCGAAAAATAGCGAAAAATAACGCTTGTCAAAAATTGAAAGGACATGTAACATTTATTCTTGTGAAGGACATTTTTCGCAAAATGAAATCATCATACAATGTAATGGAATCTTTACACAATGAAATGAAATCATCACACCACAAAGAGGTGTCTTAATATGGAAGTCATTTATCAGTACGAATTTTCTACAATATATTATATCATCGGGGCGTTACTCGCCTTTGCCGTCACTTATGTAAGTACACCATTCGTGAAGAAACTCGCATTTCGCATCGACGCAGTAGATAAACCCAATCATAGAAAAGTGCATAGCAAAATTATGCCACGTCTCGGTGGACTGGCGATTTTTATCGGTTTTGCTTTCGCCTTTATTGGATTTATGCCTCATACCATGATCGGTTGGGGGTTATTCCTCGGCGGATTGATTATCATCGTCATTGGTATATTAGACGATATGATGGAGCTCTCTCCAAAAGCGAAGTTAGCGGGTCAGCTAGCAGCAGCGATTACAGTTGTGGGATTCGGGCTTCGTATGGAATTATTGAATTTACCTTTTGAGGAAGCCCCATGGATTCTAGGTTGGTTTGCTATTCCTATCACGATCTTTTGGATCGTCGGGGTGACGAACGCTGTCAACCTTATTGACGGTTTAGACGGTTTAGCAGCCGGTGTGTCAGGCATTGCCACAGGGACAATTCTCGTGATGTCCTTGATTATGGGGAACGGTTTTGTGGCTTTATACGCCGCTATTTTATTAGGTGCTATTATCGCTTTCTTATGCTTTAATTTCCATCCTGCTAAGATATTCATGGGAGATACGGGCGCGCTTTTCCTTGGTTTTAATCTGGCCGCCTTGTCGTTGTTAGGGTTCAAGCAGGTGACGCTGGCGTCATTCATTATCCCCATCCTAATCCTTGGTGTGCCGTTGTCTGATACGTTTTTTGCCATTATCCGCCGTATTGTCAACCGCAAACCGATATCTGAAGCGGATAAGAACCATTTACACCACTGTATCCAAGCCCTCGGGTTTGGCCATCGTGCGACGGTGCTTATTATTTATGGGATTGCGGCAGCATTCGGTACTTGTGCCATCCTGTTATCTAAGACCGAGTTATGGTTTACACTGGTGCTGGTCAGCGTATTAGCGCTAGCCTTACAAGTGGGGGCAGAAGCCATCGGTCTAGTGAATACCAAAGACCGCCCAGTAACGAACCTCATCAAGAAAGGCTATCGTTGGCTAGAGGGTTCAAGTTCGAAGTAATAGGCCATTGAACAGTATAATCGCTACTACTCTATAAATGAAGATGAGTAAATATAACCACCTGTTGCGTTTTTATGCATAAGGTGGTTTTTTAGTTTATTTTTTAGGTTAAGTTCTAAAAGATATGCTAGATTTTGTCGATATAGAGAGTAATGAGGTTTTTGATTTGATAACCAGAACAAGAATAACTTAAGGGAGTGGACATGAGTGAGGATTGTACGTAAGTCGACCATTTTATTGTTAATAACAGCACTCATTGTGACGCTATGGCCACCAATGGAAACGGTACAGGCAGCACCTAACCTAGAGATACTATCCTGGGCCACCGCGCCTGAAGAAGATGGACATCCAGATTGGAGCCGCAGCGATTACAATGAACCATCAACAGTCACGTCACGTCGAATCGATGTTGAAGTGAACTACACTCAGATCGCCGATGATGACGTACCCGACCTTTACTACGAGGTACATAACGTCGATACTGACATCACACGGGAGGTAAAGGATAACCCAGCGATTAGTGTGGGAACACAAACGATTCGCTTTGAAGATGTCGAGTTATCTGAAGGGTTAAATAAAATTACCGTCAAACTCGATTCTCCTTCACAGCCGAGGTCGTTGCCAGCTTGGGTGACGTTTACTGAAGTGGCGACCATCACAGATTTGAAGATTAACGACGAAACCTTCATGAATGGGATTTTTGTCCCAGAGGAGAACCCCATTCCTCAACAGAATAGTGTTTTCATTGACGGGGTGGCACCTAATGCTACGGAAGTGAGAGGGTACACGTTCGGGGATAGCGAAGGGCAGTTAGCGAGCTTTTTCTACCCTGAGACAGGGGAGTTTTCCTTCACGGCCGGTGAATCTAACGTCGACCTGAGCCTACGCCCAGGGGATAATGATCTGACCATCATTGCCGCTAATCCGTTGAAGACGTATCAGGCCGATCGTCAATTTGTGTATAACAACGGGGAGAACTTCTTGTTTAATACGGAAGTGGACGAAGCGGCAACACAAAGCGGCAACCTTCAGCTTGAAGGAGACAGTATGCTCTTTAAGCAGCCGACATTAGAAGCGACGAACAGTGATGGTCCTTTTGAGCTGACCTTTAGCACGGATATTAAGGTTAATCGTGAAGCCAACATGCCGACGCATCAAACCATTGATTTAGAAGTGAATGGAGAGGTGCAAGAAACGATACAGATCGATCAAAATGGACAAGCGAGTGTGAACGGTCAGTCCTACACAGCTGAAGCTTATCAGGATTACTATCTTATTCGCAATGTGACAATTGAGGGCTTACCGGTTGACCAAAGCCAGTCTCAACAGATGCTCAATGTGAATTTTCACTCTAACATGGGCTATGATTCTGAGTCTCAATCGTTCATCTATTACTATGTCAATGAGAATAACCCCTATATTTCTAGAGTATTATTCAAGGAATCAGGGACGGAGTTATTCAGTGGGGTTGAGATTAACGTCACCACAACAGCTATCGAATTTTTAGTGGAAGGGAAAAACAACACCACAGGAGTGAACGTCTACACCAACCACCAAACGGGTGCCATTAACGACAGCCCTTTTACACAGCGAGCAGGAGATAATGGCGAGTACATCCTTGTCAGGTTAGATAAGAATGACCTACCTGAAGGTCAAAGCCTACTGAAATTTGTTCCGACCGATGCGAATGAAACGGAGCATAGGGTAGGAGCAAAAGAGTACCTTGTCAATTATAATCCGTCACCTTACGTTTACATTACCAACGTGTATAACGGCCAGATATTTAATACGAATGAAAATGTGCCTAGAGGAACCGACAACGAAGGCAATCCATTTAACGGTCCAGTTCTTCAGATGAAGCCCGTGAATATCCCGTCTGAACAGTGGGGAGACATTCGAGTCCGACTCAACGACCAGTATGATGCTGTTCGTGATGAAGATATTTACGAAGAGTCGGGCACGTTTGAGGAGTTTCGCTTCCGTTTTGGTAGCAATGCACATGAGAATAGAAGCGATTGGCAGTTGGTCAATGGACAAAACAATCTCATCATCGAGGTGTATGCGCAAGGTCAGCTGGACGCCGATGGTAATCCAGTAGGCGGCGCTGCTCCTATTACAACGTTTACGTATGAATTATTCTATTTTGAGGATAACGTACCAGAGGTGTACAGCTTAGATCTTGAGTCTGCTTTCCTTAGAGATCATGATTACACGAAGTTAGACGGTGAGGACTACCGTTATTATACGCAGGAAAGTAGTATAGAATTTGAGACGGCCGTACGTAATGCGTCCGAAATTCATGTTGTAGTGAACAAATATGCCGAGGATGAAACCTCGATCACACTAGAAGCACGTTATGAATGGAACGCTTCCGCCAAACGTTTTGATCGTCAAGAAGGGTCTGATCAGTTAATAGATGCGATTGACGTGAATAGTGATTCGAGTGGCAGGCTAGGTAACGCCACATTGACATCACATAACATCCCTCTCTTCGGCACGGGAACGAATTCAATTGAAATCACTGCCTCGAACGAAGGTGGTTTGTACAATACACGTATGTTAGAAATTGTGCGTGAACCTGCACCTTACGTTGTGCATTACCCGAATGTGGACCCTATTTCCAAAGTAGGAACGGTAAATGGTAACTTCACACGGATGTACGTAGAGGCAGAAGGGGCCGATAAGATCATTTACGATCGTGATGAGGAAGTCACGGAGACCCAAAGCGTACAGATCGGCAATGAAACGAAAGACTTATTTGTTTTTGAACTGAAGGATTTACGTAGCGGAGATAATAAGGTGGCCTTTACCATCGTACGTGGTGATAGAGAAGATGAGGCTGAAATCACCCTCGTGAATACAGATACCCCGGTTGTGGGTGCACAATTTAAGGAGAGTATCGACAATAGTCGTATCCGTGCTTTTGATCGCCAGTTTGAACTAAGATTTCCACGTGGGACTGTGTTGAGAGCGAACGACCCAACAGCGTCTAATCAGTATCTATCTCCGACGAGAGATGTTTTAGTGGGGATAGCCGACCCTGTAGACGGACGAGTGAATAAGGCGTTACACCCACTACGTGGGGAAGAGTCTAAGTTCGAATCACGTTCCGACTGGGAGAGAGGACACCTGTATTTGACAGAACCGACCGGACGCTTCAGACAAGCGAGTCACATGTTCTGGATTGATGCGGGCATGGTCACGCAATCTGAGGACCAGCATGATAATCTGTTCGGAAGCGGGCTATATCCATATGAACGAGGACAAGAGTTCTATACGAAGACGGCGAATAACTATAGCGATCTGTATGTGCCGTCTGAGGTAGGAGAATTAACATTAAGCTATGACCCCAATATGGTAGAATCCGCTTGGCGTTATCTCACGGTCTATCATTACGGGTATAACGAAGACCACTTAGGTAACAAACGCTTCGAATGGAATAACATAGGCGGGGTCGTCGATCCGAGAAGAAATACGATTACTGTGCCCGTACAAGAATTTGGTTATTATGTCGTCATGTATATGGATCGTTCATTTGATGATGTGATCGGCCACCCTTGGGCCAGAAATCACCTTGAAACGTTATATTCCAAAGGCATGATGCAGTCCAAAGAAGCCAATCGCTTTGTGACCAATGAACCGATCACACGGGGTGAATTCGCATCGCTACTCGTACGAGCGTTTGAAATACCGCTCGATTATGAGGGCCAAGGGACATTTACTGATGTGCGTGAAGTCGATCCCTACTCATTTGGGTTATATGAATATAAGTATATTGAGACGGCTGCTAGAGTCGGCATTGTACGTGGTAGCCTAGGTGGGCGTTTCCTACCTCGGGAGAATATTACGAGAGAAGATGCGGCTGTCATGATTGCCCGTGCAGCTGACCTCAAATTAGAAAGTGATCCAGATCGTGCACGGCAACGATTGGAACGCGAATTCACAGACGCTCATAACTTCGACGCGTATGCAATCCCGTCAGTGGTCGCCGTGGCTAGAGCCGATTTAATCGAAGGGAAGCCGAATGTGGTCGGAGCAGATGAGAGAAGACCGACTTACTACTTTGACCCGAAGGCAAACTTTACCCGTGCCGAAGCAGCAGCGGTGATGATGCGTGTATTGTTACAAGAGAAGCGCATTCCGAGTATGTAAGAGGCATGCAGTGTTAATAGCGGTGTTAACAGCAATGTTAACGAGTCAGTACTTAGTATCATTTAAGTAGAGTTGAATATGAAAAAAGAGGCCCTTGTTGGGAAGTCAACGGCACCGTTCAAAGGTAAGAGTGTACTGACCTTTGCATGCTGTTACCCCTTCAGGGCCTCTTTTCTATGCTTCAGAGTCGATGACAGTATCGATATACTGCTGGTCGTCCTCCTTGATTTGGCATTGATCGTTTGTCAGGTCGACGATGCGCTTTTTGAAAGCTGTGACATCGTCCATAGGCACAAGGACATGGATCGTTACACTTTCCAGGTAATCGATATGTTCGAGGTGTAAGTGGGTCTGATGTCTGATATCATTCTCAACTTTTCCTAGTAAGGTATAGTCCACTGTCACGGACACCTTCTGATGAAGCTGACGTTCAATGATGTGGGCTGCTTTCAGGCCTGCAACGGTAGAGGCCGTATAAGCACGGATAAGGCCGCCAGCCCCTAGCTTAATGCCTCCGAAGTATCGTGTTGAAACCACGACCACATCTTTCAGCCCTTGCTTCTTCAACGTTTCTAACATCGGAACGCCAGCCGTTCCACTTGGCTCACCATCATCATGTGCCTTCTGAATCTGGTCGTTCTCTCCGATAAGATAAGCGGAACAATTATGCGTGGCGTTATAGTGTTGTTTCTTAATTTTTTCTATAAAAGTGGTCGCTTCTTCCTCTGTTTCTGCCCGTTCAACATATCCGATAAAGCGAGATTTATCTATCACAATTTCTTTTTCACCGTAACCTTTGACCGTTCTATACGTCTTAAGCATTGTGTCACACTCCTTTTGTCTCTATATAAATCCTATTGTATTTGCGCCCATTCCGCAAGGATGGTAAAAACTAGTTAATGACACAAGGAATAGGAAAAAGGTATAATAATCACTGTTGGTCAGTCGTTGGGTATATCGAAGTCATGTTGGGTATATCGAATAAAACATACTGACGATATAGCCGTTTTCACTGACAGTGATCTTACATATCTTTTTTCGACAAGTTTTTCATCTCGAAATATTTTTTAAAAAAATGATGAAACACACGCAACTTTTCCAAAACTCATACGTTTAACATGGGTGAGGACGAAAAAACAACGCCTTAACGTTGAATATGGAGATCAATAAAAACAGCTCATACAGTCACTTCATGACGACTGGCAATATATGTACACTACTAAAAAGACTACCAGTTTTACCCTTTACGATTCGGTAGATAAATAGTATACTAATGAGGTACATATTCACGTATGGGTTTACACTAGTTTACAAGTTTCTACAAACGCTTTTTGTTTGTAGACATTATTAAATATAAGATTGCTCAACTCAGGAGAGGGGGTGCACTACATATGAGAGGACAGAGCTATAAGAATAACACACAAAATTCTAAACAAGCATTTCAAGGAGGAGAAACAAAGGTTATGAAGAAAAGTTTATTGTCTTTATTAGTATTTGCGCTAGTTTTCTCTCTAGCTATGCCTGCTTTCGCGCAACTACCAACTGATGTAGATGACGCAAAGCAAAGAGATTCAATCGCTAAGCTTCAAGCACTAGGTGTTCTTGAAGGCTACCCTGATGGTTCTTTCGGACCAGACAACAGCATCACTCGTGCTGAATTCTCTAAAATTGTAGCTTACCTATCTGGTTTTGGTGAGTCTGCTGAGTATCTAAGTGACGTTAACACTGGATTCTCTGATTTAGCAAGTGACCACTGGGCTGCTGGATACGTATCCGTTGCTGCTAACAATGGTATCTTCGCTGGTTACCCAGACGGAACGTTCAAGCCTAACAACAACGTAACTTACGCTGAAGTAGCAACTGTACTTCTTCGTGTAGCTGGTTACAACGACGAAGGTTTAAGCGGATCTTGGCCTACAAACTATGTGATCCAAGCTAACTCTGTTGGATTACTAGCTGACGCTAACTTCTCTGCTAAAGCTAACGCAACTCGTGGTGACGTAGCTGTTATGACTGCTGCTGCACTTGACGTTGAAACTGTAGTATACAGCCAAGACATCAGCTCTTTCGTTGGTACTGACAACAGCATCTTAGAAGATGCATTCAACGCTGAGTTCGAAGAAGGCGTTGTTTATTCTCCAGCACTAAACGATGACGAAGAAATCGAAATCTCTGGTGAGTGGAAAGAAACTGCTACGCTTTACACTAGTGATTCTCTAGCTTCTCTTCTAGGTGCTAACGTTGAGTACTTAGAGCTTGACGGTAAAGTAACTTACGTTCAAGAAGCTAGCAACCGTACTGTTGAAGGAGCAGTTGAAACTGTAACAACAGAAACTTACGGTTCTGTAGAAGTTAACGATAACAAGTATGACCTTACTAACAACGCTGTAGTATACCTTAACGGAAGCAAATCTTCTCTTGACAAAGTTAAAGCAGAAGGAGACGCTCAAGCTAAGCTATTCTTAACTTCTGATGATGAAGTACGTTTCCTTATTGCAACTAACTACAACATCTTTGACGAAGCATTAACTCAAGACCCAACTTCCATTTACAACGGTTATCGTCTAAATGTTACAGAGAGCGCTTCTTTTGACACAACTTCTAGCACTGTATTTACCCTAAACGGTGAAGAAGTTGAAGCAAGTGATCTTCAGGAAGGTGACATTGTACGTGTACAACTTAACCCTAAAGAAGAGTCAGAAGCAACTGCTGTTGAAGCAACTCGTAACGTTGTAACTGGTCAGTATACTGCTTACACTAACAACTCTATCACGGTAGACGATGTAAGATACGAGATAGCTGACGGTGTAAACCTTGATAATGACCTTAAGCTTGGTTCTGAAGTAACAATTGTATTAAACGCTGATGATCAAGTTGTTGATGGTGACGGAGTATCATCTATATTTGAAGGTACAGGAATCTTCGTTAGCCAAGAAGCTCGTTGGGTTAACGATGCTGAACAAAGTTTTATCACGTTATTCTCTGGTGACGAGAACGTTGAATTCTCTGTAACTAGCGATGTGTATAACGTTGAAACTGGCGAAAAAGAAAAGAGCGGGGAACTTGGACTTGAAGAAGGTCTATTAGTAAAATTTGGTGCGAATGAAGACATCAATTCTGTAGAGACTTTTGAAAAATCTGAACCTGCAAAACTAACCACTGACGATACTCCTAATGGAGCGTTCAAGTATGCTGGTACTACTTACTACACTACTGACAGCACAGAGTACTATGTAGTTACGGTTGACGAGGAAGATGAAAGTGTTAGAGCAATTAACGCTGGTTCTTACAGCGACATCACTTCTCTTAACCAAGCACCTGAAGTTGAACTAGCTCTTGTAACTTCTTCTTATGAAGACGACAGTGTTATTTTCGCTGACGTAGTAGTAATCTACGAAGAGCGCTAATTCAGCTCTCAGTATAAAAAGAACCCTTACTTCGGTAGGGGTTCTTTTTTTGTATTTAGAATGCTTTAACATTAAAGTGGCGTGTTTTAAGATAAGTGATAGATAACGATAAACTCGGTACAATAACTGACATTCAACTAGGAGGAAAAACAAATGCAGGCTACAAAACCCGCCGACAAACATACGGCTTCACTTACCCAAAAGCGGTGGACCATTGTCCTGCTTATACTCACCATCACCATGATATGGGGCTACGCATGGGTTTTGATGAAGTCAGCACTAGATTATATGGGACCCTTTACTTTTTCAACCTTGCGTTTTGGGACGGGTGCACTAACGTTACTGCTTGTCATGTGGGTATTAAAAGTAGGCAGTCCTCCTAAGCACATATGGGGACGCTTAGTGGTTGTAGGTTTATTACAGACGAGCTTCGTTTTTATGTTAGTCATGTATGGACTGAAGTTCGTTGACGCTGGCAAGTCTTCTGTTTTGCTGTATTCTATGCCCATATGGAGTAGCTTACTCGCTGCGATCTTCTTAAAGGAAAGGTTAACGGCAATGAAGGGAACGGGACTTCTACTAGGGATATTAGGCCTCGTATCCATTATGGGGTGGGATATATGGGTGCAGCAGACGGCAACAACACTCATAGGTGAAGGTCTTATAGTGCTTGCCGCCCTGTCATGGGCCGTTTCGAACGTGTATTATCGTTTGAAGCTTGAAGGTGTGAACAAACTGCAAGTGACCGCCTACCAAATGCTGTTTGGCACGCTGGGTATTCTGGCTGTCACACTAATCATGGAGCGTGGGGAACCGATACATTGGACAGCGGCGAGCGTATATGATGTTCTATTTACAGGTATCCTGGCCTCTGCCTTGTGTTTCAGTGTATGGTTTTATCTTTTAAGTCATATCGATATGGTCACCGCGACATTATCGACGTTGCTTGTACCCGTATTCGGATTATTTTTCGGTTGGCTCATATTAGGTGAGCAGCTGACATTGAACATCCTCATTGGGGCGACACTCATTATCTTTGGAATTGGTCTCGCTACAGTATATAGGCCACGGACATAAGACATCCCCGTACCATCACATGATGCGGGGATGTCTATTTTTATATAGCCCTAGAAAAGAAGTAAGCCCAGGGTAATAGGGATAAAACTCCACAAGAGGATCATCATACAGAAGCCCATAATATCTCTTACGCCCAAACCTGCGATGGCGAGTAACGGTAACGCCCAGAACGGCTGAATCATATTGGTCCAGGCATCACCCCAGGCCACAGCGACCGCCGTTTTGGCTGTATCCACGCCGATTTCCAGTGCCGCAGGTATCATAATCGGGGCTTGCACCGCCCATTGACCGCCTCCGGAAGGCACGAATATATTTAATAGCCCCGCACTGATAAACGCAAAGACTGGAAAGGTAACCTCATTAGAGATCTGTACAAACCATAACGCAATCTGTTCAGACAACCCCGACGCCACCATCATCCCCATAATACCTGCGTAGAAGGGAAACTGAATGATAATCCCACTCACATTTTTGACCGCTTCCTTTGCACTGTTAAGGAAACGATGAGGGGTACCGTGCAGGAGGATGCCTAGAAATAAGAAGATAAAGTTCACAATGTTAATATTCAAGTCTACACGGTGCTGTATGAAGTAGTACACGATGAAAGTCAATCCAAGTAGACCGATGAGAAGTGAGACAATGCGACTATGCTCCAGACGTTCTGCAGGAGTGAACGTTGTGGTGCTTTGTGTATCCTTTTTGTCTGAGTGTGAAGCTGTTGGTTCCGACTCTAACATCGCTGAGGACTTTAATGTGTTGAATGTTGGACCAGACCCACTTGATCTTAAGCACATACGATTGATAAGGGGCAATGTCAGTAGTAGAAAGAGCACAATGAAGATATTAACGGAACTCAGTAAGGTTTCTGAAATGGGAATGACACCAATCGTGTCTACTAAAAAATGATCCTCAGTGGCAATCGTCAAGGGAATGGAAGCAGAGAAACCACCGTGCCACAGGATAAAACCACTGTAAGCACTGGCCACTAACAAACGGTAATCCACGGAAGGCACACGTTTAGCAACGTGTATCGCCAGTAAAGCACCGACCACGAGCCCAAAACCGTAATTAATAAGGCAAGCCACACTCGCGATGAACGTGACCAACACAATAGCCTGTCCGGGTGTTTGGGCCAGGGTACTAAGTCTCGTGAGCACGTTTTTCATCAGCGGACTATGAGCTAAGATATACCCTGTCACCACAATAAGAGACATCTGCATGGCGAAGGCAAGTAAATCCCAAAACCCATCTCCCCAATACTGAACCATCTCCACAGGTGAGTGCCCAGTGAATCCAATGCCCAATACAAACACGACAATCGTTAAGATAATGGCAAAAATGAACGCATCAGGTAGCAAGCGCTGTACGAGCCGATCGAAAAAAGAGGTCACCGCGGCAAACATCATCAAACCCTCCTCAAATTTATTTTCCGTATTGCTATTAATCTATGAGGTCAGGAAGCTTGTCTCCAAGCTGTACTATATCCCTATTAAACAAACAACAACAATATTCTTCTGATTAACAGAAACGGATGAAGGGGCTTTCTTTTTTCTCCCCTGATGGTCTACAATAAATACAGGAAACGGTCGAAAGGTATAGATGATCAAAAAAGAAGTCTAAGTCGAGGCGGTGTCATAGATGGAGTGGAAAACAAGATACGAGCAATGGCGCAACCATGAAGCGTTAGACGCAGAATTGAAAGCGCAATTACAAAATTTAGAGCATGATGAAGCCAAACAAGAGGAACATTTCTACCAATACATACAATTTGGGACAGGCGGCATGAGAGGAGAGCTCGCACCAGGGACGAACCGCATGAACATATATACCGTGAGGCGTGCGGCAGAAGGGATGGCGCGTTACATAGACAAACAAGGGGGAGAAGCCAAGCAACGCGGCGTGGCTATCGCCTATGATTCTCGCTATTATTCCAAACGCTTTGCCATCGAATCTGCTAGAACCATGGGCAAGTATGGTATCCGCACGTATATTTTTGAGAACCTACGTCCCACACCCGAGCTTTCTTTTGCCGTGCGTACCTTAAATGCACATAATGGGATCGTCATAACGGCGAGCCATAACCCCCCGGAATATAACGGGTTTAAAGTATATGGGGAAGACGGTGGGCAAATTCCACCGCAAGCTGCTGGGGAAGTCATTCAAGAAATTGAAAGCATCCCTAACGAACTGGATATACAGGTGGCCGAGCAAGCACAATTAGAAAAGGACGGGCTTCTCGTCTGGATCGGGGAGGATATCGATGGCCCTTATGTCGAAAAGGTCACAACACTCGTGCAACAGCCTCAAGTGATACAAAAAGCGAGTGAAACACTTAAGATCGTTTTTTCACCCTTACATGGGACGGCCGCATCGTTAGTCCCGCGCGTCTTGAGACAAGCAGGTTTTAAGCATGTTACAACTGTGGAGGAGCAATGCACACCCGACCCAGAATTCTCAACCGTTTCTTCCCCTAATCCGGAAGAACCAGCCGCCTTTGAACACGCCATTGAATTAGGCAAAGTACAACAAGCGGATCTGCTCATGGCCACAGATCCGGATGCGGATAGAATGGGCGTCGTCTGCAAAGGCCCTGACGACGAATATGTCCCATTAACGGGAAACCAAGTCGGGGCACTCATGCTCCATTACTTGCTGAGCCAATACCAAGCCCAAGGCTGCTTGCCACAAAACGGTGTCATGCTCAAAACCATCGTCACCTCAGAGTTGGGACGAGCCATCGCGGATCTTTTTCATATACAAACAATAGATACACTCACAGGATTTAAATATATTGGGGAAAAAATAAAGACCTTCGAACAAAGTGGGGAGCACCAATTCCTTTTCGGCTATGAGGAGAGCTACGGCTATCTTATTGGGGACTTCGTGCGTGACAAAGACGCCGTTCAAGCATGCTTACTCATCGCTGAAGTGGCCGCGCACTACCACCAACAGGGCCTCACACTATACGACGCCTTAACCGCCATTTACGAAGAAGTGGGCTACTACAAAGAAGGGCTAGAATCCATCACCCTTAAAGGCTTAGAAGGCACACGTCAAATTGAACAGATCACAAGCCGTTTCCGTGATCATCAGTGGTTACGCGACACCTTCCCCCAAATCACAGCGGTGGAGGACTACCAGATCAGAAAGAGAACATGGTTCACAACGGGGCAAGAAGAAGACATCACACTTCCGCAGGCCAACGTCGTCAAATGCCTGATCGACGATGACACTTGGTTCTGTATCAGACCATCCGGGACAGAGCCGAAGATCAAATGCTACTTTGGAGTCAAAAGTGACTCAGACAAAAACAGCACCACAAAACTTGCCCAACTTAAAACACAAGTCATGAATCAAATCGAACTGGAGACCAAAGCGTGATATGAACAGAAAAGCTTCCTTAATAACCTTCACTATATTGACCGTCATCATTGGCGGTCTCCTTATCTACCATAGCACCAACGAACAAACACAACAAAAACCACCCAGCTACGTCATGACAGGTACCGTCGCCATCGTAGAACCTACACGCTTCATGCTCGTAGAAAAGATGACACTCAGAGAACTTCAGACTCTAACCCAAGAAGCGCTGATTAAAAAACACAACGCCATCTGGATACGAACAGCCGGTGAAAACATACAACCACCAAAGCCTACCTTGCAAGTCGGGGACCACCTCACAGTCTGGTTCCACAACATCAACCACACCCTCCCCGCCCAAGCCGACCTCACAAAACTACAAAAACACTGAGCCCAACCCGAGCCGTCAAAAAGGTAATTGACACACACCAACCAACTGTGCGAGTGAGTTGCTCCCTCGTACAAGGCTTGTCCATCACCACTAGGATGACTGGAAGACAGGGAACACACCCTAGCCGATGTGATGTTGTCCCTCTGTAGCAACCTTTGAGCGTAGCTCGAGTTGCGAAAGAGGGGCAGCATCACAAAGCATTCAGGAGAGATACCGATACCAAAGTAGCTGATGTGTTGACAGGAGCATATGGTGGTGTCCCTCCGGAGTAACCTATGAGCGCAGCTCGAGTTACGGAGGAGGGTTGCCACCATGAGCCAAAAGTCACTAGGAGCACACGGTTTTGTCCCTCTTAAGCCACCTGAGCGAGCCCGAGTTGCGAAATAGGGGCATCATCACAAGGAGGAACCCTCAGCCAGTAGTAAGTTTGTATTGGTATTGATGCTCTGGTCATATGGTGGTGTCCCTCCGAAGTAACCTTTGAGCGCAGCTCGAGTTACGGAGGAGGGTTGCCACCATGAGCCAAAAGTCACTAGGAGCACACGGTTTTATCCCTCTTAAGCCACCTGAGCGAGCCCGAGTTGCGAAATAGGGGCATCAACACAAGGAGGAACCCTCAGCCAGTAGTAAGTTTGTATTGGTCTTGATGCTCTGGTCATATGGTGGTGTCCCTCCGAAGTAACCTTTGAGCGCAGCTCGAGTTACGGAGGAGGGTTACCACCATGGATCCAAAAGAGCACTAGGCACATACGGTGGAGTCCCTCCAAAGCAACCATTGAGCGAGCCTGAGTGGTGGAAGAGGGGCATCATCACAAGGAGGAACCCTGAGCCAGTAGTAGGTTTGTGTTGATCTGAGCATACGGTGGATATGGTGGTGTCCCTCCGAAGTAACCTTTGAGCCTAGCTCGAGTTACGGAGGAGGGTTACCACCATGGAGCCAAAATCGCACTAGGCGCGCATACGGCAAGCCACCTTTGAGCACAGCTCGAGTTGCGTCCGAGGGTCATCAACCCAAGGAGGATCCCAGAGCCAGTAGTACGTTTGTATTGGAATCGGATCATATGGTGGTGTCCCTCCGAAGTAACCTTTGAGCCTAGCTCGAGTTACGGAGGAGGGTTACCACCATGGAGCCAAAATCGCACTAGGCGCGCATACGGCAAGCCACCTTTGAGCACAGCTCGAGTTGCGAAAGAGGGTCATCAACACAAGGAGGAACCCAGAGCCAGTAGTACGTTTGTATTGGAATCGGAACATATGGTGGTGTCCCTCCGAAGTAACCTTTGAGCGAAGCTCGAGTTACGGAGGAGGGTTGCCACCATGAGCCAAAAGTCACGAGGAGCACACGGTTTTGTTCCTCTTAAGCCACCTTTGAGCGAGCCCGAGTGGCGAAAGAGGGGCATCATCACAAGGAGAAACCCAGAGCCAGTAGTAGGCTTGTGTTGATCGGAGCATGGTGGATATGGTGGTGTCCCTCCGAAGTAACCTTTGAGCGTAGCTCGAGTTACGGAGGAGGGTTGCCACCATGAGCCAAAAGTCACTAGGAGCACACGGTTTTGTTCCTCTTAAGCCACCTTTGAGCGAGCCCGAGTGGCGAAAGAGGGGCATCATCACAAGGAGAAACCCTGAGCCAGTAGTAGGCTTGTGTTGATCGGAGCATGGTGGATATGGTGGTGTCCCTCCGAAGTAACCTTTGAGCGAAGCTCGAGTTACGGAGGAGGGTTACCACCATCGAGCCAAAACGGAGAAGGGTTACCACCATCGAGCCTCAAGCAGCATAGGGTTGTCCCTTTGAGCAAGCTCGAGCTACCGCCCCAATTGCGACCTCAACGCCTCGCTCACCCTCAACCGCTCCTCCTCCGGCACAATATAATAGAAGATACCGTCTATACGCTTACTCTCTCCCTCCAAACGAAGCGTTTCAACCTGTCTTGTCGCCGCCATATACTCTTGCTGCAGACCATATAGTTCCTCAGGCGGCACATTCGTACGCACATGCTGGGCCACCTCTGCAAACACATCATCTAGGTTCCATAACGTTTGCAGAGATGTCCCTCGGTCAATCAAGGCCCTAAGCACTTGTTGCTGCCGCCTCGTTCGTCCTATGTCGCCATCAGGATCGTCCTTGCGCATCCGTGTGTAAGCCAGAGCTTCCTCGCCATCCATCACCGTTTGACCGGGGCTGAATGAGAACGCTCCATAGTCAAAGCGTTGGTTGACCTCAATTTCAACGCCCCCAAACACGTCCACGACATTCATGAACCCTTCCATATTAACGAGAGAATAGTAGTCTATAGGGATGTCTAGGTAGCGTTCCACCGTATCCAAGGTCATGTCCACGCCTCCGTAGGCATACGCATGATTAATTTTATCTGATCTTTCCAAGCCTTCAATTTCCGTTAATGTATCACGGGGAATGCTTAACAGGTACGTGTTCTTTTCCTCCGGATTAAGGGTGGCCACAACCAAGGTATCTGAACGCCCCTGTTCACCAGGTCTCTGGTCTACACCGAGAAGGAGGACAGAAATGGGCTTTAGGGTGTTTTCTTCGCTGGGTGCCTTTTCTTTTACAGTGGGGTCCAGGTCCCTGCTTAGTGGTTCATACATATGTTCTGCCGCGTGATCAAAGTCTGTTTTCAATTCATGAATATACCATGCACTGGTCACACCGATGATCATCATACTCGTGATGAGAATGAGGATAATGGCCAAACGATTCTTTTTCTTCATAACGCCTCCTGATCAACCGTACTTGACATTGACTATGTATGGTCTTGTCTTACAAATCTATGCATCGAAACCATTTTATATCATCCTTATCCTATATTCTAGGAGCTTTATGGCCCTTTTAAACCTTGTCGATTAAGGCGCAAACCACGACAAACTCTAACAAATTACTCCTTTCGTACTCTTCTTATATCAGCTGTGTTATGGTACAATTTCGAGTATAGACTCAAATATTCTGAATAGTATGAGAAGGGAAGTTGAAGCCTTGAGTAACAAGATTCGGCTGTCTGAGTGGAAGGACAATCTACCATTACAAATTACCATTAAATATATATTAATCGCGTTAACACTTCTGTTCGTCTCCGAGTATGTGTTTTCCCACCCTATCCTAAGCGCATATGACCCCACCTCCAAACGAATGATACAGGGCTTCGTCCTCATATTGGTGACTTCTATTATTATGTACCATCTCTTAAAACTTTCCTTTGAGGAAAAGCAAAGCACAGATCGCAAATTGAGAGAAAGCGAAAAGAGACTGAGAGCCTTAATCGATACGATGCCTGACTTTGTCTCACTACGCGACCAGAACGGGCACTGGATTGAAGCGAATAAAGCGATGCTTAAGTTATTTAAATTCAAGGACCCAGACTTCACCGGTAAGAGTAACAGTGAGATGGCAGAGCTGAGCCCTTTATATAAATCTATAGTAGAACAGTGTAGTCGTTCGGATCAGCATACGATAGAGACGGGAAAGCAACAAACCTTTGAGGAGACTTTTACGCTGCCCGATCAGTCCGATTGTGTCTATGAAGTGACGAAGGTACCCATCGAGTATGAGCCGAATAATATCGGTTTATTAATCATTGGCAAAGATATAACGGAAAGAAAGCGCGTAGAGGAAGAACTACGCATGACAAAAGAACAGATGGAGTCCTTCTTCAATAATACAACGGATGCGATTGTCATCTATGACCTTAATGGCTACTTTATTAAGGTTAACCGTGCCTTTGAGAAGATGTATGGGTGGGACAGGGATGAGATTTTACAGAAGAGAACCATCGCCACGATCCCCGATGAGTATATGGATGAAGCCGCGCAGCTTGGCAGAAAAATGAGAGCGGGTGAACCCGTGAGCGGATATGAGACGATTCGCATGAAAAAGGATGGGACACATTTTCATGTCAGTATGAGCTTTGCGCCCGTCAGGAATAAAAAGGGTAAGATTGTGGCCTTCTCAGGGATTATCCGTGACATCTCTGAACGTAAGAAAGCGGAGGAACTATTAAGGAAATCGGACATGCTCTCCGTCGTAGGCCAATTGGCGGCTGGTGTGGCGCATGAAATTCGGAATCCGTTAACGTCATTAAAAGGGTTTGTCCAACTGATTGAAACGGAACAAACCATCAAGAAACGGTATATCGATATCATTCTTTCTGAGCTTAATCGCATTAATACGATTGTGAACGAATTTATGTTCCTAGCTAAGCCGCAGGTTTTAACGTTCCAAAAAAGGGACGTCCAAAAGCTTATTTCTGACGTCATGACACTGATTGATACCCAAGCTATTTTACATAATGTAGAGATCGTGACCATTTATAGTAGCAAAGTACCTGAGATTATGTGTGAAGAAAATCAACTGAAGCAAGTTTTGATCAATATATTAAAAAACTCATTGGAATCGATGGACGGTGGGGGCAAAATTCTCATTAAAGTCGACGTGACTGACGAGCAATATATTAGGATAAGCGTTATCGACCAAGGGTGTGGTATCCCCGACGAACGCATTCCCAAGTTAGGTGAACCATTCTATACGACGAAGGAAAAAGGGACAGGCTTAGGTCTTATGATTAGCCATAAAATTATCCGCTCTCACCGCGGGCATATAGAGATCGAAAGTAAGGTCAGCCAAGGAACAGAAGTGAGGATCACATTACCGATTAATCCTGAGGAAATAGATGACATTGGCTATAAACTGAGTTAAGTATAGGAGAGATACAGAAGTAAATCTAGAAATGGCCATTAATAAGAGGAGAAATAAATCAGCAGTGAAATAGATTAGAGGGAAGTAATTAGACGTTAAAAAAAAAGAAAAAGGTTGGAAGCAAGAGATCAATTGGATAAAGGCAGAGGGTCAACGCTAGATCTCCTGCGTTCCAGGCAATATCGAGCAAGAGCTTAACTAGGATCTTTCCTCTTACGTACATTCGGTGACAGTTCGAATAGACAATGTGACCGTAAGAGAAGTAGGTTTCCAAGTTATATATACTTTTCGAGTCAGAGATTTAAATTATGGGGATGAAAGGTAAACAATTTTAAATAAAAGACTAGAACACTAGAACAGTAGATTCATAGAAGGGGATCACAAGCACAATATATCAATCAAAACAGGTTCTAGTATCCAAAATAAGGACGGCGTGCAGGACACTTTCCAGAGAGTCGATTCTTAACAAGGAATCCGGTCACATCCGTCGAAATATTTATTTTGAGTAGTATGACATACAGAGAGGATGTTAGGATGCATAGTTTAAGAGTACAAAAGTGGATCGTGTGGAGTATTTTTCTGGCTTTACTGTTTGCCCCTGTAAGTCCTGCCCTGGCTGAATACAGCGAGGACGAGTTAGAACGCTTTGACCAATTCGAGGAGGTTTTCTGGTATTTGAGTGAGTATCATATTGACGCCCCTGACTCGGATCAGCTGATGGACTGGGCGATATACGGCATGATACTAAGTCTTGAAGACCCCCATACTGAATTCTTTACTGATGAAGAACTAGAACAATTCTATCAATCATTGGAAGGAAGCTTTGTTGGCATCGGGGTGATGATACAGCTAACGGAAGACGGTGAGCTTCAGATTAATGATGTCATTCCAGAAGGACCTGCAGAGAGAGCAGGTGTGGAAGCGAACGATATTGTGACGCACATCAATGGACAGGAAGTTCATTTTACAGAACTAGAAGAAGCTTCGAGCCACTTGACAGGAGAAGAAGGAACGGCTGTTCAAGTGACAGTACAGCGTGAGCAAAACAGTGAGACCACATCACATACATACAGCATCACACGAGAAGAGATCAGCCTTCCCCTTGTGGAGAGTGAGTGGTTAGATGACAGTGTGGGTGTGATAAGGCTACATAGCTTCGGTAGTGAGGTCGTGCCACTCGTAGAGGAACACTTACAAAAACTTCAAGCAGAAGGCGCACAGCATGTGATTTTAGATTTACGTGACAACCCCGGAGGATATCTAAATGCTGCCTTAGAATTGGCCGAGTTATTCAAAGAACAAGGGGTGGTGATGCATGTGAGAGATCGTTCCGATGAGCAGATAGCCTACGAAATTTCAGAAGGACAAGCGTTTGACCTCCCACTTGTCGTACTCGTGAACGGGTTATCAGCGAGTGCATCTGAGATTTTCACGGGTTTCGTACAAGATCATGAGGTTGGAACCGTCATGGGGACTCAGACATACGGGAAAGGAACCGTCCAAACGCTCATACCACTCGAAACAAGTGGTGCACTTAAAATCTCCGTTGAAGAATATTACACCCCGGATCGGAACCCAGTGCATCAGCGAGGGATTACACCTGATATTGCTGTAGAAAACCACAACTTTCAGTTACCAAAAGCGTATGGATATTTAGTAGGGAAAAACGAGATTCAAGTCACCTCTGAAGGTTCCGTTCACTGGAATGGCGTAGAAGAAGCGCTTCAGGAAGATATATTAATTCAATCGAATGGTGAACAGTATATCCAAGTGCGCGCCTTGGCCCAATGGTTTGGGTATGACTTTGGCTGGGACAATGCGACACAAAGCATCGTCTTCGAGGTAGAGGAACAGGACTACCTCATTCCGAAGCAGCATGAGGCTGTGTTGATTGCACACGATACGTCATATTTGTCATTAGACGCCTTAGAGGGAATCCTACCGCTTAACATTAGCGAAGAGGACCAGGTGACGGTCATTGCTGATCAGTCATGATGAGTGTTGAATATAATAGAATATAGTAGAAAAAGATAGAAAATAAAGGGTATAAATGATAGAATAAGTGTAGTTTTAGAGATACGTGTATCTTACTTGATAGGGATACGTGGCAACAGGGAGAGGGGAAGAATAATGCTAGGATCAACGTTAGAACCCAATAAGAAAAAGCCGTCTGCAATGGCGCGGTCGCTCATTGTCTTTCTCGCTTTAGCTGTTGTCCTCGTCACCTTTCTTAACTGGGATTTTGCTACAGCGCAACACGCGATGGTTGACGATGTAACAGGGACGATGATGCCAGAGGTTGAAGAGGATAACGACGAATGGATTGTAAAATGGAAGGAAGGAACCACACTTCCAATTGCAACGGGCACATTTACGATCCTACAAGAAGATCATGAGCGTGGCATTGCACTCATAAGGCTTAGTACAGAGGTCGATGTTGAAGAATGGTATAAGGAGTGGTCCAATCACACTGATATCGAGTACATAGAACCGAATTATGATATGAAGATACAATCGGTGGTCCCTAATGACCCCGATTTTTCTAAACAACAATACTTACAGCAAATTAGAGCACCACAAGGCTGGCAAACAGCCACCGATAATCGTGATATGACGATTGCTGTACTCGATACCGGTGTGGACCTAGATCACCCTGACCTGAAGGACAACCTTGTACCAGGTATAAACCTAGTGAACCCTGAAGAGCCCCCTCAAGATGATAACGGGCACGGCACGCAAATAACGGGTGTGCTCGCTGCAACGGGAAATAATGAAGTGGGTATGACAGGTGTCATGTGGCGCACCAATATAATGCCCGTGAAAGTCATAGAGAAGAACGGAAAAGGAACGCCGTACTTAGTGAGCCAGGGGATATATGATGCCGTTGACCAGGGAGCCTCGGTCCTTCTGCTTTCTTTAGGCGGCCACGTTTATAGCCAAACATTACAAGACGCTGTGGCCTACGCTGAAAATAGAGGGGTTGTCACAGTGGCAGCCACGGGGAACGAAGGAGAGAGAGTCAACTACCCTGCTGCATTCTCCAATGTGATCGCTGTTGGAGCGGTTGATAGTCAGGACCAACCCACATCCTATTCCAATAGTGGGCCTGAGGTCAGTGTTGTTGCTCCTGGCGCAGTTTACACCACTCACCTTGGTGGTGGTTATGGCACGCGCTCAGGGACATCGATGTCCGCCGCCCAGGTTGCTGGACTAGCAGGACTGGTTTTGAAGCAGTACCCGCAACTCAACCCGAGTGAAATTCGCAATCATATCATTTATACGAGTGATGATGTGCATCAATCCGGCTGGGACGCTCAGACGGGTCATGGAAGAATTAACGTAGAAAAAGCGTTACAAATAAATCCAACGACAGATATTCATAATGACAATGACACGATGGGCAATGCCTCTCCGTTTCCAATTGAAACGATGGTCTCTGCTCAGTTACAAGGATCAAGTGACGTTGATTGGTATGAGGTTAATGCACCTTACAGAGGAACGCTAGAGCTCGAGGTGGACCTTGCCCATAATAAAGTAACCGGTGTGGATATTTCCTTTTATGCAGGTGGGCAATCTTCTTCTGTTACGCATACGGTGAACCGTGATCAAACGGTGACGTTTAACGTTCCACAGGGGACTTCCTATATTCGGGTGAAATATAACAGTAATGAAACCGACACGTCCTCGTTATCGTACAAGCTAACCAGTACGTTTACGATCTATGCCGATGCACAGCAACCGAATAATGATAGAAACCAAGCTACAAAGGTATCAGGTGATGGAGAAGTCATCACCGGTACATTTCATGAAGATTATTTAGAAGACTGGTACTATATCGATGTCCCTAAGGAAGGCGAATTAGATATACAGATTACCGTTGATACACTACGGTTAGACCCTGTGTTATATCTCGAGAGTCCAAATGGTGATGTTCAAGTCATTGATGATGGTGACGCCTCTAATGGACAAGAGGAGCATTTGAATACCACTGTTAAGGAAGGGCGTTATTACTTCAAAATCAACCACTATTATGATCATAAGGTCAATGGAGAATATTACGTGCGAGTGTCTTACAAACCTTACTTTATTGATCAGTATGAACCGAACAACAGTGCAGAAGAAGCAAAGAGATTACAATTTATGCAAATTGTACAAGCCAACATCGATGATCAAAATGACGTCGACTGGTTTCGACTACAAGTCTCTAGAGAGCGGTACGTTGAGCTCAGAGCGTATCAATTACCAGCCAACGTGGATTTACAAATAAGACTATATGACCAAGACCAGAACTTGATCACACGCAAAACCCAAAGTGGGGCAACGAGTGAAATAAGGTTTGGCGACAAATTAGCACCTGGAACGTATTATGTGGTCATTAACGCCCGCGAGCCTTTCCCATTCCAATCCTATCGTTTACAAGCGACACAACAGACATTAGTGTCAGGTTATCGTGATATTAGAGGGCACTGGGCACAAGACAATATAATCGAAGTGACGGAGAGTGGATTATTCGGTGGGACTGGAGACTATCTATTTGAGCCTGATGCACCTATGACACGGGCTGCAGTCACGACTGTTTTGCAGTCCTTAAAGCAATATTCTGATCCGGGTCAAACGATCGCCTACCGAGATGTGAGCCGTAACCATTGGGCTTATTCATCCATTCAGCGCGTGTCTGGCGCAGGTGTCTTAGGAGGGTACGAGGATGACACGTTCCGCCCTTCAAACAGTATCACACGAGCGGAAGTGGCTGTCATACTTGATCGCATGGAAGATGCTCACCGCCATGTACGGCGAGTCGTTTATCCTGATGTGACACCCGAACACTGGGCTTACCAAGGGATTATACGTTCATCGCAAGCAGGGTACATGAACGGGTATGAAGACGGCACGTTTAGGCCGAATAAACCGATGACGCGTGCAGAGTTTGCCACACTCGTCCTACGGATACAGTAGGGATAATACATGAACGGTTGGATCTCTTGATGAATACAAAACGTCAATCATATAACGATTACGGGAGGGAGACATGAAGATGAATGGGACAACCATGAACAAGGGGAAAATAGGAACAGTGGTCACCGTGATGCTTGCCGCATTACTAATAGGCACTGGGACATCAGCGAACAATGCCGAGCCAGGGACGGCAGAAGATCCGCTTATTACAAAGTCATATATGGACGAAAAAGTAGCAGAGATTAAAGCAGAGCTCCGTGCAGAGCTTTCCGCAGATACAGGCCATGGTGGAGGTGATGGGACGACCTCAGGCTCCTCACCGATGGTGGTTGAGCGTTTAGAAGAAGGACAGAAATTGATCGGGGAAGCGGGAACAGAGATTATCGTGCGTACCGGTCAGGCGAATGGCATCATAGGACCAGGTGGGGATGGTATCCCTGATGTCACAGCAGGGAACGATATACGTGGGACAAACATTCCACTGAATCATCTGTTACTCATCCCTAGATCGGATGGCCGTGGGATTGAAGTGATCAAAGGACCAAGTCACGTCATGATAAGAGGAAACTATGAAATCGAATAAGAAAGCGAAAAAAGTACAAGGCCAGTCGTTACCTGATCTCAGTCAACGACAATATATTGAAGAAGTAGATATGATGCGTGGGCTCGCCATTTTGGGGGTCCTTTTTGTGCATGCCACATCGGTTCCTACGGTAACCATGGAGCACTCTAGTTTGTACCCGATTTATATCTTCTTAAACAGGTTCGGTAAGCTTGGAACACCGACCTTTATCTTTTTAAGCAGCCTTGTCCTGTTCTATACTTACTATGTTAAGGCGCTCAATACCCAGCGTATCAGGCAATTTTACCAAAAACGTTTGCTGTATATTCTTGTGCCTTATCTGGTTTGGTCTGTCGGGTATCACGTATTGTTATTGACACATGGGTTTGAGAGTTGGCAACAGCTCCAACAATTTGATTTGAAAGCATTTATAACCGATGACCTTGCATTTGGTAACGCCTATACGCACTTATACTTTGTCATCATCAGTATACAGTTTTATGTGTTATTTCCCGTTTTACTTTTTGCGCTCCAGAGAATGAAATGGCTAGCAAAGGTGATTTTTTTCCTCGGAATCATTGGACAGTGGGGCTTTTTCTTCTACAACCACTACGTCCTTGAATTTCCGTACAAAGGGAGCTTATTCTTTTCCTACCTCACGTATTATACGCTAGGAGCCGTCGTCGGTGTTTATTTTGAGAGAATCACAGCCTGGTTGCAGAACGTCAGCATAAAAGGACGTCAGTACACGGGTACTTTCAAGGGTCTTGTCTTTCTCACCTGGTTGGGAACAGGCTTGTATCACGTTTATCTGTACTACAATGCTTACGTGTACAACGACTGGGTTAATACACGCTGGTATGAGTTAGCGTGGAACCTATATACACTCGTATCGATTTTATTTCTATACTATGTCGCCGTTTGGCTGAAGGAAAAAGTGCCTGCCATTGTCAAAAAGACAGTGGTGAAGTTAGGTGTCGCTTCCTTTGGCATCTATCTCGTCCATCCTATGCTACTATACTTCTGGCGAAATCTAGGTGAGCCTTCTGAAATTATGCGTTATCACCTTTATATTGCTGGAGGTTGGGCGGTCGCTTTGTTCGGCTCATGGCTCATTGTACTCATTGTACAGTACTTACCAGGGTCATGGATGATCTTTGGTCAAGGAAAGAAAAAGAAGCGTGGAAAACAAAAAGTTCTGTAGTCGCCACATACATGTATGATAGAACCCGAAGGGTTTGACAAACATTTTGCACCGACATGCGTTCGAGAACATTCTTATCGATATGACAGTTTTGACCCGAAATACCAAACGATAAGGTACACCCGTCCAAAAGAATGTAAGGACTGCCCACTTGCCCAATATTCGCTTTGCCAAAAGGTCTATAAGATTCTTAGAGTTGCTTTGTTCAGATTCTGTTTGATGACTGACCTTCGACGCACAGGATGTGCTAGTGCCGACGTTACAACAGGACGTTGTGATGTTAGTCGGCGATCCATTTCATTTGTTTATCCGAATCTGAACAAGTGAGTGTTGGCGAAGCAAATCTTCAAATAGCAATAACGAAACGAATGCGTTCAGCAGGATAAACGGACAGAATAACCTTCTTAGAAAGGTAATGGGTTCAGGATCAAACAGACCATGAAAAAAGGCAATTTTTGAACATTATGCTCTTCCGAGCAATTTAAACAGTGCTTTATGAAATTGATTCGTATAATAGAAATTAGTATATAGTATTGTAGAAACAGCAGGATGTCGCTCAATCACAATAAAGAGACTGAAAAAGGGTCAAGACAGAATGTCTTGACCCTTTCCATATGGCATTTTATTAATGCTGGTATTGATCGATTTAAAACATCAAATTTATATATGCTTACAATCGTTGCTATGAGCAAGTACCATTTTTAAAACTTTATTCCGTATTTTTAACCTTTTCAGCGTTAATTCGGTTCAGAAGGGTATCAAGCTCTTGGCTTATTTCAACGATTTTTGGGTGTGTAAAGTCACGATAGACTCTAATGCGTTCGTGTAGAATATGCCTTTTGATTTCCACTTCTGTATATAGTTGATCGATTTTTTTAACCAGTAGATACCCCTCCTTCTACCGTGTATCAAAAGTCGTAAACTCATTGTACTATATAATTTGGAAGAAGAGTACAGCTTCGACAAAGTTTATAAAAAATCGTCATTGCTGGGGAATCTAAAGGTTGTGAAAGTCATACACTGAAAAAATTTCAGACCTATTTTAGAGTGTAAATCTTCTAATCTTACCTTCAAGCTCTTGTGCTGTACCTTCTAAGCTATCCGCAACTTCAAGGAGGTTACCGATCAGTTTACGCTGCTCTTCCGTTGTAGCAGAAACTTCTTCTGAGCTTGCTGCTGTTTCTTCACTGATCGCAGACATATCTTCAATGGCTGTTAACATGCCATCCTTCTTCTTGTCGATCTGCTCAATGAAGGTCGTGATTCTTTGAATGCGGCTTGTCGTCTCCTCGATAGCCTTGAGGACCTCTTCAAAGGATTCTTTTGTATGATCGACGGCGTTGTTCTGTTCATCTACGATGTCTTTCATCGAATCCATAGAGGAGATACTCTTCTTAATCTCGTTCTGGATATCCTTCACGATATCTTCGATGTTAGACGCCGAATTACCGGATTCCTCAGCAAGCTTACGGACTTCGTCAGCAACAACGGCGAACCCTTTACCGTGTTCTCCAGCACGTGCTGCCTCAATCGCTGCGTTTAAGGCTAGTAGGTTCGTTTGATCAGCAATATTGGTGATAATTTGTGAAATCTCTCCAACCTGCTTCGATTTGGCTCCGAGCTGTTGGATCGTGTCCACTGTCTGTGTATTTTTACTCGCCACGTCACTAGATAGCTTCGTGAGTGAAGTGAGTGTGTTAACCCCTTGGGTACTCACTTGTTCTGTTTGGTTCGCTAATGTGGCAGCCTCTTGAGAATCCTCTTTTAGCTCGATGACCATATCAGCCAATTCACTAATCATGCGTGAGTTTTCCTCAGCAGAGTTGGCTTGGTCTGTTGCCCCACTAGCAATTTCTTCGATGGCACGTGCGATATCATCCGTTTGCGCATTGTACGTTTGGGTTTGAGACAGCATATCGTGCGCCGAGTGTGTCACATTACTTGTAGAGTCCAGGACAGTTCTTAATAATGTTTGGTTCGTATCGGCCATACGGTTCAAGGATTGACTTAATTCGCTGATCTCATCATTTCCACTGATGTTAACACGCTGTGTGTAGTCTCCTCTTTCTAAAGCCGCAATGGTATCCTTCAGAGCATAGATCCGACTCGTAAAGGAGCGAATGAAGAAGTATAGACCCACCAAACCAATAAGAGAAGATAAGATAATAATTAAGAACGTGTTCGTTTTGATCGTTTCACGGCTCATAATTGCTAGCTTGTTCATTTCAAAATCCAGCCCAACGACCCCTACGACACTGCCGTCATTTGCATGTACGGTTTTGGCCAATGTGAGCGTGGTGTCTCCCGAACCCGTATCAATATAGGGCTCTGTATAGATGATCTGTCCTGGATTGTCCACAGCTTGTTGGTACCAATCACGTACACGAGGGTCGAATTCTGTCAAGTCCACACTAGAAGGTGGTACAGGGTAGAGATAGAATTCTCCTTCTTGAGACCCGACATACGCGTTCATGATGTATTCAGATTCATCTGTGATTTTTTTGAAATACTCATAGTAGTACTCCGTTTTACTGCCATCATTAACGGACGGTAAATGGTTTAAGTCCGTCGTAGCGTCTTGAAAGTTATTACGAGCAACGTTAAGCTCTGGTCTTTGACTTAAGTCATCAAGAAGTTCCTCTGTCTCTTCGAATAACTTTTTAAAGGATGATGACATGTCCTCTAGTTCTTCTTTGGAGCCAATCACAGCGGTATGATTGATAACCTCCGTCTGTTTGTAACTCAGAAACCCGAGTATGGACGTTGGGACAATCAGTGTAATTGCTAACACCAGTATGAGTTTCCCTTGAATACCCCTTAGGTTTAAGTTCATACGTTTTTCCTCCTATTCTCTCTTGTAGTCTGACGTCTGTTTGTCTGGTTATAAAACCAGATAAGGTGCCGCCTGAAGATAACAAAATGCGCCAAAAAATCGCATAAAACTTCTTTATTATGACTATTCGACATGTTGTGACATCTTCCTGCTAGTAGAGGATAAAAATTCCTTCATTTTATAAATTGAGACTAATTGACTATATTCGTTGACAGAGGTGGACAAATAGGGTAGGATATGCCTGAAACGGATACTCTTATCCTGAGGAGTGTGAGGGACAGGCCCAATGACGCTCGGCAACCTCCCTCTTTTTTTAGTATAAAAGAGGAACAGGTGCTAACCTGCAAGAACGACGACGTTCTTGGAAGATAAGAGAAGAGGTCATGCTTTACTGTAAACGCCTTTTTCTCTAGGCGTTTTTATTTGTATAGAGCACTTTTTATCATGGCATATCAAAGGGAATGAGTACCGTATCAATTCATGCACATACTATAACGTAATAATGAAAGGGAGGAACGAGAATGGCCTTAAAAAAGGGACATCGCTTATTTACATCTGAGTCCGTAACAGAAGGTCACCCAGATAAAATTTGTGATCAAATTTCAGATGCCATCTTAGACGCCATCTTGGAAAAGGACCCCAATGCCCGGGTGGCTTGTGAAGTCTCCGTCAGCACGGGCCTGGTATTAGTAGCCGGAGAAATTACCACAGAGTGTTATGTCGATATTCCCAAGATTGTTCGCGATACGGTCAAAGATATTGGCTATACACGGGCCAAATACGGATTTGACTACGAAACCTGCTCAGTATTAACGGCCATTAATGAACAGTCCCCTGATATTGCCCAAGGTGTCAACCAAGCTTTGGAGTCCCGTGAAGGACAAATGACTGATCAAGAGATTGAAGCCATAGGTGCAGGAGACCAAGGGCTAATGTTTGGCTTTGCGTGTAAAGAAACACCTGAGTTTATGCCTCTACCGATTTCATTAGCACATAAATTGGCTAGAAAAATGAGCGAAGCTAGAAAAAAAGAAACGATAGATTATCTTCGTCCTGACGCCAAAACACAAGTCACGATTGAATATGATGAAAATAATGAACCCGTTCGAATTGATACAATCGTGATTTCAACACAACATCATCCTGAAGTGGATCAAGAGCAAATTAGGAAAGACCTTATCCAAAAAGTGATCACGCCTAATGTCCCGAGTGATTGGGTGGATGAAGAGACGAAAATCTTCATTAACCCGACAGGCCGTTTTGTAATTGGGGGGCCTCAGGGTGATGCAGGTCTAACCGGCCGTAAAATTATCGTTGATACGTACGGAGGGTATGCCAGACATGGCGGGGGTGCTTTTTCTGGTAAGGATCCCACTAAAGTCGACCGTTCAGCAGCCTACGCTGCAAGATATGTGGCCAAAAATATCGTAGCAGCTGACCTCGCAGATAAGGTTGAAGTCCAGCTCGCATATGCCATTGGTGTGGCTCAACCCGTTTCAGTCGCGATCGACACGTTTGGGACAGGTGTCCTAGATGAGGAAAAGTTAGCTGAAATCGTACGCGAGCATTTTGACCTACGCCCGGCAGGGATAATTAAAGAATTAGACCTACGCCGTCCGATGTATCGCCAGACAGCTGCTTACGGTCATTTCGGGCGTCACGACGTCGATTTACCTTGGGAAAGAACAGATAGAGCGGAGATCCTTAAAAAGTATCGACCATGATATCTGTTTAAGGGCAGGCGATGTCCGAATGAAAATTGGTCAAAAAATGCAATAAATCGCCATTAAACGACCTCAAAAGCTCACATTCAAAGCTTTTGAGGTTTTTTTATTATTGTGCAAATGGCAAATTTTATCTTAAACTAGTAAAAAAGTACCCTAGAAAATTTCCCAATGTTGCCAAGCCTTTTATCCGCTACAATAGAAGTAGAGAGATAGATATAGGTATGAAGGACTTAATAACTAAAAATTGAGTCAGGTAACTGCGATTTCAAGATGCTGTCCCGCCTAATCAGAGACTTAATCAAAACTATGGGGAACAGGGATGTGAGATGATGGCAATTGAAGTAGCGTCGTTAGACGGCGTGATTGAACGAGCCCTCAACACAATGGAAGAAACCAAGTATCAAGTATTTGATATCGCAGAACAAGCCAGACAAGAAATGATCAACTTAGAGCGCGAAATCAAAAAGGTCAAGGGCGAAGTCGAAGACGTAATCGAAAAAAACGATGTTTTAGAAGCGCAGTTCCTGAGCGCACGCAAAAAACTTTCACAAGTGAGTCGTAATTTTACGGTGTACACAGAAGAAGATATACGCCAAGCGTACGAGAGGGCAAATACCATACAGGTTGAGCGGATCTTGTTACAGGAAAAAGAAAAGCAACTGAGAGAGAAAAGGGATGATCTTCAGTTGCGCTTGCGCAACATTGAACAAACGGTTGAAAGGGCAGAAGGGGTCTTAACACAGTTTGGTGTCGTTGTCGAATATCTGTCGGGTAACATGGCAGAAATGAAACAAATGATCGAGGATGCACACCAGAACCAACAATTAGGATTTAAAGTCATTCAAGCACAGGAAGAGGAACGGAAGCGTTTAGCGAGAGAGATACACGATGGTCCAGCGCAATCAATGGCGCACCTCGTCCTACGAATGGACTTAGTGGACAAGGTCCTTTCAACTGGGGATGAGTTAAGGGCGAAAGAAGAATTACAAAGTCTCAAGCAGTCAGCTAGAGAAAGCTTAGCGGATGTTAGGCGTATCATATTTGACTTGAGGCCAATGGCACTGGATGATTTGGGTCTAGTTCCTACACTGAAGAAATACATAGAGAGAATACAACAAAAAGTAGACGTGAAAATCAAATTTAAGACGAAAGGGAAGGAGATTCATTCATCCTCATCATTGGACGTTGCCGTCTTCCGTTTAATTCAGGAGTCGCTTAATAATATTATCAAGCATGCACAAGCGACAAAAGCGACAGTGAATCTCTCTTTCTCTAGCGATCATGTTCAGGTTGTGATAGAAGACAATGGAGTGGGTTTTGACCAAGACAATCAATCTCAATCTGAGAGCGAGGGTTTTGGACTTATGGGTATGAAAGAAAGGGTAAAACTGCTTGAAGGAGACTTTCAAGTGTATTCCGAGCCGAGTAAAGGCACCA
This sequence comes from Caldalkalibacillus salinus, assembly GCF_016745835.1. Taxonomy (NCBI): domain Bacteria; kingdom Bacillati; phylum Bacillota; class Bacilli; order Caryophanales; family Bacillaceae; genus Caldalkalibacillus; species Caldalkalibacillus salinus. Next base: position 224,598 of record NZ_JAERVL010000006.1, on the reverse strand, counting down.
AGGTTATCATCATGCTACCGGCCGATGAAGACCAAAATGAGGAGGGAGTCAACGATGGTGAATCAAACCAAACAAGTCAATATACTGCTCATTGATGATCACAAGATCTTTCGAGAAGGTGTGAAACGCATCATTGAAATGGAAGATAACTTTAGTGTTGTTGGAGAGGGATCAGACGGAACAGAAGCGTTACTACTCGTTCAACAATACAAGCCCGACGTCATACTCCTAGATATTAATATGCCGAACATGAACGGCGTTGAAGCAACAGAAGAAATCCTGAGCTTCTCACCTGAGTCGAAGATTATTATTTTATCTATACATGACGAAGAAGCTTATGTGTACAAAACACTGCAAACAGGTGCAAGTGGGTATCTATTAAAGGAGATGGACGTCGACTCATTAGTTGAAGCGATTAAGGTCGTATCTTCTGGAGGGGCGTACATCCATCCCAAGGTAACGGGGAAACTCATTGATGAATTCCGACGCATGAAGATAGAACAAGAAAATTGGAGACCTATTATATATCAGTGAAAAAACAGTCAAAAACCATGTGAGCAACATCCTGCAAAAAATGAAAGTCAATGACCGTACACAAGCCGTAGTAGAAGCAATAAAGAACAACTGGGTACGGTTGTAATCATGTTGGCATAGAGAGGCGAGATAAGAACGACACTCACCGGGACCTGATCTATTTCAGCTTAAATGTACTTATCTTGTTATATATATACTCTGAGATAGAGCAGGTCGGTTACGAACACCCTTACTTACCTATGTCACTAAAGTGGGTGCGTACGCATACCTTGACATAAAGGAGGTATGGGTATGGCATCCTTAATCCTTTGGATATTAGCAATGTACGGATTAGCCTGCGTGTGGGTACAGTGTAAAAAATTATGGCAAGTCCAGATTGACCCCGCGTCAAAGACATTCTATATCTGTACGCATTATTCACAAAGTAAAGTAGAATGGGTCATTCGTTCTATAAGCGAATGGGCAAAAATAGAAGGGCAAGATATGACAATTTACCTCATAGATACAGGTTCACAAGATGATACATTAAAGATTATCGAACGACTCACAAATGAAGGGCTTCGGATTGAGTATCTCTCTCAAATGCCGAAAGAAATACATTATCAACCACAGCGACTCCAGAGTGTGATTGACTTAAGGGAGGGGGCCTTTACTTGCGGATTGAGAACCATGTAAGCCCTAAAATAGAGACAACACAGAAGGGAAACCCCAAAGGAGGGCACAAAACCTCTTTTTCAACCACGATAGCTCAGACAACGCAAACGTTACATGAGCAATCCATACGAACGCTGCTTTCCCAAATAGATGTAAAAGGCCGTCAATTGGGGCAGCATATGACAGTGGGGCATTTAAAAGAGTATAAAAAACTCGTCAAGGAACTTATTCAAGAAACAGTGCAGCACGGCCTAGAGCTCCACGAAAAACAAAACCTTTCTCCTAAGGGGAGGTCCAAACAGTTCAAGACGGTCAAAGAAATTGACAAGGCTCTAGTGTCACTCACAAACGAAGTCTTGGAGCAAGAGCAAAATCAAATCAACATCTTATCTCTCATCGAAGATATCAAAGGGATGATGGTGAACTTATATACATAGCAAGCGTCTCATGTCAAAGGCGGCTTGCTATTTTTTGTATTTTTATGTAAGCCTGTGTCGATGGTTGTCGCTCTATCTTTTTTTGCTTTAAAACCCTCCAAAAACGCGTGAAATTCACACTCGACTAACATATAATAAGAAGATAAAGCATAGGCGTTTTGTACTAGTCATGGACTCGAACTTGGATGAAGAGAGAGGGTAGGAGCTGTAATGATGATTGTTTCCCCTATGAGGCTATATCCGTTTTTAGGGTTAACGATGTTAACCATCATTTTCACAGCGTTGTTTTTTCCATTTCCGTATATGAATACCCCGATCGATAGCATAGCCTTGCTGTTGTTTTTTATCGTGAGTGTTTTACTTAACGCCTACCCCATTCGCTTGAAAGAGACCTATGTGTCTTTAGTCCCTCTAGTCCATTTGTTTATATTCCTCCAATACGGTTTTCTCATTGAACTCATGGTGTCTCAAATTAGTTTATTTTTGTTTATTCTCTTTTCTCAGTACCAATGGAAAATCAAACATTTCTTTTTCCATTGTTTAATTTTTTGGATGTCACTCATGAGTGCGCTTTCTTATTATGTCGTTGAGGCCATGTTTCCCTACACATTGATAGGGGATATTCCTCTTATTCCCATTGTGGCCTATATTGCCACTAGCTTTTTCACAAATCACGTCATACTGAATTGGACGTTGTGGATACGGCGGTTGCCTCTTTCAACTTTCACTTGGGAGGAATTGCGCTGGAACGTGGTGACCCATTGCCTTGCTATTCCTATCAGTGCGTTATTAATCGTCGTTTACGAATACGGATTTGGATTGTTTGGGGCATTAGTCATCACCATCCCGATTTTGATCATTGCTTACATTTTTAAGCTCGTTAATGATGTCGAAGAAGCCAATCAACAGCTTAAGACGATCCACGAACTGACCTCCTCCTTCACCTCTGAATTAAACCTAGAAAAAAATTTAGATGCACTAGTACAAGCCATCCAAGACATTCAAACCTACGATATGTGTTACATATACCGTTTAAATGAAAAACGCCAACAGTTAGACCCTATTCGTATCGATGTACGTGATACTTTTCATCGACGATATGCCACGTCTGAGACACTGTCCTCCGATGCAGGGATCGCCTCTCAAGTCATACAGAAAACTAAACCGATAATCATTAATCGAGAAACAGAACTGTATTTGGCTAAGGGCAGGCCGAACATAAACGTACCTATTAAAAGTTTAATGGCCGTGCCTTTGAAGACGAAGGAAGAGGTTGTCGGAGTCATCTTTCTCGCCAAGTTAAAGGAAAACGGGTTCTCCAAAAAGGATGTCACGCTACTGGAAATTATGGCGCATCACGCTGCGACATCAATTCATAATGCTTATATTTATCAACAGACTGAACGCCGAGCCCTGAAGGACGAACTAACAGGACTATTTAACTATAGAGGCTTCGAGCAGAGGCTGGAAAAGGCGATTGAACACGCTCAACAGTTTGAATATCCACTTGCATTGCTTATTCTAGACATCGATTATTTTAAAGAGGTGAACGATCAATTCGGACACTTGACTGGAAATAAAGTCATTACGCATATAGCCACTCTTATACAATCACACGTGCGTCAGGAGGAAGACGTGGTGGCGCGCTACGGAGGAGAGGAATTTACGATACTCTTACCTCATACCTCACAAGACACAGCGTATGGTATAGCTGATCGTCTACGGGTGGCCATCCAATCTGCACCGGTGAGTGTGACAGATGATTTGCATTCAGGTAAGGAAGTTCTGATTCGTAATACGGTAAGTATCGGAGTGGCCGTCTATCCACTTCATGCGGATGATGCCCTCAGTCTAGTAAGACACGCTGATCGGGCGATGTACGTAGGAGCCAAACAAAGGGGACGTAACCGTGTGGCTGTATATGAACAGAATGAGGGAGGAACAAGCGCATGAGTGTGACGAATTTACAGACAGAATGGATCGTTCAACTATGTATGCTGACCCTCCTACTCGTCATTATCACGTCCATGAAGATTGACGCAGCTTACCGTGATCGTGTCAATCAGGTCATGTTAGCGGTACTGGTCATTTTCTCGTTTATCGCCTTGATGTTAGTTCCTAGACATATGCTCTTATACGCTTTATTGCTCGTGGTTGTTTTACTCGGATTACTGACTTACTTTTTACATCAAGTTGGAGAACAACATGTTTTGATCGATCACCCCGTCGCGTATTTAGCCTTCTACTTTCCGGTCATCATCTTGGTCATGATCTCGGGTCAGGCTACAAGTCCACTGTTCCCGGAAGCCTTCGTCTTACCTGTCATCTATATCACCATACACGTAGGGCGTCGTATCAGTTACGGTGTTGTGATGATCAGTACAGTGACCGTTCTGCTCTTACTGTTACATAGAGATGTCGGTGATGTGGTGATGAGAGCGGTCGTGACGGTCGCAGTCATGATTATGCTTCCACAGCTTTACTATATTGTCTACCAACGGAACAAAGCGAAAGCGAAAGAACAATGGCGTGGAGGAGAAGGATGGGAGCAACAATGATATGGAAACCGGCTTTTATCTCCTATCGGGTGCATGAATGGACGTTCTTTAGCCCCGCTGAAGTGTTTGAGAGGGTCGACGTTCCTTTTTGGCACACGATATCTGATCATTTAGCACAGGATATTGAGCTTTGCGAGATTGAAGAATGGCCTCATATCACGGCTTGTATGTCCCGACACACACAGTGTCCAGCGGAAGTGAGACAAGCATTGCATCGTGATATAGGCATGACAAGTGTACGTCACATCCTTGCGCAGGAGCACAGGAGCCCTACACCGGAGGCGTGGTTTCGGTGGGCTGATACGCTACAAGGCCGTCGTCTATTATTAACAGAAGTTGTGGCAGCCTATCGTCAATTATGTCCTCAGTATCCACTGCCTGAAAGGATGTCTGCTGTTTTGCAGGCACTATACCTATGTGGCCTTTTTGATTGGTTAAGTCCCATTGGCATCCATGCGTGTAAGCGGTGTGGTTATGCACAGGGACGAGAGCATCGGTCGAAGGTGTTTAAAGTGATCGACGTTCTGCGTGGAAAGGAAGAGCAGGTCGTCCAGATGCCCTGTGCTTCTTGTGGACAGGGAGATTGTCGGTACTGTCCTCGATGCGCTAAGTTGGGATTAGCCAAATCGTGCCAGCCTTATTTGCATTGGTATGGTTGGAACCTGACACAAGAAGCCTCTACTCATCACGAGCCTCTTCAACAGCAACCAATGTCTCTAAGAACCGGAACGAATGCGTACACGTCATCGCATGATGTGACGAACATGCCTTCCGTTTTACAGTGGGAAGGGCAACTAAGCGCTGCACAACAGCAAGCCTCAGATCAGTTGCAATCGTTTGTGCAACAGAAGTTTGGGCTCCGACTCCATAAGGCTCAGGTGTATCAAGAACAGGGTGTGCAAACCCAAACCAAAGCCCAATTTCATGCCAATGCACATGATCTAGACCAGGTTCAAACCTACGAAGAAGATGGCCCTCACACATGTCAAGAGGTGCCCAATATGCCAGCCCGTCACAGTGGTCCTCACGAGTTCCTGATCTGGGCCATTTGCGGCGCCGGAAAAACAGAGATCCTTTTCCACAGCTTAGATGATGTCTTAAAGTGTGGCAAAAAGGTACTAATTACGTCTCCACGACGGGATGTGGTCACGGAGCTAGCCCCGAGGTTAAAAGACGCTTTTCCCCGACAAACGGTGAGAGTACTACACGGAGAAAGTGAAGAGAAGTATGAAGCGGGTGACTTGTTTCTGGCCACCACCCATCAGACCTTACGTTTCCATGGCTATTTCGATCTGATCGTCATTGATGAGGAGGACGCTTTTCCCTATCATTTTGATAATATGCTTCAGTATGCTGTACAGCGTGCCTTGAGGCCTAGTGGTGTGATGGTCTATCTGACGGCCACACCCAATAGACACATGCAAAAACGTGTGCGACGTCAGGAGCTACCCTATGTCACCATCACCAGACGTTTTCACGGACATCCCTTAGCAGTGCCTCAACTCAAACCTGTAGGGTCATGGCGAAAAACGATCAGCTCTACTGTCATCCTCACAGAGTTACTCGCGTACGTTCAGCATCTTATTCAAGAGGAACGTTACGGTTACTTGTTTGTACCCAGGGTGGATGATTTACAGCCTGTCATGTCTTATATAGAAGACATGATCCTTCCCTATATCACCAGACAGGGGCCACCCCTCGGCCATGGATTTGCAATGGATACGGTACACTCAGAAGATGAGCGTCGCACGGAGGTCGTCCAACGCTTTCGGCGTCATGATATCCGACTGTTAATCACCACGACCATTTTAGAGAGAGGGGTCACCATCCCTTACTGTGATGTGGCCGTCCTCGGAAGTGATGACCCCGTCTTTAACGAGGCTGCGCTGATCCAAATGGCCGGGCGAGCAGGGAGAAAACCAGACGACCCGATCGGCAACGTGTGGTTTTTCCCTGAAGTTCGCACGCAGGACCAAGTGTCTGCTATCAACAGGATCAAAGGATGGAATAAAACATAAAAGCATACTCTGGAGGTACCCATGCAAACCACATGCATCACGTGTCAGGAAACCCGAACCATTCCCTTTTCCTGGCAACACCTTGTCACGTTTAAAATTTTTCAGCCTCAGCCTTTATTAGATAAAGAGGACTGGCTCTGTGCTACCTGTCTCAAAGACTTACCTTGGTTAGAGGACAACCTCCAATGTGATCGTTGCGACCGATCACTAGCGGGACTCTCTTCCTCTTTTACCTATGCTCATCAGGACTGGCAGATATGTTATGATTGTGAGCGTTGGCTGGCTTCGGAGGAACAACTGAGGCAAGAACCTGACTTATGTCTTAATCCTGTAACGGAGGATAGTGGGGAAGAAGCAGGCAGGATTCTCATGTGGAACAGGAGTGTCTGGCAATATAACGAGGTGGTACAAGACTTGATCGCCCAATACAAATTCAAAGGGAATCAAAGCCTAAAGTACTTTTTCGCTTCGCTGCTGTGGGAACAATGGCGTAACCTCATCGAATCTACTGACCCCAGCATACAGAGACTGAGCCAGGAAACGGATCTTGTGACATGCATCCCACTGGCGCCTGATCGCCTTATTGAGCGAGGCTATAACCAAGCAGAACAGATAGGGGAGCTATTCGCCGCACGAAGTCACCTTCCCTTTGTACCGGACGCCTTAATCAGGCAGGGGGATTTAGACAAGCAGAGTCAAAAGGATAGACAAGCACGATTAAAAGAATTATGGGATAAATTTATTAACAATCCGGTGCGGAATGCCGATATACATAATAAGCGGGTATGCCTGATTGATGATATATACACAACAGGTGCAACGATATACGCCGCAGCCTATGCACTCAGAAGTGCAGGTGCCAAAAGCGTCATCAGCCTGACGATGGCACGCTAATGGAATAAAAAAAACTTATCACCCCACTTTCGGAGGAGATTGCTATGGGAGTCAATGAACTAGCCAACTGTCCCCAATGTAATAAGCTTTTCGTTAAAGGGGTACAGGATTTATGTCGAAATTGCATAAAAATAGAAGATCAAGAGTATCGTCTTGTAGCTGAATATTTAAGAAGTCGTAAAAACCGTAAAGCAACCATATATGAATGCAGTGAAGATACAGGCGTGACCATTAACAAAATCTCTAAATTTATACGCCAAAAGAGGATTACACTCGAGAATCTCCCCAATATGGGTTATCCCTGTGAGTCTTGTGGAGCGTTAACGAGAGCGGGTACGTTATGCCAAAATTGTCATCAACAGTTAAATCAGGACATTGAAAAAATAAATCGCACAGAACACAAACAAAGTGATACGTCACGAACAGATATTAAACAAACAGGATATAGAAGAGTCAAAGGAAGCGAGGTGTAGGCTATGAAAATCAATAAAGCTATACCGACAGTGATGAATGTCTACAAGCAAAACCAACAGCTCACCCAGAAAAAAGAAGGGCACCAGCGGCAGGACGAGGTTCGAATTTCAGACCAAGCGAAAGCAATGCTTGAGGAGAAGCAACAGACGGACGGCACCAGACAAGAGAAAATTGATCAGCTCAAAGCGCAAATCAAGATGGGCGAATATGAAGTCAATAGCCGTAAGGTTGCAGACAAACTCTATGACTTTTGGTATGGAAACGAATCGTGATGGGTTGAAAATGATCAGTAATAGGGGGAGATAGACCGTGCTACATCATGTGCAACAAGTCCTACAACAACTACTAGAGGCCCATCAAGATTTATTAAAACTGGCGAATCAAAAGCGGTTAAAGCTGGTCGAAGCAGATGTAGAGCAGCTCCAACATATCCAAAAAGAGGAGTCGGATGTGATCAAACGGATCAGTGCCATAGAAGCGCAACGGGTACAGGCAGTGGATCAGTTGCTACGGACTAACGGTATCAGCCGACGCGCAGAAGAGACCACGTTGACTATGCTCGTAGAACTGTTATCATGTGCAAAAAGCAGGCGGAGCATTGAAGGAAGCGAGGCGCTTTTCTCTGTGGGTGATCAGTTACAACGGGTGATACAAGAGGTTCAAAGCGTGAATGCCTTGAACCAACAACTGATCGAGGATGCGCTATCGTATGCTCAAACAACATTGGATTATATGACAGAACCACAGTCCCCCACTTATCATAAGCCGACGTCGAATCAGAGTGGAAGTCAAGTGCAGGTGGCTTCCTCCCCGACACAGAGTTTCTTTGATACGAAGGCGTAATGAATAAAAGGAGTGAGAAGCGTGAGGTCAACATTTCATAACCTAGAGGTGGCCAAAAGAGGGCTATACGCTCAGCAAACAGCCATGTCCACCACAGGGCACAATATCTCCAATGCCAATACAGAAGGGTACTCTAGGCAGCGCGTTAATTTTAAGGCTGCCACACCTATTGAAACCCCGAGCATGACCCGATCTACGGCACCGGGTCAATTAGGGACGGGTGTTGATTTTCAATCGATTACAAGAATAAGAGAAGCATTTTTAGATGTTCAGTATCGTAATGAGTCCCAAGCGCATGGAACATGGCAAGTACAGAAGGATACCCTAGAGAAGATCGAGGGCATCTACAATGAACCTAGTGAAGAAGGCCTACGTAGTGTCATCGATGAGTTCTGGAATGGATGGCAGGAGCTGAGCCGTGAAGCGGATAACCTCACAGCACGCTCGGTTGTAAAGGAACGCGCCTTGGCCATGACCGACGCTTTTAAACATACCGACTCGAAGTTACAAGACTTAAGAGATGACCTAGACCATTCCTTAGATGTGAAAACACAAGAAGCGAATACATACATTGATCAAGTCGCTCACTTGAACCAAGAAATACGACGGGTTGAAGGGCTCGGTCATAACGCCAATGACCTCCGGGACCAACGTGACCTTGCTGTGGACAAACTCTCTGAACTAGTGCAGATCAACGTACAAGAAGAGCAAAGCGGGATGTACAGTATCACATTGCCCGATGGAACGGATGTCGTCAACGGCATGGAGGGGCAACATATTGGCGATGGCATAAGTGTTGACCAAATCACCGGTGGAGAAATTTACGGCATTGTCGTCTCTCGGGATGAACTAGTGAACGAATATCAGACACATCTTAATACAATGTTTCAAGGGCTTCTGTACGGAGAAGTGGAGGTCCACATTCCTGAAGGGAGTGTATTGGCTCAAGATATAGAGTATGGTCCCGAAGATAATAGACAAACATGGCCGGCAGGGGAACCGATACCTGAAGGCGGTATGGATACCACCGTTGAAGGGATTAACGGCTTACATCAATTAGGGTGGACTTTACGGGAAGATGATGATGGAAATGCCATACCGGGAGAGGCCTTCTTTTTACCTGCTGATGAAGAGGATTTTAATATTCAAGATGTCGAATTAAACCCGTATATTGCCAAAGACGTTGGATTGATTGCGGCTTCGCTCCGTGTAGAAGAGGAAGACGGGATGAATAAAGTCATCAGAGGGAACGGAGATCTAGCCCTCGCTATGGGTCAGCTGAGGGATGGGGTATTTCAGTTTCAACCTGAAGAAGGCGCCGCAGGAGAAGGAACCTTTGATGAGTACTTCCGCTCAGTGATTGGTGGACTCGGTGTCAAGACACAGGAAGCCACCAGGCAAACGGATAATCAGGAGATGCTGCTCAACGCGGCAGATAACCGTCGTCAATCTGTGAGTGGTGTATCTTTGGATGAGGAAATGTCCAATATGATTAAATTCCAGCATGCATACAACGCGGCAGCTCGTATGGTCACCGCAACGGACGAATTGTTAGACACCGTTGTTAATAGAATGGGACTTGTCGGACGATAGTTTGTGAATAGGCGACGACATCACTTTTGAATGTGGGCGCCCACAGTACGTCCTACTGAACGGCTCACTGAACAAGTAAACGATAGGCGATGTAACGAAAAATGGATGAAAGATAAATGATAGATAAATGATAGAAGAATGAAAGTAGGGGAAACGATGAGAGTCACACAGAACATGTTGAATCAGAATATGTTAACCAGTCTCAATCGTAATTTAGGAAAAATGGAAACCTTACAGCGTCAAATGACGACCGGTAAGAAGATCAATAAGCCTTCCGATGACCCTGTAGGACTTAGCTCTGCCATGCGCTATCGCAGTGAGCTAGAGGCGAATGAACAGTATCAACGCAACTTGGATGACGCTCAGTCTTGGGTTGAATTTAATGACACGACGGTAGGACAAGCGGTTGATGTGCTTCACCGAGCGCGGGAACTAGCGGTGCAGGGGGCCAATGATTCCAACCCTCAAGAGGCCAAGAATGCTGTAGCGTCCGAGGTTGAAGAGCTGTTCGATCAACTCATGGACATTGCGAATAGTCAATTTAACGGAAAATACGTTTTTAATGGCCAAAAAACGGATCAGCCACCGTATCCTACTGACGATGCGTATCAGGACACCACTTTCGATGATGGCAAAATTAACTTTGAAGTGTCTCGTTCGTTAGTCTTAAATGTCAATGTGCATGCGGGTCAAGTGTTTGGAGAAGCGGAAGATGAGGATAATGCTTTTGCAACACTAAACGCCCTATCTACAGCTTTACGTGACGGGGACAAGGATGGTGTGGACCAGGCCTTAGGGCATCTAGACAGTCGCTTAGACCAGGTTTTAGAAAGCTGGTCTGATATAGGGGCCAGAAGCAACCGTTTAGAACTGATTGATAATCGTTTGAAAGACAGTGACACAAACATGCAAACCTTGCTGTCTAAAACAGAAGATGCGGACATGGCCGCCGTTATTACGAACTTGAGAACAGCCGAAAACGTGTATCAGGCTAGTCTAGCCACAGGAGCAAGGATCATTAGTCCGACGCTGATGGACTTTTTAAGATAATGGGATCAAAAATAATGAAGAGTAGCATCTGAAAGAATAAAGAATAGCATCTGATACCATAAGCCGCCAGAATAAAAATAACGTTAACGTGTCAAAGGAGATGAACGGAGGGAGCTCATGCAACTTCAGACTACGAGATTCGGAGAGCTACAGATAGAAGAAGACCGTATCCTTCACTTCAATAAAGGTCTCCTTGGCTTTGAAGACAAGCACGGTTTTGTACTCATACCGGCCCAGGAAGGTGAAACGTCCTTCTACTATTTACAATCTGTAGAGGAAGAAAGTTTATCTTTTATCCTTTTAGATACACTGACCTTCTTCAAAGATTATGACTTCACGTTAAAAGACCAGGTGTTAAAGGAATTAAATATACAAAAGCCTGAGGACATCCAAGTGTTTACACTCGTGACGGTCACCGACAGCTTGAAACATGCCACAACAAACCTGAAAGCCCCAGTCATCATTCATACCCACAACAGACAGGGTAAACAGATCGTGTTAGAGGAAGATTACCTCATTAAGCAACCTCTTTTCCAAAACGCTAGCACATCAAGCCCAGGCCAAACGACCCAAACGACAAGCCCAAGAGATGCGACGACGGGGGGTTAAGTCATGTTAGTGCTGTCCAGAAAAAAAGGAGAATCTATTATCATAGACGAGGAGATTGAGATTAAGGTCGTAGCCGTAGAAGGAGATACGATCAAGCTAGGGGTTGAGGCTCCGAAGCATATCTCAATCCACCGTAAGGAAGTGTATCTTTCTATACAAGAGGAGAATAGAGCAGCAGCTTCCCAATCGAGTATTGAGTTAAGTGAACTCATAGAACTCAACAACCACACGGTACCTGAGAAGAAGAATGCCCACCACGCTGCAGATGATGACTAATCAAAATATACTTAATCAAATATAACCATAATTAAAAAGAAATAACCCATGCGGCCTAGGTTACAAACTAGACCACATGGGTTATTCTTATTCGCCCGAAGCCCTGCTCATGAGCGGCTAAAGATTGGCTATGATTTACGACAGTTTGTTGCGAGTGCTTTATGAGCGGCATGAGAGGCCCATGAGCGGCAAGTGAGTGATGCATGTTTCATGAATCCTGGAGCCTTGGAGCCTTGGAGGCTACGATCCTTTTTGAGGTGCCAACTCTACCGCTTGGCGTAAGGCTTCTAGTAGACTACGTTCATCGGCGAGGCCTTTACCAGCAATATCAAAAGCAGTACCATGGTCCACGCTTGTGCGAATGATAGGGAGGCCAACGGTGATGTTGACACCGGCTTCTAGACCGAGTACTTTGATCGGCCCATGTCCCTGATCATGATACATCGCAACGACAATATCAAAGTCTCCTCGCTGCGCACGGAAGAATAAGGTATCGGCCGGTAGAGGTCCTTCCACATGGATGCCTTCCTCCTGAGCTCGTCCGACGGCAGGGATAATCTTCTCCTCTTCTTCACCATAGCCGAACAAACCGTTCTCCCCCGCATGAGGATTGATCCCACACACGCCAATTTTGGGTTGCTCAATGCCGGATTGAGACAGCGTCTGATGAGCGAGACGGATCACATTGTAGACGCGTTCCGGTTTAATCATGTTAATCGCATCGATCAAACCGACGTGTGTTGTCACATGAATGACCTTTAGCTTAGGGGACGAAAGCATCATTGAAAAGTCTTTCGTTCCGGTCAAGTCAGCTAAGATTTCAGTGTGCCCTGGATAGATGTGCCCGCCTTTATGAAGCGCTTCTTTATTTAGTGGCGCTGTACAAATGGCATCGATTTTGCCTGCGTTTGCTAATTCAATCGCCGTTCGTAAATACTCAAAGGCAGCATGCCCTGATGCAGATGATACCTGTCCAAAAGGCAGATCTTGTGGTAATAGATTTAAGTCATAACAAGCAATTTCACCAAAACGAGTACTGAGATCATCGTCAGAGTCGATCTCTCTGATTGTGATATCAATGTTCAAGATCTCACTCGCACGCTTCAGCATTTTGGCATCACCTATCACGATCGGATGAGCTTGCTCATATAAGGTTTGACTTTGTAGACTTTTAACGATAATTTCAGGTCCGACACCAGCTGCGTCTCCCATCGTAATGCCGATAATTGGTTTTTTCATCACACACGCACTCCCTTCAATTCTTGCATGGCCTTATAAATAGAATCTTCTTTTCCAAAAGCGCCCGCCTTTGTGACGATGGTGAGCTCTCTCGGCGTACCGATAAGGGTACCAAGCGGGATACCCGCTTCAATTTGTTTGATTAAGCGAAAACCAATCCCCCCAAGGAAACGAGAAGATTCTTTTGCAGTATCCCCGCCTGTAAGAATAAGCGCAGTCAACGCTTCATGCGCTTTGACCACTTCGGCTACGACCTCCCCGATTGCGCTAGATATACCCTCACCAATCTCATATCCATTTAAACCCAGACGCTGTCCGATGCTTTTGACCTCTTCTCTGACCTTATCATGCGAGGGCACATAGAGCACGAGATCGTCTCCTTGCTCTAAACCTTGCAGGCAGGAGGAAATAATATCATGACGCACGCGTGGCCAATCAGGGCCAAATATCTGTACCGTATCAATTTCAACATTCGTGATTCCTTCCTGTTTCATGGCAAAGGCGACCTGGCTTTGTGTCACCTCTGAAAGACTACCACATACCGTCAACACTTGTCCTGACTGTGAAAAATCACGTGGTGTGTCTGTCGTCTCTAGCTGCAGTTCTTCAGGAAGCACTTCAGCTAGCCCTGCTGAACCAGCCCAAATGATACGCTCAGAAAAGTTGAGTATGGCTCGGGTCGCGAGTTGCAAATGGGCTTGGCTTTCAGCATCCGACACAATATACGTGACACCACTTTTGACAAAGTCAGCCAACTTCTCATTTAATCGTGGCCTACTTTCTAGATCCGTTGTCGTGATTAAACCGACGCGTTGTCCTGTTTCACGTTCGATTATATTAGGAATGGATGATTCTTTTACGGGATGCTTGGGGTCTCGACTGATTTCAGTATTTGAGATTTGCACCCCATGCACATAGTGTACCCCATTCGTCGTCGTTCGGCCCATAGAGGGGAAGGCAGGTGCGATAAAGACAAAGTCAGGATTAAAGACACCTGCTAACGCTTGTAATTCTGAGCCGATATGTCCCCTCAGGGTCGAATCCATTTTTTTATAGATATGCTTATAACCTGCTTGTTTTAAGAATAGGCCTGCTTTTTTTGTTTCTCTCATCGCCGCCTCTCTAGACAATGCTCTAGAATTGGTGTCAATCACAACCCCAGCATCTAGGTTTTGAAGACGGTTTGGGATATCGAAAAGGACCGACGTGTGAATCCCTTTCTCTGCTAATTGTACGCCACTATCGTTAGCCCCTGTTAAGTCATCCGCTATCATACCGATAAGTTGTGTCATGTTGATCCCCTCATTTACGTTCTATTTTGAGACGCTCTCTCTTTGACTCTCCACAGAAAAGTCCTCTGGCAAACGGACGCCTTTCCGCTCAAGATGCTTGACTAAGAACGCGACATATAAAGGTAATAGAATAGCCGTTGTCACAGTGGAAGCGGCCACTTGTACCGTTGCAATGTCCACGTTTTGGGCAAAGCTTGCACTAGCAGCAGCGATGGCGGCTGGTGTCGCAACCGCATTACCAGCTGTTGAACCTTCAGAAGCACCCACGATCGGGTTCCATTTAAGTGCCTTGAATACGAAGTAACCACCCGTACCTGTGACGAAAACAGTTAACAGACCGAGGATAATACCACCGAGTCCACCTTCAATAATGCTGGCAAAGTCGATCCCCATTCCTAGCGCGAAAGCAAAGAAAGGAATTAACATTGAGCTTCCAGTATTTAAGAAATCTCTCATTTCTTCATCGAGGTTACCGAGCACCATCCCTACGATAATAGGGAGTAAGACTGAAATAAAGGATACAAATGAGAACATGCCGTCAACGAACCCCATAGCGCCAAAGATCGAAAGCGCAACCATGGTGAAGAAAGGGCCGTCATTTAAAGCGAGTAATGAGTAGTCTGCGCGGTCCGTTTTGTCCCCGTACTGACCGACAAGGGCAACGTATAGACCACCGTTACTATTCGTCATGGCCGCAATAATGGCAATAGGAGCAAGCCCGAGCCATAAACCGTTATCACCTGCAAACATGTAAGCGATTAAACCGACAGTCGCACCAAAGAGCCACTTAGTCCCAAGTAACGTTGCCCCTTTTCCAAGACTGACGCCGACATTTCTAAGGTTAATTTGAGCTCCGGTACATAGTAGAAATAGGGCAATTAAAACGCCTGCCCCGTCAACGAATAAGGCTTGTGTAAAGTTGCCGATACGGAGCAGATCAGGCGCAAATGTGTTGAGCGTTGCAGCAAGCAACAATGGCACCACCATCATACCGCCTGGGATTCTGTCTAATGTCTGTTTGATTTTCATTTTGGTGTCCCCCTTCATTGTATATGGTGTTTAAAAATCGTACAATAATGAAAGTATAAAAGCGTTTACAAATTTAATATTAAACCATATGGATTCAAAATGCAACATAAAATTAAAGCGCCTTCAGTAATATAGATATAAAAAGCGGTCGGTTGTTAGTTAATCGTTTAAAAATGCAACAACTATAATATAAAAAGGCTGTCGGATGATAGTTGACTGACAGCCTTTTCCTATATTTATACCCCTATCCGTTTAATTTACGCCATAATGTCGAGCGGTTAATACCCAGCCTCTTTGCTGCTTTCGTTTGGTTATGGTTTTCTTCCACCAGAACTTTTTCAATCACTTGCTGCTCTATCTCTTTTAACGTCCCTTGCAGTGGGATAGAAGGGAGAAGCTCTTTTTGCTGAGGCACATCCCCATGAGCCGACGCTTGTTTACTCAGTAATGTTGTCACTTCTTGCAGATCGATATAATGTTGCGTGGTCATGGTGCTTAACTCTCTAATCGTTTGCTTCAACTGTGTCAGGTTGCCAGACCAGTCGTACGCTTTGAGATAGTCTATGGCATCCTGTTTCATGCCCAGTGTTTCATTGCCGTTTTCGGTATGAAACTCAGCTAGAAAATAAGTGACAAACGCTGGAATGTCCTCTTTTCTCTTCCTTAATGGCGGCAGGTGTAAGGGATAGGCCATGGCGATTTCATACAGGTCGTAGTCAAATGTGCCATGCTGGACCAGTGTCTCTAACGTTCCGTTTGTGAGGGCGATCACCCTCACTTTTTCCGGTTTACTGTTAATCAGACTGAGTATGGCCTGTTGTGTCTCTGTGCTGAGGGCTTCGAGCGTTTTGATCAGCACTGTACCCTCTTGTATCTTCAACAGGTCTACCATGAGCCGATCGATTTCCGCTGCTGTCACCCGTTTGCCGTCCACCTCAATCATAGGAGATTCATAGGCAAACGTTTCAAAATGAATCGCACGAGCGACCGTGTCTTTCCCCGTCCCTGGCTCCCCGATGATGCAGACGGGGCGATCGGTATGAGCATAGTAGTGATGAATTCTCTCGCGTAACCGACGCGTATGCTCGCTTTCCCCAATAATAGGCAGATGAGTCGGGCTGTTATTGATTTTAACAGCCTGCTTTTGACGATGTGTGGGGCTAGGATCGAGCGTAATCCCCACTAGCGGGGCTGCTGTGTTTATGAGAAAGGCATGTAAGTCGTAGGTACCAACTTCGTCGTCTAACTGGGCCCATTGAGCACCTGCTCCTTCAAGCACCCGCCTCACAAGCTGCTGAAAAACGGGGGCCGTCCGGTTAGGGCTTAATCCGTAGGCATTGAACTTGTCATTATGCTCAATGATGGCCCCGCTCTCATCTAAGAGCACCATAGCGGACGGAAGGGTCTGAAACGTATCTCTCAAGTAAGCTGACTGGTGCTTGACCTTACGAAACAAAGTATAGAGTCTTCTACCCTCTTCTATGGCATCAAGTAACGCTTCTTTACCCGAGGTAATCAGGATGCCTCGTAGCCCCACTTGTTCGGCAACCTGTACCGTGATCACATCCCCAATCACGACGGTGTAACCTTGTAATCTAAGCTGTTCTAAGTGGCCCCGTACTTCATCTGACGAGTGGATCGTAATGATCTGTACATCCTGTTCGAGGATACTGCATAATGTGGCTGCTCCGCGAGTAATATTCGGGAATCCGACTAAGGCCACCCCTTTTTGCATATCCCGAATCAGTGTAAATACTCTCAGCATGTCATATCCAGTGATATCGATATGAACGACAGGGATGGTAACCTCTTCCTGGATTAAGGTGGCTGTCCCTCCGCGGCTAATGATTAATTCATAGCCCTGTCTTTCCGCGGAATGAGCGATGTCCACAGCCTCGCTCAAATTAGCGGCCCGCATATCTAATTGTATCTCTTCAGGTATCTTTATTTTTTTTGCTGTTTCAACTAAGCCTTGGTACGGTGCGATTAAAAGTGCTTTGATCATGTCCATCAACCCTTTATGTTGCAATTTTCAACGCTTTCATTATGGCACAAAAGAGGCGTCATGTCACATCTGTTCGGGTAGAAGAACAATGATCTAATACGTTGGGGAGAGGAAAAAAAATATTAAAAAATGATAGAAAAAAGACTAAACATTGTCATTGATCAACCGATAATAGTAGTAGAAAGCTATTCAACCTACTGGCCAGTAAGGGGAATGCTTCCCACAAGGACGTGGGAAAACACTTAAAATTCAAGGAGGAATTTTGACATGAGAATTAATAATAATATCAGTGCTTTAAACACACATCGTGCCCTTTCAATGAACAACCAGAACGTATCCAATTCTTTGGAGAAACTATCTTCCGGTCTGCGCATCAACCGTGCTGGAGACGATGCAGCGGGACTTGCCATTTCTGAAAAAATGCGCGGACAAATTCGCGGTTTAAATCAAGCGTCTCGTAACGCCCAAGATGGCATTTCTTTAATTCAAACGGCTGAAGGCGCTTTAAACGAAACACACTCTATCTTACAGCGTATGCGTGAACTGACAGTACAAGCTGCCAATGACACGAACACCACAGAGGATAGAGCGGCACTTCAGGCTGAAGTCGATGAACTGGTTGCAGAGATCGATCGTATTGCCGACACAACAGAATTTAACGGTTCCAAGCTCTTAGATGGCACTGGCGGAGACGGCACTGGTACATTTAGTTTACAGATCGGAGCAAATGAACTGCAATCGGTTGATATTTCATTAGGGGATATGCAAGCCTCAACCTTGGGTGTTGACACGGTTACTATCACTGATGGGAGTGATTTTGATGCACAGCTAACCGCAATTGACACTGCAATCACATCCGTTTCTAGTGAAAGAGCTAACCTGGGGGCGAACCAAAACCGCCTAGAGCACACGATCAATAATTTAGGGACTACAGC
This sequence comes from Caldalkalibacillus salinus, assembly GCF_016745835.1. Lineage (NCBI taxonomy): Bacteria > Bacillati > Bacillota > Bacilli > Caryophanales > Bacillaceae > Caldalkalibacillus > Caldalkalibacillus salinus. The sequence continues at coordinate 206,158 of NZ_JAERVL010000006.1, read as the reverse complement.
TGAAAACCTTCAAGCGGCTGAATCCCGAATCAGAGACGTTGATATGGCTTCAGAAATGATGGAGTTCACGAAGAACAACATTTTAACACAAGCGTCTCAAGCGATGCTAGCACAAGCAAATCAAACCCCACAAGGTGTTTTACAATTACTAAGATAATGACTATGCATGATAGGGGTGGCTACTTTGATGTGGCCATCCTTTTTTATTGATATTTGTATTTAATCTTTGGCTCTACAATATTATGTTGGGGTAAGCGCCAACCCCCACCCATGATAAAAGCGAGATGAACTCAGACACACGACATAGTGGGTTGTGCCGGAGAGTTGATCTACCGCCTTTATGAAGGTCTTCTATCCAACGTAGAACCTGATTTCTACTAATGGTCATTATGACACGTATTTTCTATACTATTTATACCAATTATATAGGCCTTTATCACCATTTAATCATGAGTCGATTGACACATTTGGGCATCCGTCATAAACTGTGACTATAATACCATAAATGCATTGTGAAAAGGGCAAATCATAGGAAATTATGAGACGCAAAGCCACGGACCTTAGCCACTTTATAGGAAGGGGTAGGTAGCCGGTTACCGCAGCAAGAACTACATCTAGTCGTCAGGGCCTATTCAGTTGGTGGATAGTCCTTTTTTAGTGCCTTTTTCCTTGTAGAAGGAGGACGAGATGAGACGAAAGAAGCATATTGCAATCTTGTTGATGCTGGCTTTAATCTTACAAGCTTTTCTGCCACTAGGAAGTGTGATGGCAGAAGAGGAAGAGGTGCAAGTACCAACAAATGTAAATGTACAGGAATATTCCCCATCTAATGTGAGGATCACGTGGGAGGAAATCATTGGAGTAGATTACTACAGAGTATATGAGGTGTCAGGGGAGACCCCAGTCCTTATTAATGAGGAGAGGTATAATAGATCCATAATCCGTGGTTTAGATGAGGGGCGTTATGCCTACGCTGTGACCGCTGTAAAGGATGAACAGGAGTCCTCGTTATCTGAGAGCGCCTCGATTGACATTATATACCCAGAACTTCAGGCCCCCTCTAATGCTGAGTATTCTATTCGTAACGGTAATGATATCCTCTTGCAATGGGAAGAAGCGGATTATGCCGAGCAGTACAATGTCTATCTTGTCGAAGATGGTAATAGGACAACAGTGGATAATACTGAGCGGACATATGCTTGGCTGAGGGACATGCCAGAGGGAGAGTATCACATTGAAGTGACGACATATCACGGTACCATTGGAGAATCAGATCCAGCATCCCTTGAAGTGCCACTTGTGCACCCAGACATGCAACCGCCTGAAGATTTTACTTATTTCACGCGTAACGGCAATGATATCGTGTTACGTTGGTCCGAAGCGGAATACGCAAATGAGTACATGATCTATGAAATTGAAGACGGTGAACGAGTGAGCGTAGGAGAAACGGATCGGACAACCTTCACTCTACGAGATATGCCTGAGAAATCCTATCAAATAGAGCTCGTCTCCTATAGTGACCGTTTTGGTGTATCGTCTGCAGTATCAGAACTCACTGTGGACCTCATTCACCCAGAGATGGAGGCCCCGGAAGGGGTTAACCATGACATCCGTAACGGCAATGACATTCTCTTAAGATGGGATGAGGTAGAGTTTGCCACTGAGTATCGTGTTTATCAAGTGACTGAGGAAGGAAAATTTGAACTCGGATCCAATGATAGAGAAAACTTTTGGCTAAGGGATATGTCGGCGGGTTCACATAAGTTTGAGATCACGTCATATAGTGATCGTTTTGGGGAGTCCCCGACGGTAGAGTATACACTAGAATTAGAAGAAGTGGAGATGGAAGCCCCCACACATCTAACTCACTCAATCAGAAACGGCAATGACATATATTTTCGCTGGAGCGAGGTTGATTTTGCCACTGAATATCGTATTTATCACATGATTGATCATGAGAGACATCTACTAGACAGTACGGATCGTAATTACCAGTGGTTGAGGAATATGCCGGCAGGGACTCATAATTTTGAAATCACATCGTATAGTGATCGTTTTGGAGAATCACAAGGGACAAAATACACTGTAAAACTAGAAGAGCCAGAAATGGAAGCTCCAACAGGCATCAACCATTTAGTTCGCAATGGAAATGATCTGTATATCAACTGGGATGAGGTTGATTTATCGACAGAGTATCGTGTTTATATGATAAACGACGAGGAAGAAAGAGAACTGATCGGCAGTACAGATAGAGAATACCATTGGGTGAGAGATATGCCGGCGGGAACCTATCATTTCGAAATTACATCCTATAGTGACCGCTTTGGGGAGTCACTAGGGACGCCGTATACGGTGGAACTTCAAGAAGTAGAGATGGAAAGCCCATCGAATTTTGAATATGTGATTAGGAATGGCAATGACGTCATACTGAGATGGGATGAAGTGGATTTAGCAACCGAGTACCGTGTGTATGATGTCACCACAGGTGAAAGAAATGACTTAGGAACCACGGATCGTTTGAATACTTGGGTCAGAAATCTAGAAGAGGGCACATACGAGTTTGAATTAACATCCTATAGTGACCGTTTTGGTGAATCGCAACCGGCTAGAATACAGGTCGAGATTTCTTTCCCTGAACTGGATCGACCTGATAGCTTTGAAAATCTGATCCGAAATGGCAACGAAGTTCTACTAAGGTGGGATGAAGTAGAACATGCTACAGAATATCAGTTATACGAAGTGGTCGATGGCGAGAGCGTGTTTCTAACGTCAACGGAAAGAACCTACTACTCAGTGAGAGATCTTCCAGAAGGGTCTTATAAGTACGAGCTTGTCGCTTACAGTGACCGTTTTGGCGAATCACAACCTGCACAGACTGTAGCCACGATTATTTATCCTGATGTTGAAGTACCTCAACTGCGTTTGTCTTCAGTTGGAGATGATTGGGCAAGCTTAGCATGGCGTTATATTAGCGACATAGAAGCATACAACGTTTACCAACTAACGGATGATGAACCACAGTACATAGGTACGACGAGTCGGACAGGCTATAAAGTCGAAGACATCGAGGAAGGTACCCATCAATACGTGGTCACAGCTGTTCATAAGCGTTTCGGCGAATCAGATTACTCTAATGCTGTTGAAGTGGAGATCATCAGTGATATCACACCACCGGAGACAACGTCAAATATCACAGATGAGTGGTTAAATACAAGCTTTACAGTAGAACTCACAGCTACAGATGACAAGAGTGGTGTCGAAAGCACCTACTATGCAGTCAACGGTGCTGAGTTTACAGAGGGCACGCACTTCACGATAGAAGAAGAAGGCGTCCATGAAGTCCGTTACTACAGTGTAGACGTGGCTGGGAACGTAGAGGAAGAGCATGTAGAAGAGGTAAAGATCGACCTCACTGTCCCATCGACAACGTCAAATATCTCAGATGAGTGGCACAACGCCAGCTTTACAGTAGAACTCACATCCGAGGACAACTTAAGTGGTGTTGAAAGCACCTATTATGCAGTCAACGGTGGTGAGTTTACAGAGGGCACTCACTTCACGATAGAAGAAGAAGGCGTCCATGAAGTCCGTTAGTACAGTGTAGACGTGGCTGGGAACGTAGAGGAAGAGCATGTAGAAGAGGTGAAGATCGACCTCACCGCCCCAACGACCACGTCTAAGATCACAGATGAGTGGACCAACGACAGCGTTACAGTAGAACTCACAGCCACGGATGACAAGAGTGGTGTTGAAAGCACCTATAATGCAGTCAACGGTGGTGAGTTTACAGAGGGCACTCACTTCACGATAGAAGAAGAAGGCGTCCATGAAGTCCGTTAGTACAGTGTAGACGTGGCTGGGAACGTAGAGGAAGAGCATGTAGAAGAGGTGAAGATCGACCTCACCGCCCCAACGACAACGTCTAATATCACAGATGAGTGGCACAACGCCAGCTTTACAGTAGAACTCACAGCCACGGATGACAAGAGTAGTGTCGAAAGCACCTAATATGCAGTCAACTGTGCTGTGTTTACAGAGGGCACTCACTTCACGCTAGAAGAAGAAGGCCTCCATGAAGTCCGTTACTACAGTGTAGACGTGGCTGGGACCGTAGAGGAAGAGCAGGTGGAAGAAGTGAAGATCGACCTCACCGCCCCAACGACCACGTCTAAGATCACAGATGAGTGGACCAACGACAGCGTTACAGTAGAACTCACAGCCACGGATGACAAGAGTAGTGTCGAAAGCACCTACTATGCAGTCAACGGTGCTGAGTTTACAGAGGGCACACACTTCACGCTAGAAGAAGAAGGCATCCATGAAGTCCGTTATTACAGTGTAGACGTGGCTGGGAACGTAGAGGAAGAGCATGTGGAAGAGGTGAAGATCGACCTCACCTCCCCAACGACAACGTCTAACATCACAGATGAGTGGCACAACGCCAGCTTTGCAGTAGAACTCACAGGCGAGGCCAACTTAAGTGGTGTCGAACGCACCTATTATGCAGTCAACGGTGGTGAGTTTACAGAGGGGACACACTTCACGCTAGAAGAAGAAGGCATCCATGAAGTCCGTTACTACAGTGTAGACGTGGCTGGGAACGTAGAGGAAGAGCAGGTAGAAGAGGTAAAGATCGACCTCACCTCCCCAACGACCACGTCAAACATCACAGATGAGTGGCACAACGCCAGCTTTACAGTAGAACTCACAGGCGAGGACAACTTAAGTGGTGTCGAAAGCACCTATTATGCAGTCAACGGTGGTGAGTTTACAGAGGGCACGCACTTCACGATAGAAGAAGAAGGCGTCCATGAAGTCCGTTACTACAGTGTAGACGTGGCTGGGAACGTAGAGGAAGAGCATGTGGAAGAAGTGAAGATCGACCTCACTGCCCCTGTCGTCACATGGGATGACGTTGAATACTATGAGCTGGGAACGGAACTAGAGGTGGCTTATGAGGCAACAGACAACCTGTCAGGTGTGGCGGAAGAAGTCTTTACCATCAATGGGGAGCAAGTGAATAAAGGTGATTTCATCACATTAGACCAACCTGGCAACTACACACTTCAACTAGACGTGACGGATGAAGCCGGTTGGACAACCTCACTTGAGAAAGACATCGTCGTGTATGTTCCAGCAGACATTGAAGTAAGACCGCAAGTCGTTAAACCAAATGACGGCATCATAACAGTCCAAGTTACGCTACCAGAGCCGTTTGACATTGAGCTTGTTGATTTAGACACCGTGACCTTAAACGGCGTTGAAGCGATTCATAATGGCAGAGGGTCTGAGAGACAAGCGCAGAAAGGTATATTCAGGTTTGACCGTGAAGACTTGGATTGGGGAGATGAAGGGCAGAAACACGTTGAATTTAGCGCGTACGTCGATGGCGACCTAGTACTTGGGTCTACGACCGTTTCCGTAAAACAATCGGAACCGAAGCATAACAATAAACGTCATAGATAGAAGCATCGTGCTAAATAGTCTAGATAGTGCACTATAGCCCTTATATAGAATCACTTTAATAGAAGTCAGTCGTGATGCTTCAATTACGGCTGGCTTCTTTTTTGCTGATCTACATAAGAGCGGCCGTGAGATGAGATGAGACCCCCACAACCTAACATCCTTTATAAACAGCTAACTTGCTTTCATTTTAATCACTAACGATGAATGCCATGTCGTGAATTTGGGTCAAGGGTCGCACTCACTTTCAGAAGATTACAACTTTAGAACAATAGCCATGTTCTCGTCATGTGCACTAAAATGATAATAGAGTCTATTTAGCTACTCTAAATAAAACAAAAGGAGGCAAAAATGTGGGAATATTTAAAACAGTCAGTTTGACTACGTTGTCTTTAGGTCTCATTGTGACACAAGCATTCACACCACAGATGACAGAGGCACAAGCCAACAAGAACGACTCCTTTGTTGTTGCAAATGTGATGGACGAGCATGATCATGAACATGGAGGGTTTGACGTACGAACCGATGACCCTAAAGTTCTACCAATGGAATCACAGTTAGAGGCAGCGAAGCAGCTGTCTAGCACTGTTGGAACAGGTTTGCAAATCAGTTGGAATCATACGTTTGGGACCCCTGCTATGATCACCAAAGATAAAGGCTATCTAACAGACTCAGCTGAGGGAGAGCCTGAGGATATTGCACGGAACTGGTTAAAAGAACACGCACAGCTTTTTGGGTTAAATGAAACGGATATTAATCAGTTACAGGTTCGAAGGAACTATGAAATGCCTGGAACAGGGTTAAATCCGATTACATTCCAACAAACATTTGATGGCATTGCCTCGGTGTTTGGTGGGCGAATCAATGTGGCTGTGAATGAGGACGGTAAAATCTTATCCGTCGCCAGCAATGCGAGGCCTTCAGGGAAGTTAGAGGCCGATTTCTCATTGACCGAATCGGAGGCCCTTTTACGCGTACTTGATATGGAACTGCCTGGCATAGATTACGAACCCGAACATCTAGGCACACAGCATGGATGGGAAGAGTTTGCTGGTGGTGACGTATTGCCGACAGAGCAACGTGTGAAAAAGGCCGTCTTTTTAACGCATGATAGTGTGCGTCCAGCCTACCGTGTTTTATTGATAGAAGAACTGAACGTCGGTCATGAGATCGTCATCGATGGGGTGACAGGCGAACGGCTTTATGAACGTTCACTCGTCGATGATGTTAATGAAGCACAGGGCCTTATTTTTGAAAATTATCCTGGTGCCCCGGCCGGAGGGGAGCAAGTCTTAAGACCTTTCGTTGGTGACCCGGAAGCATCGCCAGAAGGATGGGTATTCCCTACTTCTGAAACGGGCGTGACGACTTTTGGGAACAACGCAAATGCGTACGCTAATTGGAGCAACTTTTTAGTCCCTGAGGGTGGGGTCGTACGTCCTTTGGACCCACTAGGACAATTTAACTACCCCTTCACAAACGCTTGGCAAGAAGCGGAAGGTGAGGTCGTCCCACCATCTTACGCCGAGGATGTCAATAGTGCGATCGCTAACTTGTTTTACCACCATAATCTTTTCCATGACCACACGTACAAGTTAGGGTGGGTTGAGCCTGCCGGAAACCTACAAGTGAGTAATTTCGGAAAAGGTGGAAATGAAGGTGACCCTATATTCGGGATGGCACAAGCGGGTGCATCAACAGGAGGTGACCCATTATACACCGGTCGTAATAATGCGTATATGCTGACCTTACCTGACGGCTTCCCGTCTTGGAGTGGTATGTTTTTGTGGGAACCTATACCAGGTGCCTTTAATGGCCCGTATGTAGATGGTGACTACGATGCCAGTGTTATTTACCATGAATACGCGCACGCGCTAACGAACAGGCTCGTGGCTGGTGGTGAATCACTTAGTGGCCATCAAGCAGGTGCGATGGGCGAAGGATGGGGTGACTGGTATGGCATGTCATATCTCATCTCCAATGGCCTTGAGACAGACCCTGTCGTAGGTAAATATGTAACAGGCAACCATGAGCGCGGCATCCGTAACTACGCTTTATCTGATGCGCCTTATAACTATGGCGACGTGGGGTATGACTTAACAGGCCCTCAAGTGCATGCGGATGGCGGCATCTGGGCGGCTATTCTCTGGCATGTGCGTGACGCTCTTGTGGCTGAGTATGGAGAGCAAGAGGGGGCTCACATCGCCGAGCAACTCGTCACAGACGCTATGCCCATCTCTGTTCCAAGCCCATCGATGGTTGATATGCGAACAGCGATCATAACGGCAGATGTCGAGCGCTATGACGCCGCACACCATGACCTTTTATGGACAACTTTTGCTCAACGTGGGTTGGGTGCAGATGCACACGCACTGGGCGCGAATGACACGAACCCAACGCCTGGCTTCAATCATCCCGATGAGGAGCGTAACGGCACATTAGTGGGACAGGTCATTCATAGTGGAACAAAAGAACCTATCGCAGACGCTAATATCATTGTAGGTCAGTACGAAGCACGGACGACGCCAACTGCCGTTAGTGGCGAGAACGGTGGATTTTCGATTCCGATGGTTGAAGGCACATATGATATCACGATTCAAGCCAAAGGATTCGGTTCACGGACGATTAAGGACGTGAGCATTGATGCGGGTGAGGCCAATGCTTATGATATCGTGCTACAACCGAACCTTGCATCGAGTGCCATAGGCGCAAGTATCTCATCTGTGACGAGTGAGCAAAGCAGTAACCCTGCTACATTTGCCATTGATGATACGGCCGGTTCAGTTTACGCCTCTGCTGTTAACGAGAATGGATTTGAAGGCGCTGAATTCGTGATAGAACTAGCGGGAGATAAAACACGGCGCATCTCACACGTTCAGATTAATGCCTTCACGGATGTAGGGGGCGCAAGATTTGCCACACTAAAAGACTTTGAAGTCCAAGTCTCTAGCGACGGTTCGGAGTGGACAACCGTCATAGCAGATACGTTTGATGCGGCTGATCCACGTCCAACCTCCGCTGATCTGAACTATAGAGGTTGGGATCTGGACAAGCCTGAAAAAGCCAAATACGTGAAGCTTATTGCCAAAAACACCCATGCAGATTCAACGGGATACGTCCAAGTCGCTGATGTGCAGGTCTTCTCAGATCAAAAAGTCAAGCTAGAGCCGATATCAATCGAAGCGGAACCTTCCTTTGAAACGACTGGCCATGTCTTAGCGGGTAATCCTGGTAATGGATTGGGTTATTGGCTCATCGGTTCAGATGTGAGCCTGGGTGTGACTGAGAACGAATTTACAAGCACTCAGAATCCTGAGCCTGCTTCACAAGGAACGGATGGCTATGTCGTCGAAATTCCTCAAGCACATGCTCAAGGATTATCGACCGCTACCGTCGTTGGTGATTCAGATGGCGCCTACGACTTTGATTTATACTTCTACGATGAGCACTATAACCTCATCAGTGGTGTAGGGACGTCCGCTGCTGATGAATCGGGTGCTGTTCCAGCAGGTACGCGTTACATTTATGTGGCCTTGTGGTCTGGGGAAGATGTAACGTTTACGCTTTCTGTAGATAGCGCTTTTTAACAAAGATAATACGAGATATAGCAACACACAGTGTGTTCCGGTTCCACCCGGGGCACACTGTTTTTTTTCTCATCAAAAACAAAAGCTTTTTTCTTCATGAGCGTTAAATCTCAATACGAAATGACCGATATAAATCATAAGAACACGTTTTTGAGAGGCAGGGATGAGCATGAGTGAAATCACCAACGTGATTAAAACCTCATCATATAGAACGCATACATCACCGCAATTTCAAGAGAACAACATACAACGCACTGAACATAAACAGGAAGCACCCGAAGGAGCGTATCCATCCGCCACACCGGAGGAACTAGCATCCCTAGTGGCAGGTGCGAATCGCTTTTTTCAAGTCACACATACACATTTATCCTTTCAGCTCCATGAGGGATTAAATGAATATTACGTGGAAATACGTGATTCTGAAACGGATGAAGTCCTCAAAGAAGTACCATCCAAGAAGTTTTTAGACATGGTCGAGAAATTACAAGAGCTCGCTGGATTAGTAATAGATGAGAAGATATAGAAGGGAGAGATGGACATGAGAATTGGCGGATTAGCTTCAGGTTTAGACATAGACTCGATGGTTCGTGATTTGATGAAAGCAGAGCGAGCCCCTTTGGACCGTTTGTTTCAACAAAAGCAAAAAGTAGAATGGCAACGGGATGCGTATCGTGAAGTCAACCTGGGATTAATGAGTTTCCGTAGTGAGACGAACAACCTTCGTTTTCAATCAACGTTTAAGGCTTATGATGTGCAATCCACTCACTCATCGCTAGTCACAGCCTCAGCGACAGGGGATGCTGCGCCTGGCACATACAGCGTTGAAGTTCATGAAATGGCAAAGGTGGCAAAGCTAACATCAATGAACGCGGTTCAACAGAATGGACAAGCGGTTACAGGATCAGATAAAGTCCTAGCCGAGGGAGAAACACAGACCTTTCAGCTGTCTAACGAACAAGGGCAGACCGCTGACATTACAGTGACAGACGAGGATACATACACGTCACTTGCACGAAAAATTGCCCAAGCTACAGACGCTGATGGCCAATCGCTAGGGGTACGTGCTTCCTTTGACGATACGACTTCACACTTTTTCTTTTCCACCAAGGAACAGGGTGGAAATCAGGGGTTCACCTTTGAGGACACCGCTTTCGTACGGGAGCATATCTTTGGTGCGCAGCCTGAGGAGACACCGCAACTTAGCGCCACAGGACAGTATGGCCATATCACCTTTGACGGCGTGGAAATTAATGATTTAACCTCCAATCAGGTGAGTGTCAACGGGTTGAACCTTAACTTACATCAAGCCGACCCGAGCCAAGTGGCAACGCTAACGGTCGAACGTGATACGAATTCAGTCGTGGAATCGATTAGAGGCTTTGTGGATCAGTACAATGAGTTTATCACCGATATTGAAACCAAACTGAGAGAGCCGCAATATAGAGACTTCCCACCTTTAACGGATGAGCAAAGACAAGCCATGTCTGAGCGTGAGCAAGAACAGTGGGATGAGAAAGCGCAGAGTGGGCTGTTGCGTAACGACGCTTCACTCAGAAACGCATTGACCTCCTTTCGCCGCGCCTTATCAGATCCTGTTCAGGGTATGAACGAAGGTGAGATCAAGCAATTGTCCGAAATCGGAATTACCACTGGAGATTACCGTGAAGGTGGCCGTTTGCACATTGACGAAGGTAAATTAAGAGAAGCGTTAACAGATCGCCCTGAAGAGGTGATGAACCTGTTTACGAAGAATGGAGATTCATCAGAAACATCAGGCTTAGGTCGCCGATTAAATGAGGAAATCAATATTTTAAACGATCGTTTAACACAAAAAGCGGGTTCTCAGGGCATCACAGCAGGGGATCAGTCGACCCTTGGGCGTAATATTGATCGCATTGACAACCAAATGCAACGTTGGGAGAACCGTTTAGTTGAAATAGAAGACCGATATTGGCGTCAGTTTACTGCCATGGAGCGGGCCATTAACCAAGCCAATGCACAGAGTGCTTGGATGACGGAGAACATGTTTGGAGGCGTATAATGAGCGAAGAGGTTCAACCAGAACTGCATGAGTTGTATGAACTAACGACCCAAATACAGCAGCAGACCAAGACAATATCTCAAAACATGGCGGACAATGAGGATCACGTATTACTCGAATTAGAAAAAATGATTGATCAACGGGATAAGCAACTAGAAAATGCAAAACCGATCTTTTTAAAACGTCGAGGCCACTGGAATGAGCGAGAACGAAAGCTGCTTCAACAGTTACAGACACTAGACCAACAGCTACAAACCAGCTTACAGCAAGTGTACGATCAGTTTGCCAATCAACTGCGCCGATTCCAGCAAGGCAAACATATGAGTCAAAAATATCATCATGCTTCTCAACCCCCGAGTAACACGGATGGGGCATTTTTCGATAAACGAAAGTAATGGCTATTGGAAGGAGGACGTCCTAATGTCTATCAACAATCCATATCAAACGTATCAACAGAATGCCATGAACACAGCGTCACCCGGAGACCTGACTTTGATGCTATATAACGGATGTCTCAAGTTTATTAAACAAGGAAGACAAGCCATGATAGAAGAGCGGTATCAAGATAAGAACACCAATATGATTAAAGCTCAAAAGATTATAGAAGAGCTCATGGTGACACTCAATACCGATATGGAAATATCTCAATCTATGATGCAGCTGTATGACTACCTTAACCAGCGCTTAATCGAAGCGAATCTTAACAACGACACTGCTATCCTAAATGAAGTAGAAGACTTTGTCGTACAGTTCAGGGATACGTGGAAGGAAGCGCTTAAAGTCAATCGCCAACAACAATACGGTACAGGTACCCCTAGCCAGGGATAACGCAAAATAACTTTTTATCAAGGATGTTAGATCAGAACAATGATTTAACATCCTTTTTTAGGTTCTAGAATAACTATGAGAAAGCTAGTTTACTGATATATGAGATAAAGGGGATGTGCTGAAGGGTTTATCTACCAGTAGAGCAATGTGGATAAGTTGATGTTTATAGGCTTGTTTATTAAGGGTATAGCCTTAGTAAGGAAGAATAGAGCCCGTTGTTCCTTATACGGGGCTATCTCGTCTAATTAACCCTAGTTTCCACTAAATTTTCCCCAGGGGGTGTGCATAACTTCTATAATGTGAACAAAATGTTGTGGATAATGTGGACAAAAATGTGCATAACCCGAAATTACGGGCATAAAAGCTCGTATTTGGACGTATGTTCTGTGGAGAATTTGAAGAAAATGTATTTTTCTAAAAATTCAGTTTAAAGGAAGGAATTTTTCTGCGAGTAGGGAATAGTATTAGAAATACGAGAGGAGGAATCAACATGCAATTTAACGTAAGGGGAGACAACATTGAAGTGACTGCGGCGCTAAGAGATTACGTTGAGAAGAAAATAGGTCGCCTGGATCGATATTTTTCAGAAGACCTGACCTCCGATGTACATGTAACCATGAAAGTACTGACCAAGGAACAACACAACGTGGAAGTCACTATTCCTATGACAAAGCTACTCTTAAGAGCTGAAGAAAAACACGAAGATATGTACGCGGCCATTGATTTGGTTGTGGAAAAACTAGAGAGGCAGATTAGAAAACACAAAACAAAAGTGAATCGCAGGTTTAAAAACGAAGCCCAGAGTGTCAAATATATGTCTTTAGACAGTACCGCTCCTGCATTAGATTACTATACAGAGGAAGAAGAGGATGAAGACCAAATTGATATCGTCCGGACCAAACGTTTTAATTTAAAGCCCATGGATGCCGAGGAAGCCGTGTTACAAATGGATTTACTGGGACATAACTTCTTCGTCTTTAATGATTCAGAAGAGGATAAAGTAAGCGTGGTGTATAAACGAAAAGACGGACGTTATGGCCTCATACAGCCAGAGTGATGTGAATGATGGTGAGCGACCTATCATTGTATAGGACCATCACTGTATAGGGCGGCTAACATTGTATATAAAAGGGGATGAGAGGCATAGGTCTCCTTAAGGAGAAAGAGAACCAGTTGTGATTGCTATCACGGCTGGTTCTTTTTGGTTGCTTAAGCCCTGCATGAGGTGCACCAATGCGGGGCTAAGGCTTTCTTGTTCTTTTAACCAATAACTGATAAAATTTATAGCATATGAAAAACTGTCTAAAGAACTTTTCATTTATTTTTCTAAAGTTGATTGAAATGCATCATGAATGGCAAACACATAGATATATGAATTGAGAAATGAGAGCATACCTCCATACCTGAGATCTATTCCACTTCACTGTCAGACCACTTGTGAGATATGCGAAAGAATTTATAAACGGTACACAATAAAGGAGAGGGTACCATGCTCGGTATTGTTAAAAGAATGTTCGGTGACCCGACTGAACGCGACCTTAAAAAGTATCAAAAAACAGTTGACCAGATTAATAGCTTAGAGCCAGAGATTTCTAAGTTAAGTGATGACGAACTTAAAGGGAAGACCCAACAGTTTAAAGAACAGTACAATTCAGGGACTTCTCTAGACGATATACTCCCAGAAGCTTACGCTGTCTGTCGTGAAGCATCTACGCGTGTATTGAAGATGCGTCACTTTGATGTACAGCTACTCGGTGGAATCGTGTTACACAAAGGTGAAATAGCGGAAATGAAGACAGGGGAAGGGAAGACACTCGTGGCCACTTTGCCTGTCTATCTTAATGCGCTCACGGGTAAAGGTGCCCACGTCATCACGGTCAATGACTACCTCGCCAAACGTGATAGTGAGATTATGGGTGAATTATACGGTTTTCTCGGTTTAACGGTTGGACTGAATAGTAATGGGATGAGTGCAGAAGAAAAACGTGCCGCCTACCAAGCTGACATCACATACGGGACAAACAACGAGTTCGGTTTTGACTATTTGAGAGATAATATGGTGTTATACAAAGAACAGATGACTCAGCGTCCGTTACATTATGCCATTATTGATGAAGTGGATAGTATCTTAGTCGATGAGGCTAGAACGCCACTCATCATCTCAGGACAAGCCCAAAAAACAACCAGCCACTATCAAGCGGCGGCACGATTAGTGCCGCGCTTGAAGGAAGAAGAGGACTTCACCATCGATGAGAAGGCCAAGAACGTGATGCTCACAGATGAAGGTGTGGCAAAAGCAGAAAAATTCTTTAATATAGACAATCTTTTTGACCATGCTAATGTGCTGATTAACCATCATATTAACCAAGCCCTAAAAGCCAACATCCTAATGAAACGTGATGTAGATTACGTCGTAGAAGATGGCGAAGTGGTCATCGTCGATGAATTTACGGGTCGTTTGATGCACGGGCGCAGGTACAGTGATGGATTGCATCAGTCTATCGAGGCGAAGGAAGGCCTCGAAATTAAACGTGAAAGTATGACCTTAGCGACGATCACATTCCAGAACTACTTCCGCATGTACGAGAAGCTTGGAGGCATGACCGGTACAGCTAAGACGGAAGAAGAGGAATTTCGCAAGATTTACGGTTTAGACGTATATGTGATTCCGACGAACAAACCGATGATCAGAGAAGACCTAGCGGATGTGGTCTATAAGACGGAAGCCGCTAAGTTCCGTGCTGTGCTAAAGGAAATTGAAGAACGACATAAAAGAGGACAACCGATCTTGGTCGGAACCATCTCTATTGAAACGTCAGAGTACTTATCCTCTGAATTAAAGAAAAAAGGGATTGCCCACCAGGTCCTTAACGCTAAGCACCATGCCAAAGAAGCGGAGATTATCTCAAACGCTGGTCAACGTGGCATGGTCACCATTGCCACGAACATGGCAGGGCGCGGGACAGACATCGTCCTGGGTGAAGGGGTAGAGCAGCTAGGCGGGCTTCACATTATCGGGACAGAACGCCATGAATCTCGCCGTATTGATAACCAGCTACGTGGACGTTCAGGCCGACAAGGTGACCCTGGTTCAACCCAGTTCTTCTTATCGATGGAAGACGAACTCATGAGACGTTTTGGCTCTGAGAATATCATGGGTATGATGGATCGCCTAGGAATGGATGAAGATGAACCGATCGAGAGTAAGATGATTACCCGTGCTGTGGAGCAGGCTCAAAAGCGTGTCGAAGGGCATAACTTTGACGCCCGTCGTTTCGTTTTACAATACGACGATGTGATGAACCAACAACGTGAAGTGATCTACTCTCAACGACGCGAAGTGCTTGAACAAGGTAACATGCGTGAAATCGTTGAGAATATGATTAAAAGTGTGATTGAACGGATCGTGTCCCTGCATACGCCACAAAGCGAAGTACCCGAGGATTGGGATTTGCAGGCCATTGTCGATTACGCTAACAGCACATTTTTCCATGAAGGGACCATCAGCGTTGGTGACCTCAAAGGGAAAGAGCCAGAAGAAATGATAGAGGTTTTCCACGAGAAACTGAAAACCATCTACGATCAGCGTGAAGAAGAGGTCGGCACGGAGATGATGCGCGAGTTTGAAAAAGTGGTCGTCCTACGTGCTGTCGATACGAAGTGGATGGATCACATCGATGCGATGGATCAACTGCGACAGGGGATTCATCTACGTGCCTACGGCCAAACGGATCCATTACGCGCTTACCAATTTGAAGGTTTTGAAATGTTCCAGGCTATGATTGAAGCGATTGAGGAAGAAGTGGCCACATACGTCATGAAGGCTCAAATCAACCAGAATGTCGAAAGGCAAAAAGTAGCTGAAGGCGAAGCGGTCCGTCCAGACGGAGAGCAAAAAAAGAAAGACCCCGTACGAGCTGAAGCGAAAGTTGGGCGAAACGAACCTTGCCCTTGTGGTAGTGGCAGAAAGTATAAGCATTGCTGTGGGAAATAGACCATTTTTTATGGCACATGCATACGATAAATACAAACACACAACAGAGTATATGCTGGACAAAAAGGAGTGTTTTCTATGGATATCATTCAAGTGAAACAAGACCTCGTTCCATTAGAAAAGAAACTAGACGAAATAAGGGGGTCTCTTTGACCTCGAAGAAAAAGAGCGTCGGGTAGCAGAGCTTGAGGAAATCATGTCTCAGCCGACTTTTTGGGATGACCAAGATAAAGCACAGAAAACGATCGACGAGACGAATGCCCTTAAGTCTAGTGTCGATACGTACCATAAATTAAACGGACAACTAGAGGATATAGAGGTCTTAACGGGTCTGGCTGAAGAAGAGAACGATGACGACATGCTGAAAGAGGCCTTAGAAGGTGTGAAACAGCTAAAGCTGGACTTAGAGGCCTTTGAGCTTGAACTGTTATTGAGCGAAGAATATGACCGCAATAGTGCCATTCTTGAGCTTCATCCCGGTGCAGGTGGGACAGAGTCACAAGATTGGGCCTCTATGCTACTGAGAATGTACACGAGATGGGCTGAAAGTAAAGGTTATAAAGTTGAGACACTCGATTATCTTCCTGGAGACGAAGCGGGTGTGAAAAGTGTCACATTGCTCGTTAAAGGGCATAACGCTTTTGGTTTTCTTAAAGCGGAGCGCGGGGTGCATCGACTCGTTCGCATCTCGCCGTTTGATGCCTCAGGAAGACGTCATACGTCCTTTGTATCCTGTCACGTCATGCCTGAGCTAGATGATGACATCGATATTGATATTCGAACAGAAGACTTGAAAATCGACACGTATCGTGCCAGCGGTG
The DNA here is from genome assembly GCF_016745835.1 of Caldalkalibacillus salinus. Classification (NCBI taxonomy): domain Bacteria; kingdom Bacillati; phylum Bacillota; class Bacilli; order Caryophanales; family Bacillaceae; genus Caldalkalibacillus; species Caldalkalibacillus salinus. Next base: position 189,424 of record NZ_JAERVL010000006.1, on the reverse strand, counting down.
CTGGAGGTCAGCACGTGAACACGACGGACTCAGCCGTCCGCATTACCCATGAGCCGACGGGGGTTGTCGTCACGTGTCAATCTGAGCGTTCCCAGATTAAAAACAGAGAACGCGCCATGAAAATTTTAAAAGGTCGACTTTATGAAAGACAGCTAGAAGAGCAACAGAAGGAACTAAACGAGATCAAGGGGGAACAGAAGGATATCGCTTGGGGGAGTCAAATTCGCTCCTACGTCTTCCACCCGTACAGTATGGTCAAAGACCATCGTACCAATATGGAAACGGGTAACGTGCAAGCGGTGATGGATGGGGAACTAGATCCATTTATTGAGAGTTACCTCCGATCACGATTAGATTAAATACAAATCCGACTCAATCAACCGGAGTGTCAATCATATGATTGGCACTCTTTTTATATGTAGTATTTTTCGACAAAGGCGTACACCCTATAAGTGTATCTCATTGTCAAGAATGCTCTTCGAAAAGGAATCTGATTCAGGTGTAAAAATACAGCACGACGTCTCTGAAGGCCCGCTTTAAAGGGGTAAAAGCGGGTTTACCCCGTGGGGAGTCGCGTGTTATACTCGTAGCTGGTGATAAACAAATGTTGACAAAAAATGACAATAAAAGAAAGCGAAAACAACCACAGAGACCCAGAGGACTACAAATTTTTCTGGAATATCTCAACGTTTTTATTGGTGCGACCATCGTGGGTCTGGCCTTTAATGTGTTTTTATTCCCCCACGGTATAGCTTCAGGTGGTGTAAGTGGGATCAGTACCGTTGTAGGACACGTGCTCAATATAGAGCCTGCGATTACACAATGGGTGTTGAACATCGCCTTTTTCGGACTGGGATTACTCGTACTAGGTAAGCAATTTGGGCTTAAAACACTGATGGGGACCATCTATTTGCCTTTTGCTGTATACTTCACTCGGAACTTAGAGCCTGTCACACAGGAGCCTTTATTGGCCGCGTTATTCGGTGGAATCGGTGTCGGCTTAGGCCTCGGTATCGTCTTCCGTGGCAAAGCGTCCACGGGTGGAACGGACTTAGGCGCGCAGATCGTCCACCACTATACAGGCCTATCTTTAGGCGTGGCCGTTTTACTGATGGACGGTTTGGTCGTAGCCAGTGCTGCAATATTTTTCAACTTGGAATTAGCGTTATACGCGCTGATAGGGCTATGGGTCACGAGTAAAACGATCGATATGGTCCAAGTGGGGCTAGGCTACGCCAAGGTGGCTTATATCATTTCCAGTGTGCCTAACGAACTCAGAAATGCGATCCTCAATGATTTAGACCGCGGTGTCACGAAGCTATCTGGTACGGGAGGCTATACAGAAAGTGAACGTCCCGTCCTCATGTGTGTGGTCAATCAACGTGAGGTGACGAAGCTAAAGACACTCGTAAGGGCGCACGATCCTCAAGCCTTTGTCATCGTGCATAACGCGAACGAAGTACTAGGCGAAGGGTTTAGAGGTGAACTCCATTCACCATAGCGTGGGGTTCATACATTCATACTCGATAAACGACTGAAGCACTCAATGTCATGTTCGACATGAAGTGCTTTTTTCTTTGGTGTATATCGATTTTTATCAGTTTATATCATTTTATGTAACAATTTAGAATTTTCTAAAAATAAATTGACCAAGCCACCATATTATTTCATAATAAACATATATATTTTCAGTAAAACAGCAAAGGGGGAGATCCATGAGCTTATTACAAGTAGACAGCGTCTCATTGCATTTCGGTGGGGTCGCCGCTTTATCTGATGTGAGCCTCTCAGTTGAAAAAGGCGAAATCTTTTCCATTATCGGTCCGAATGGGGCAGGGAAGACGAGTATGCTCAACTGTGTCAGTGGAGTGTACCGCCCCTCAACAGGACGAATTTCCTTTGAGGGCCAGGATATCACGAGGATGAAGCCTTACCGTAGAACCTCCCTTGGTCTCTCACGATCGTTTCAAAACATTGAGTTGTTCAAGCATATGAGCGTCTTAGATAATCTGATGCTAGGTCGCCATAGTCTCATGAAAACAGGTATTCTGTCTGGGGGATTGTACTGGGGGAAGGCTCAGAGAGAAGAAGTGGCTCATCGTGAAGCGGTAGAAGAAGTCATTGATTTTCTAGAAATACAGCATATTAGAGAACAACCCGTGGGGCGGTTGTCCTACGGGTTAAAAAAACGTGTCGAGCTGGGGAGGGCCTTAGCGGCTGACCCCAAACTCATCCTCTTAGATGAACCTATGGCCGGTATGAATAATGAAGAAAAAGAAGACATCGCTCGCTTCATTATTGATATTAATGAAGACCGGGACGTCACCGTTGTCCTTATCGAGCATGACATGGGTGTCGTCATGGAACTGTCTCACCGTATCGCCGTTTTAGACTTTGGAAAGCGCATTGGTTATGGGACACCAGAAGACATTCAACAGAACCAGCAGGTCATTGAAGCTTATCTTGGACAAGAGGAGGTGGGTTAGGCATCATGGGGATGAATGAGCTCACACTACCAAAGCTACTTTTTAATCGGGCACAGTCAATGGGGAAACAAATCGCGCTGAGAGAAAAAGAATTCGGAATCTGGCAAGAATACACTTGGCAAGATTATTACGAAAAAGTGAAAGCGTTTACGATGGGGCTAAGTACCCTTGGATTTAAAAGGGAAGACCGCTTAGCCATCATCGGGGATAATAGACCGGAGTGGCTCATCGCAGCCTTAAGTGCTCAGAGCGTGGGTGGTATCTCAGTGGGAATATACCAAGACGCCTTACCCAAAGAAATCACCTATTACTTAAATCATAGCGAAGTCAGCATGGTCGTTGTTGAGGACCAAGAGCAAGTCGACAAGCTTCTAGAGATTAGAGAAGACATTCCACACGTTAAGTATATTATCTTCTACGATGCGAAGGGATTGAGACATTATGGCCACGAAGGGTTATTGCGCTTTGAAGATGTTCAAGCGCTAGGCTCCGAAGCTTTAGTCGAAGACCCCAAGCTTTATGAGGAAGTGGTCAGACAAGGCCAAGGAGATGACGTGGCCATTTTTTGTTACACGTCTGGTACGACCGGAAATCCCAAGGCTGCGATGTTAACACACGATAACTTGATTAGCATGGGTAAACATCTGATGGAGATGGACCCACTTGAACCGGGAGATGAGTTTTTATCCTTTCTACCACTCGCCTGGATAGGAGAACAGATGATGAGCTTATCTTCCGCTTTGACCATTGGATTCACTGTGAACTTCCCAGAAGAAACGACGACCGTACAGGACAACCTGCGGGAAATAGGGCCCCACTGTATGTTTTCACCCCCGAGGATCTGGGAGGATATGGTCTCGAGGATTCAAGTTCGTATTCAAGACGCGGGCTGGCTGAAGAAAAAGTGCTACGATTGGGCCATGCCCATCGGGTTTAAAGTGGCAGATCACATCTTTAACAAACAACGTATACCGTCGTTATTGAGATGGCAGTATCGCTTCGCTGACTGGCTCATCTTTAGCGCGATCAAAGACCACTTAGGACTCTTACGTCTCAAAAGAGCCTACACGGGTGGCGCTGCGTTAGGTCCTGATGTCACTAAGTTTTTTCATGCTATAGGGGTGAACCTCAAACAGATTTACGGTCAAACTGAAGTCGCTGGTATTGCCATCGTCCACCAGGATGGCGATGTGCAATACGAAACCGTAGGGGTGCCCATCCCTGGAACAGAGCTGAAGATGTCGGAGCAGGGAGAAATTCTGATCAAAAGTCCGAGCGTGTTTAAGGGCTACTATCAGAATGATGAGGCCACGGCCGAAACGATAACGGATGGCTGGCTACATACCGGGGATGCAGGGCGTATTGATGAATCTGGACACTTAATCGTGATAGATCGTTTGAAAGATGTGATTCGCTTAGACAGCGGAGACATGTTTAGCCCGCAGTTCATTGAGAATAAGCTCAAGTTCAGCCCTTATATCAAAGAGGCCGTAGCGATTGGAACAGGGCGACCTTATGTGGCCACCATACTGAATATTGACATGGAAAACGTTGGGCAGTGGGCGGAGAATAACCACATCGCCTACACCACCTATACAGACTTATCTCAAAAAGAAGCCGTGCTTGAGCTTATACAGCAAGAGGTTGAACGGATTAATGATGCGTTACCTGAACGGGCCAGGGTCAGGAAGTTCGTTTTACTGTACAAAGAATTAGACGCAGATGATGAGGAGCTGACGAGAACGAGAAAAGTGCGTCGCCAATTTGTAGCAGAAAAATACGCTTCCGTTATTGAGGGATTGTATTCCAGCGAGTCCATGATCCAAGTGGAAGGCAAGATACGCTATCGGGACGGACAAGAAACGATGATCCGTACACAGCTTCAAATCATGGTCACTGATGAGGAGGTCGCATAACGATGGACTTTTTCCTGCAACTCTTAGTGGGTGGTTTTGTCATCGGAGGAATTTATGCTCTAGTCGCGTTAGGATTTGTGTTGATATATAAATCATCTGATGCGATTAATTTTGCTCAGGGTGAATTTTTGTTGGTCGGGGCGTATGTATCGCTGACCCTTATTGCCACGTACAACATTCCGTTGCTCCCAGCGATCATCATCACTTTAGCGTTCAGTGCTCTGTTAGGTCTCGCTATAGAGAGGCTGATTCTGCGTCCCTTCATCGGTGAACCGGTGATCTCTATGATTATGGCCACCATCGGCTTAGCCAGCTTAATGGCCGGCGTGGTCCACATGATATGGGGAACAGAGCTCAGGGTATTCCCACCTCTGTTTTCTTCAGATACGGTGCACATGGGTGGTGTCGTCATATCACCTGTGTACCTATGGGCATTAGCCATCGTTGTACTACTTCTCATCGTCTTTAGTCTGTTTTTTAAATTTTCAAAAACAGGTATTGCAATGCGGGCCACAGCAGATGATCAACAGGCGGCCCAATCGATGGGGATTAGTGTCAAAAGCGTGTTTGCGGTGACTTGGGCTATCGCAGCGATCGTAGCAGCTGTAGGAGGCATACTCCTCGGTCATATTAATGGCGTGAATGCCTCTATGGCCTTGATTGGACTGAAGGTCCTGCCTGTCGCTTTACTAGGCGGCTTGGACAGTATTCAGGGGGCCATTATCGCCGGTTTCGCGATCGGCATCATCGAGAACCTAGCTGGGGGCTATATAGATCCACTCGTAGGGGGCGGCGTGAAGGAAGTAGTGCCTTTTATCATTCTTGTCATCGTCCTGATGATGAAGCCTTATGGATTATTCGGCAAGCAAGAAATTGAGAGGGTGTAAGCGATGAGAAATCCTTTTGCTTTTCAATGTGGAGAGTTCCGAGTCCGTTACAAAGATGATTTAGCGCTGTATAAAGTCCCCAGAGTGAGACGTAGGGTCCTCTTCGTCTTGGGTCTCTTCTTTCTCTACCCCTTGCTCGCAACCCCTTACTATATCTCACTGGCGACGATGGCCGCCATGGCCGCCATCGGTGCGATAGGGTTGAATATATTAACGGGGTACACAGGACTGATTTCGATTGGGGTAGGTGCTTTTCTTGGTGTAGGAGGATACACGTCAGCCATTGTGACGACTCATTTAGGATTACCTTTTTGGATTGCGGTCCCTCTGGCCGGCCTCGTGACAGCGTTTGTGGGTGCTCTGTTTGGCGTGCCCTCTCTACGTCTTAAAGGTTTATATCTCGCGATGGCAACGCTAGCAGCACAAGTTATTATCCTATTTGTCATCGTGCGTTGGGAGGGTTTGACGGGCGGTACAGCTGGGATGAGCTTACAACGACCCGATATTTTCGGATACCGTTTGGCCTCTGAGCGTAGCTATTACTACTTAGTACTCGTGTGCTTAATCGGGACGGCGCTGTTTACCATGAACCTTTTCCGTACGAGAGTAGGTCGCGCGTTAGTGGCCATTCGAGACCGCGATCTTGCCGCCGAGGTCATGGGAATCAACCTTTTCAAGTATAAAATATACGCGTTTGCCATTAGCTCCTTTTTCATCGGCATTGCGGGTGCCCTCATGGGGCATTACTCGCGCATCATTGGCCCAGAACATTACGATATCGAGGTATCTATATCTTACTTGGCCATGATTCTCATTGGCGGCTTAGGGAGTGTGATCGGGGCTATTTTTGGCGCCGTGTTCATCACGTTACTTCCTGTCGTTTTGCGGGAGTCTCTGAATCTACTTACGCCCATTCTGCCTCACCTTGCCGAGCATTTTTCCGCCCTGCGTGAGCTCGTCTTCGGTTTAATGATTATTTTGTTCCTAATCTATGAGCCTGAAGGTATCGTGAAGATGTGGCGAAACCTGAAGGATTACTTAAAGCTGTGGCCTTTCTCTTACTCCAAGAAGTAGGCTGGTTCATTTTCGATAGGAGATAAGCGCCATTAAACAAAAAATATCAAAGCGATAGAACATAAGGGGGATGACGAATGAACGGGATCAAACGTGCACAGTTATTAGGATGGATTGTGGGACTTACGGTGTTACTGTTGACCGCTTGTAGTTCACCCGCGGGTGGATCGGATGTTATCCGCCTAGGAGGATTATTTGATGTCACAGGTGCCACAGGAGATGTAGGGAAACCTTACGCTGATGGCGCTAAAGCGTATGTGGAGTATATCAATGACGAAGGCGGTGTGAACGGAAAAAAAGTAGACCTCATTGATATTGATTATGCTTACAGTGTCCCTCAGGCCCAAGAAGGATATAGAAAGCTCACTCAACAAGACCAGGTGGTTGGAATCTTAGGTTGGGGGACGGGGGATACAGAAGCCTTGAGAGCGTTAGTGGCCGAAGATCATATTCCTTACATCTCAGCCTCATATTCCGAAAACTTAGCGGATATAGAGGAGAACCCTTATAACTTCCTCAGCGCTGCAACTTACTCAGACCAAGCCAAGGTAGCCATACATTGGTTTTTGGAACAGTGGGATGAAAATCGCGCCCCTCGCTTGGCGTTAATCTACAACGATACGCCATTCGGTCGCTCACCCGTTGCTGACACCAGAGTCTATGCTGAAGAACGGGGGGTAGAGTTAGTTGATGAACAGGTTGTTGATCTGACGTCGTTGGATGCCTCCTCACAACTACTGAATTTGCAGGAGAAAGACCCTGATTTCGTGATCATTAACCAGACGTGGGGAGCGACCTCAACGATTTTAAAAGATGCCCGTCGATTAGGCATTGACGCCACTTTCATGGGGCTCAATTGGACCACGGGTGAAGGTCTCATCCCTCTTACGGAAGAAGCAGGGGAAGGCTTTATCGGGGTGGTCACTCACGCCTTTCCTAATGAAGGGGAAACGGTGGAAGGCCTTTCAGAGATTGAAAGTTATTTAGACACCAAGGATAAGACACTTGCGGACATCGACCAGAAATTTGTCCAAGGTTGGACAAGTGCCAAAATTATGCTAGAAGGGGTCCGTCTAGCAGGTGATACGGTGACCGGTGAAACGGTACGTGAGGGCTTAGAGCAATTGAATGAATTCAACACTGGGGGACTAGGCGCACCCGTCACTTTTTCCGCCGAGAGTCATAGAGGTGCCAATCAGATTAGATTAGCGCAAATACAAGACCGTGAATTCGTCATGTTAACGGATTATATCGGCTACGAGTAAAGCCCAGCAAGTATATAACATGAGGCACTTTTCAAACGTATGTATGAACGGTTACTGACTAGGCAAGGTCCTATTAGAGGTGGCATGAATGTACACAGAGGGAGGGTATCTATGACCATACTGTCGTTAAATAACGTGGAAGTGATGTACGATAAAGTCATTCTTGTCCTCAAAGGGATGTCTATGGATGTCCCGGAGGGTAAGATTGTAGCCCTGCTGGGCAGTAACGGGGCAGGGAAAACAACAACTTTAAAGGCTATATCCGGCTTGTTGAAAAGCGAAAATGGAGAGGTCACCGACGGTCATATTCGTTTCCGCCAGGAACTGATGACGGGTGAAGACCCGGAGCTCATCGTCAAACAGGGCATTTTTCAAGTGATGGAAGGGCGTCGTGTTTTCGAGCATTTAACGGTGGAAGAAAACCTGATCGCTGGGGCCCATACGAGAAAGGATCGTAAACATCTTAGCCATGATATTCAGATGGTCTATGATTATTTTCCTAAACTCAAAATGTTACGCGCCAACATTGCCGGCTATCTCAGTGGGGGGGAACAGCAAATGCTGGCGATTGGTCGGGCTTTGATGGCCAAACCTAAGGTTATCCTTCTTGATGAGCCTTCTCTCGGTCTTGCCCCCCGGCTTGTAAAAGAAATTTTCGACATCATTAAGCGTATTAACCAAGAAGAAGGGGTCACGATCTTAGTCGTTGAACAAAATGCAAATATTGCGCTCTCCATTGCGGATTATGGCTACATTATGGAGAATGGTCGGATCGTATTTGAAGGGACGGTGGAACAGCTCAAAGCGAACCAAGACGTACAGGAGTTTTATTTAGGGATGAGTGACAAGGGGCAAAAGCGTTATCGCGATGTGAAGCACTATAAGCGGCGAAAGAGGTGGCTATCCTAATGTGGCGTGATATGATACGGAACGTATTACAGACGAAGACGGGATGGCAAGCACATTACATTGCACAAGGCTATGATTTAAGGGACGTTGATAGTCGAGACAGCTTTAGCCGCTTACCCGTGTTAAAGAAGCAGGATCTGCCCAAGCTGCAAAGGCAATCTCTCCCGTTTGCTGAATTTGTGCAAACGGATGAGGTGGCCCGAATCTTTGTTTCGCCCGGTCCTATCTATGATCCTCAGGGAGAGGATGAGGATTACTGGCGTTTCGGTCCGTTGCTAGACAAAATAGGCGTACAACATCAGGATGTCGTTCAAAATACGTTCAGTTACCATTTGTCTCCGGCTGGGTTTATGTTTGATCAGGCAGCAAGATCTAGAGGGGCCAAAGTCATCCCCGCAGGCACTGGCCACACGAATCTCCAAGTAGACGTCATGCGAGATCTACAAACCACTGTTTATAGCGGGACGCCGAGTTTTCTCATGCATCTACTGCAAAAAGCGGAAGAGAAAGGCTACCGAGTGGGGCGTGAACTGGCTTTACAGAAAGCTGTTTTTACAGCGGAAACGGTCACACGAGAGATGGAAGCCATACTCAATGAGCGGGGAATTCAGTACATTGATACTTACGGAACGGCCGATGTTGGGGCCATCGCCTACCGCCTACAAGGCGAAAATCACTTTAACGTAACAGAGGACATTTTCCTCCAAATATGTGACCCTGATACAGGCTTAGAACTGACAGAAGGAGAAGTAGGGGAAGTGGTGATTAGTCTATCATCACAGGTCTATCCCCTCATTCGTTTTGGGACGGGTGACTTGTCACGTTGGGTTGTGAAGGATAAGGCGATCGCTGGGATGTTAGGTCGCGTCGCGGACAGTTATAAGGTAAAGGGGATGTTCGTCCATGCACAGCAGTTAGACGAGGTAATGAACAGTATACGCGAGGTTGAGACGTATCAAGCACAAATTCAACACGAGGGCGGTCAAGATGTGTTGCGAATTCACGTGACGTTAGCGGGAGGGGTGCCTTTAGAACACGTTGAGACACACTTGCTTCCTCAATGGACGAGACACGTCAAGGAGCATATTCGGGTGACCCCCACAATTCACATTAGTGAACAACACCATGAACCAGAGCGAGACAAGTTAGTGGATATGAGAGAAGCGTGATATGTAAAGCTTAAGGCAGGAATGTGCCCCATAGGTGTCGAAACTGATGAGGGTAACAATCTTATTGGTCTGACCCTCGTTACGTTTCATTTTGTCATCACTCTGTGGGAGGTATAGCGTGAATCATGAACAACGATCTAGAACCGAATCAGGTTAGTGAACAAGACCAGTCGTCAAATCAACGACCTAAGCTCAGCTTTGGTTACCCACTATTTGTAAGTTTTATCGTCGCTTTTTTTATCGGTAGCTTCGTACTCACCTTTAGTCTGCTCATCTACAGCGAGTATGCGGGGATAGAATTTGATTCTCTCATTAGCTACCCTTATCTACTCGGAGATGCATTGATGGTCGCTATCCTGTTATTGTTCTTTAAGAACATCAGACGTTTTGTGTTAGATAGTATTCGCTTATCCGCGTTGAAACAAGGGCGTACTTACGCTTATATGGCCGCCGGTGCACTCATTGTCATGGTCGCTCAGTATGTGTTTATCGAGTGGTTAAATGTGGACGATCCGTCAAACCAATCACAAATGATAGGGCTGGACAATGTCAGTGGGTTGGTACAGTATACACTTTTTTTCTTAGCCGTGGCCTTTTTTACCCCACTAAAAGAAGAAATCTTATTTAGAGGCGTTTTGCACCGCTTCTTTGAAATGCGCCATCATTGGGTGATGGGGTTAATCATTTCAGCTATTGTGTTTGGTGTTCTCCATACAGATTATCCTTTTACCGCAACGACAATGGGCGTCGTATTCGTCCTCCTTTACCGTCTTACCCAATCCCTATCCGCTCCGATCCTCTTGCATATGATCTGGAACGCTGTAGGAGTGATCATACTCACATTAGAATAAGGTCGGAAAACATACATCGGAAAACATACAACACATACAACAGACGTGGGTGTCTTAAATCCACGTCTTTTTGTTTTAGGCGCGACGCGGGATGTGTTGGAAGAATAAATTACCTTAAACGCTCGTTTAACATTGACGCTGAATGTCTCAGGAATCGAGTATACGGCCACATCTAGAGGGAAAGGATGGTAACTGTAAACAACAACCATTTCTCATAAAAGTAAAAGGAAGTGTTCCCTCTATGATGGATCCATGTGTCCTTTCAAGGTTAGATCATTTAGAACAAATCAAACAGGTTCTACAGCAGGCATATGGCCAGGTGTCCATACAATTTAAAAGAACAGAGGACGGTGAAACACTCATTGAGGTTTTATTGCCTCAGAGCGGTTACTTATCCTCTGTTCATGCGCACGCCTTACAACAATATACCGTTGACGGACTTCTAGATATCATACAGCAAAATCTGATTGAAGTTGACGTCGAACGCTATACCAAGGATAGAGAAGCGCTATCCTTCCTATACACGAGAGATCTGAGATATAAATGAAGGCTAGATTGTTAGGCCTTAGTAACAATAGCTGAAGCGATACGCTCCCCGTGGTAACGCCCATTTTCAATGAATATCTCATTCGCATTGTTGCCCGCTGCAATCACACCGGCAATATAGATGTTATCGACGTTCGTCTCCATTGTGTCAGGATTAAAATGCGGGCGTCCCGTCTCCTCATCAATGTCCACCCCCATTTTAGTTAAGAAGCTGTGGTCCGGATGGTATCCGATCATAGCGAATACAAAGTCATTTTTGATTTCCTTCCTCTCCCCATGTTGCTCATAAGTGACGGTATGAGGGGTGATTTCCTTGACATGCGCTTCAAATTCCATCTTAACCTTTCCATGATTCACCAATGAGACAAATTCAGGGAGTATCCATGGTTTTACGCTCGAAGAGTAATCACGGCCACGGTATAAAGCAGTGACACGAGCGCCTGCCTTTTCTAATTCTAAAGTGGCATCGACAGCTGAATTTTTGCCACCGATGACCACCACGTCTTTATCGAAAAACGGATGGGCTTCTTTAAAGTAATAATGGACCTTCTTTAATTGATCGCCTGGGACCCCCAGTGTATTATGATTGTCGTAGTAACCAGTGGCGATAATCACGTGCTCACACTGATACGTATGAGCCGCACCTTCTAAAGTCTCAGTATCCACTAGAAAATATTGGTTGTCTTTTTTCTGGACTTGCTTGACATTTTCGTAAGATTGGATACGAATCTTCTTTTTGCGTGCCACTTCCCGATAGTAAGCCAGTGCCTGATTACGAGAAGGTTTACGTTGTTCAATGATAAACGGTACGTCTGCAATCTCTAACTTCTCAGCTGAACTGAAGAATGTCTGATGTGTAGGATAGCGGCTCAATGTGTGTACCACATTGCCTTTATCTATAACTAAGGGATGTATGCCTTTTTGTTGTAGTGCTATGGCAGCAGCAAGACCACATGGCCCTGCGCCAACAATAATGACTTGTTCTTCATGCACTTGATGACCCAATATGGACCCTCCTTCTCTCTCTATATTCTGCCCTAGTAACAGGAATTGTCAAACCATGTTCAATAGTTTTAAAGTATAATAGATATATGTTGCTTCTGACAAATATTTTACCCAAATGTTTTGTCAATTTTAAAAGGAAAATTACTGATGCTGTCGAAGTATACTTGAAGAATGTCTAAAGCGGTGTGAACAACTGTTAATATATGATAACCACATCATGAAGTTTACGACTAGTACGGCATAGTTGAAGATATGAGCCATGCACTCTTATTTATTGACACTTCAACTACATAATGGTGACAGACAACTTGAGGAAATTGGAAGTGATAGTAATGATTGATATGTACGGTGTTTGGAAGACCTACGATAACGGTGTCCAAGCCCTCAATGGCTTAGATGTACAGATCGACAAGGGAGAATTTGTGTACGTTGTGGGTCCTAGTGGGGCCGGTAAGTCAACTTTTATTAAGCTCATGTACCGTGAAGAAGAACCCACGAGTGGGCAAATTTTCATTAACGGTATGAACGTGAGTCAAATGAAAAGAAAACAGATACCTAAACTAAGACGGTCGCTAGGCGTTGTGTTCCAAGATTTTAAGTTACTCCCTCGCTTATCCGTCTATGAAAACGTAGCCTATGCCATGGAAGTGATTGAGAAACCGCGTCGAGAGATTAAAAAACGCGTCATGGATGTACTGGATTTGGTCAATATCAGGCACAAAGCACGTTATCTCCCTAATGAACTATCGGGTGGGGAGCAGCAAAGAGTGGCGATTGCACGTTCCATTGTGAATAGTCCAAGCCTCATTATTGCAGACGAACCGACGGGGAACCTTGATCCAGAGACGTCTTGGGATATTATGCGCCTCTTCGAAGATATTAATTACTCCGGTACAACGATCGTGATGGCGACGCATAACAAAGAGATTGTAAACACCATGAAAAAGCGCGTCATTGCCATAGAGAGTGGCAACATTGTACGTGATGAGCATCGAGGTGACTACGGCTATGAAGATTAGTACATTGGGCAGACACGTCAAAGAAGGGGTAAAAAACATAGGACGTAACGGTTGGATGACGTTTGCGTCTGTATTATCGGTGGCCATCACGTTGTTTATCTTAGGCGTTTTCTTACTGCTAGCGATGAATATTAATAATTTCACAGAAGAATTGGAAGACCAAGTAGAGATCAGTGCCTACGTTGAACTCACAACAGACGAAGAGGACATCAACCGTATTGAAAAGGATCTTGAAGAAATACAAGGCGTTGATACTATCGAGTATGTCCCCAAAGAAGAAGGCATTGACAATTTTATTGATGGTTTAGGTGAACAAGGACGTTTCTTCGAAGGGTTCCGCGATGAAGAGAATAACCCGCTACCTGATAAGTTCATCATCAAAGCAGAATTTCCACAGCAAACTGAACGCATCGCTAGACGGGTGCAGGAAGTAGAAGACGTTTATAATGTGGAGTATGGCGCTGGCATTATTGATCGGCTCTTCTCAATCACCAATAACTTACGCAATATCGGTGTGGCCTTTATCATTGGTTTAGCTTTCACGGCGATGTTTCTGATTGCTAATACGATTAAAGTAACCATTTATGCGCGTCAAACGGAGATTGAAATTATGAAACTAGTGGGAGCAACGAACGGGTTTATCCGTTGGCCATTCTTTATTGAGGGCTTACTACTCGGTGTGATTGGAGCCGTTATACCTATTATTCTATTAGGTTTTGGATATTATCATGTGCTTGAAACGTACGGTGATTTACTCAGTTATAACCTATTCAATCTTTTACCATTGTTCCCACTCGTATATCAAATGGCTGTATTACTATTAGGTATCGGTGCTTTTATCGGCATGTGGGGAAGCATCGCGTCCGTCAGACGCTTTTTAAAAGTATAAATGAAAGCTCAATACAATAAGTAAGACTGGAGGGGAGTATCCGTTGTTGGTAACAAGAATGAGAATGACGATGGCCGTTGTAATGTCATTAACGTTAGTAGCAGGTGCGCTATTCTGGGATATTGGTCCTCAGAATGTGGGACAAGCCAGTTCCGAAGAGGTTGAGAGACTTGAGCGGGAAATTGAGCGTCTTGAGCAAGAACGGAGAAAAGCAGACGAACAACGGGCTCAGGTGCAAGGGGAAATAGAAGAGTTACAACGAAAAAGAGATCAGTTGAACCGTGAAATACTAGAAATAGACCAAGAGATGGCGGAGACTGAAATCAAGATCTCAAATAAAAGAGAAGAGATTGCCACTATTGAAACACAAGCAGAGGAAAAAGCGGTCGAGCTTAAAGAAGCTGAAGAACGCGTAGCCTCCCAAGAGGATTTGTTAAAGACACGCGTCCGTGCGATGTACGAGAACGGAGGAGCGGTCAACTATCTTGAGGTTTTGCTTGGCGCTGCAAGCTTTGGAGAATTTATTGAACGACTCGATATGCTTAGTCTGCTCGTACAGCAAGATCAGAAAATTATAGAGGACTTTATTGAAGAGAAAGAAACAATTAATGAAAAGAAATTAGTTTTAGAGGGCATTCTAGTGGATCTTGAAGAGCAAATGGATGAGCTAGACACTCTACGCGCAAGTTTACGCGACAAGCGTAAACAAAAAAGCGTGGCCATTGCCGAGGTAGATGAAAGCGAAGAAGAATTAGCGAAGAGAGAGGCAGAAATGGCTCAAAATGCCATGCAATTGGCCAATGACATTAGTGCGAAACAGAAGGAAATTCAAACCCTACAATTTGATGGTGTTTTCGCTTGGCCTGTACCAGACAGTCAGAGAATCACCTCACACTTCGGACTTCGTACTGATCCATTTACAGGTGCAAGCAGAGGACATAACGGGATGGATGTTGGGGCGCCACAGGGGACAACCATTGTAGCAGCAGCGGACGGTATCGTCATTGTTGCTGAGTACCTAAGAGGGTACGGTAACACTGTAATCATAGAACATGGGGATAATACACGGACACTGTATGGGCACATTCGAAATGGTGGTATTGTCGTGAACAGTGGTCAACGAGTTGAAAAAGGCCAAAAAATAGCTGAAATTGGGTCTACAGGACGATCGACGGGGCCACATTTGCATTTCGAGGTGCACGAAAATGGCCAACAAGTGGACCCTATGAATTATTTGAAGAATACAAACTAAAAAGACACATAACTCGTACAGGCTTCACATAAAGATAACAGGAGACTTCACATAGGGCGCTATGCATAGCCTTATCTGGGGTCTCCTTCATGCAATCAAGAGGAAAAATAGGTGGTGACGTATCCATGCAATTTAAAGGTAGAACGGTTCTTGTACTCGTAGCATTATCGATAGTTCTGAGCAGTGTTGTGACGATGCTCGTGTTGGGTACACCTGGTTTAGCTGGCGGTTCTAATAACGAAGTCAGTCACCCACAAACAGGGCAAATGGATGGAGATACTGAGGGTGATTTAAACTTCTCTAAGATTCAAGAAGCTTATGATATTATTCGTAGTAATTATGTTTTAGATGTGAACGAAGCAGAACTCTTAGAAGGTGCCGTAGAGGGGATGCTAGAAACATTAGATGACCCTTATTCCGTGTATATGGATCCAGATGCAGCGGAGCAGTTCAGGTCCTCGTTGGAGTCATCTTTTGAGGGCATAGGTGCAGAAGTCATGATGCAAGATGGACGCGTCACAATCGTCGCACCAATACGTGGGGCTCCAGCAGAAAAAGCAGGTTTAAGGCCAAATGACCAAATTATTAGTGTAAATGGTGAAAGTCTAGAAGGATTAGACCTTCATCGTGCCGTATTAAAGATAAGAGGACCTAAGGATTCTGAGGCCGAACTCGAGGTCATGCGTCCAGGTGTGTCCGATCCGATTTCCATTACAGTGACGCGTGATGAAATTCCACTTCATACCGTGTATGGTGAAACGATTAGAGCGAACGGAAAGACCTTCGGTATGATTGAAATCACATCTTTTGCTCAGCAAACAGCACAAGATTTTGAAGAGCAATTAATGGCGTTTGAACAGGACGGGATCGACGGTCTTGTCATCGACGTTAGAGGGAATCCAGGTGGGTATTTAGAAGCTGTGAGTGAAATTGGTGATTTAATCGTGCCAAATGAAAGTGTCATTACCAAAATTAATAGTCGGAACGGTGAGATCGCCTCTTATCATTCCACACTAGAGGGTAAAAAGCCTTATCCTATTACAATCCTCGTTGATAACGGGAGCGCGAGTGCATCAGAGATTCTAGCGGCAGCGCTGAAGGAAGCGGGCGGTTATAAGGTTGTTGGACAGCAATCCTTTGGAAAAGGGACCGTTCAAAGTACGATTCCGATGGGAGATGACAGTGAAATCAAACTAACGGTGGCCAAATGGCTCACACCGGATGAGAATTGGATTAATGGTGTCGGGGTAGAACCGGATATCAAAGTTGAGCAACCAGATTACTTCCATGCTGTACCGATCGATACTGACACGGTGTATGAACGTGATATGAATAACAGTCAGGTCAAGAATATACAATTAATGCTTAGAGGTTTAGGTTATGATCCTGGTCGGGAGGACGGTTTCTATAACGAAGCAACGGAAAGAGCCGTCAGCCGTTTTCAGCAAGATCATAGTCTCACCGTTTCAGGAAAAGTCGACAGTAAAACAGCTGCGTTGTTACAAGAAGAGCTTTTGGAAGCGATGAGAGATCCACAAAATGACGAGCAATTACAGAAGGCAGTAGAAGTACTATTACAAGAATTGAATTAAGGAAGGTGGGCCAAAGGGATGGAAGTTTGGATGCAGTGGATAACAGCCATGTGGTATGGGATACCGGCCTTTTTTATTAATCCATTTCCATATCTCTTACTTCTCATCATCTGTATGCAATGGAAAAGACAAGTGGATATGGAGCGCAAGCTATTTAGTGCAAGACTGCACACCGTATCGGAAGGTGTATTACAATCTGTTTTTTATGGCATCTTAGGGGGCTTATTAGCCTCCAGCGCCTTTATTGGGCTCGGTGTTATATTCTCCATGGATACTTTTATCGCCTTATGGATTGTGGCTCTTGTCCTTATGCTTTTTCAGGTGAGATACTTGTGTTTTGCTTATTCTGGCGCCATCGTTGGCTTGTTTGCACTCATCGCCACTTGGTTCCCCCAGGGCCTAGAGGTGACATGGCTACAGCCGTTATGGACGATCTTGCTAGACATTCATATCCCATCCCTTTTTGCCATCGTCGGCATACTTCACCTAGCCGAAGCCTTACTTATATATCTCAACGGTGCGAACCGTGCAACTCCTGTGTTTATACAAAGTAAAAGAGGACGCATTGTAGGAGCATACCATATTCAGCAGATATGGTTTGTTCCTGTTTTTGCTGTATTCGGTGCTAGTGATGGGCTGCCATCTTTATTTGAAGGCTGGCCCCTTTTACAAACAAGCGTGGGATGGACAAGCTACTCTCTATTGCTGTTACCAGCCGTCCTAGGTTTTTCAGAGCAAGCCATATCTTCTACACCACAACAAAAGGCCAACACGAACGCAAAGTATCTATTTTTTTACAGCATGGCTCTGCTAGCCTTAGTGTTTGGGGCTGTGTACTTATCTGAATGGTTTCTTGTATTGGCCGCATTGTTCTCATTTCTTGGTCATGAAGCCATCCTATTTTATAGTCGTTGGAAAGAGCAGGAAGTGGCACCGACATTTGTCCATACCAATGACGGACTTAGAATCTTAGCGGTGATTCCTGGCACACCAGCGGAGCGCATGGGTTTAAAAATAGGAGAACTCATCTACAAGGTAAATGGACAACGTGTTCATGAACGCAAAGATCTATATGAAGCAATGCAATCGAATATGGCCTTCTGTAAACTAGAGGTTATCGATGAGCAGTCTATGATTCGTTTTGCCAAATCATCTATTTACGAAGAGGATCATCATCAGCTTGGTATTATCTTGGCACCGGATGAGGAGGTTCCGTTTTACATGGGACGACAGGATGTGTCCTTAGGGCAGCTCCTACGTAACCGCCTCCTCAAAAAAACGGTCAAGTACAGCACAACGGATATCGAAAAACCTCATGATCCGTTAAACGAGCATACTAACGACATCGTGAGCCGTTAATTAAATAAAAAATATGCCATACAAGGTGACGTTCGCCCATACGTATAGTAGTAGAGCAGATACGTAAGGGGGAAGGATATGTCATCAAAAGCAAAAGATAAGCAAACGATCATTGATCGACATAAGTACCAACAAGGCGCCGTTCGGTTATGGTTTTCCCTTGTGATTGGGCTATTCTTCTTTATGATGCCGATCAAAATCAATGGGACATGGACGATCATTTTTGACTTCATGGTCAGTTACGTGAGGGGAACCTACCCCGATGTGGTAACCTTATACTGTCTTGTGCTTATACTTCTAGCCGCATTATGTAGTATGATGGCAAAGCTTCAACGCTCAGGCATGTTCACGATGCTACCCTCATTTCAATATTTTGACGCTTCGCCAACTTTTTTCTTCTTTCGATGTCTAGGTGCCCTTCTGGCCATCTTCATCTACTTTCAAATCGGACCAGCATGGCTATTAGCTAGTCAAACGGGTGGACTCATGTACCACACTCTCGTTTCATCAGTTGCCGTGATCGTACCCATTGGGGCCATCTTTATTACTTTATTTGTTGTATTTGGAGGCTTGGACTTTATTGGCGCGCTCTCCCGACCTGTCATGCGTCCATTATTTAAGGTACCGGGAAGGTCTGCATTGGATGCCATAGCCTCGTTTGTCGGTAGCTATTCAGTGGGGATTTACATGACCAATAAAATGTACTTACAAGGTCGGTATTCCGTGCGAGAAGCGACCATTATCTCCACTTGTTTTTCCACGGTCAGCATAGGGTTCTTTGCCGTTGTAGCCAATACATTAGGACTGCTATCTATTTTTCCTCTTATCTTCTTCTCTACGCTATTCGTGAGTATCATCGTTTCTATGATTCTCGTCAGAATCCCACCACTTTCCCGTTTGCCTGATGCCTATCATGGACACCCTTCTCCTGAGCCAACAAGAGCAAACAGAATGCCCATATGGCGCTTCGCACTGCATCAGGGCGTCATGCAGGCCCAACAAACAAAATCAATATGTAAGACATTAGTACAGGGGCTCATAGACGGTATAAAACTATCCATGGTCATTCTACCCACAATACTCTCTGTCGGGGTATTAGCCATACTGATTGCGCAGCATACATCCCTTTTTGTTTGGCTAGGGAAGCCGATGGAGCCGCTATTACACTTATTGCGCCTGCCTGATGTAGCTATCATTGCACCCGCGACACTGATTGGGATCACAGAAATGTTTTTACCCGCTTTAATCATAGGTGAAGCGACGATCGCAGCCAAATTCTTTATCGCCGTACTCTCTCTTACACAAATCCTCTTTTTCTCTGCTGTGATTCCGTTATTGTTAGAAATCGATATCCCCATTAAACTGACGCATATCCTAGTCCTCTTTCTCTTACGTACCTTACTCGCCATCCCACTCATTGCAGGAATCACACACCTCTTTTTCTAATATATAGAGAAGGTTAATAAAGGAGCTGGAGATAAATGGTTGCACAAATCGCACATCAGATGCGTCAGACAGTTGTCATGGGAATAGATGGTGGAGGGACAAAAACGGAAGGGTGGCTCGTTGATGGCCAAGGCCAATTGCTAGCCTCGGCTACTGTCGGAGGCTCAAATTTAAATGGTGGGGAGGTCGAACGTGTACAGCTTGACTTAGAGGGATTATTGCGACAGTTGAAGAGTCAATCCCCGCAAGTATTTATGGCGTTATCCCATGTTTTTGGAGGATTTGCCGGTGCGACGCAAGGGGATGTGACATTACGTCTTACCGCCATTTTAGAAAAGCAGCTCCCTCATCAGGTCAAAATATATGTCGGTCATGATGCCGTCAATGCATTATATTCAGGTACAAAAGGTGAACCAGGTGTCGTTCACATCGCAGGGACTGGATCCGTGGCCTATGGTATTAATGAGCAAGGGCATGAGCAGAAGATAGGGGGTTGGGGCTATATTCTTGGAGATCCGGGAAGTGGTTTCGCCATTGGCAAAGCGGCCTGTCAGTCTATATTAGCTACTCACGAGGGAAGTGGTCCACAGACGGAACTAACGGGCCTCATTTTGAATGATATAGGTCTAAATACGGTAAAAGAACTGATTCCCTATCTTTATGAAACGGGGCAAACGAGAACACGCGTCTCACGTTTGGCCAAGCAAGTGTTTCACGCTGCTGAAGCGGGTGACCGTGTGGCAGAGCTTATACTCGAACAGGCAGGGCTGGATGCTGCACAAGAGATCAAGACCGTAATAAACATGCTTTATGTACAAGGGCCACACGATGGACAGAAGGACGTCACACGTCCGCTAGTGCCTGTCGTACTTGCAGGTGGTGTATACACCCATGCCAAGTGGTTGCTGCCAAGTCTTAAAAAAGGTTTATCTGATTTGCCTTTTGATCTCAAGTTCATCACGCCCTCCTTGCCCCCAGTGGCTGGAGCGGTGTACGCCGCTTTCCGCAAAGCGAATAAGCCTGTGCCCGAAATCACTGAGATAACTGAACAGAGGAGTATCAAACATGCAAAAAAGGAGTCATGAGGACAGAGTCCAACCGTCGAGAATGGATAGCGAACAACAGCGTACGAGTGTAGATGTCAAACGACGTAACGATAATGAGGGGCCTGCCGTTCGAACAGGACTGCAACGGCTCCTAGACAAGGACGCGCATAACGAACGTGAAGCCAGACTGTATGAAGAGTTGAGGCGTAAAAAAATAGGCTTGATCATGAATCACACCTCAGTGGATGATCAACTTAAGCTAAGCGTTGACCGATTATTAGCACAAGGGTATGAAGTGGTGGCTCTCTTTGCTCCCGAACACGGCATTCGCGGACAGAAGCCAGCTGGGGCGCATGTCAAACATCACATCGACCCCATCACCCAAATACCGGTGTATAGTCTGTATGGTCAAACGAAGCAACCGACAACGGAAATGCTAGAAGACCTTGATTGTCTCATCTACGATATCCAGGATTTGGGTGTGCGTTATTATACCTACATTTACACACTCATCCTAGCCATGAAAGCGGCGAGTGAAAATGCGCTCTCCTTCGTGGTCTTAGATCGCCCTAACCCCGTTACAGGTACTCAGATAGAAGGGAATCGTATCAATCCTGCCTTCGACTCATTCGTTGGGGGTTATCACCTTCCTATACGTCATGGTTTGACTGTAGGTGAACTTGCAAGGTATATGCATGCTCATCTTCAATTGCGTTGTGATTTAAGCGTGATCCCTATGGAGGGATGGTGCCGCAGGGATTGGTACGACCAAACCGGCCTTCCCTGGACGATGCCTTCACCAAACGCCACAGGCCTGGACATGGCCCTATTATATGCTGGTACTTGTTTGTTTGAAGGCACAAACGTGTCAGAGGGCAGAGGCACGACCAAACCGTTTGAGTGGATTGGTGCACCATGGATTACAGCCCAAGAGTGGAAGGAAGCGTTAGACACATACAAACTGGAAGGGGTACAGTTTCGTCCTGTAGCCTTTCAGCCGACTACATCCAAATATCAAGACGCGTTATGCAGTGGTGTACATGTCCATATCAGTGATAGAGAACGTATGCATCCAACGCGGGTAGGGCTAACCATGCTAGAGACCTTGAGTGCGCTGTACCCGCAGCATTTTAAATGGCAAGACCCGATTAAAAACCGATATTTTATTGACTTATTACTTGGGACTGACCAAGTAAGGAAAAGCCTAAACGCTAAACGACCTGTACAAGCGTGGCTAGCGGAAGAAGAAGTCAGCTTAACGTCTTATATGGAAGAAACGAAACCATACCAATTATACGAGTCATAAAAAAATCAGACACACGAGGTGTCTGATTCGAAATTAAAATATGATAGACTCATACTCTTATAGCACAAGGCGATGTCATCAATCAATCACACCGAATATCGCTCGTTATACCTCGTGTTCTGACTGATGCAACGCTTGGAAAGATGGTTGCAACGCCTTCACTGCTTGCTCATAAATCGGGTATAAGCGTTTATAAGTCTGGTGTTGTTCATGATTCGGAGAACAACTCACACGCATCGGAATAAAAGCCTTTATCGCTTCTAGAGATGGCGCTTCTCCTAGGGCCATCATCGCTAACCATGCTGCGCCCCAAGCTGAGCTTTGGTGGCTCTCAGGAACCTTAACTTCCTGTTCAAACACATCAGCAAGTATCTGTAGCCATAAGTGAGATCTAGCAAATCCGCCACTCGCATAGATATGGTTAGAGCGTCCCGACAGTCTTTCCAGCGATTGGGCGACATGGTATAAGCTGAAGATAACCCCCTCTAAACCGGCGCGTACCATGTGTGCTTTCTGATGTCTCAGCGTGAGTCCAATAAAAGAACCCTTAGCCTGTGCATCCCATATAGGGGCTCTTTCACCGTTAAGGTAGGGGAGGAATAGCAGATTCTCTGCACCAGCAGGAACGTCTGCAGCCAACTTTGTTAACAGATCATAAGGACTGAGGCCTTTTTCCTCCGCCAGCTGTACTTCCTGCTCCCCTAGCAATTCTTTTAACCACCGCAAGACAATCCCGCCGTTATTCGTGGGACCCCCTAGAATCCACTTGTCTTCTGTGAATGCATAACAGAACGTTTCTTGTAAAGCATCGACATGAGGCTGTGAAGCGAATCGACGAATGGCCCCGCTTGTACCGACCGTCATCGCCACATCCCCATCGGTAATGGCCCCATTTCCTAAGTTTGCCAGGGGACCGTCACTAGACCCGATCACAATAGGCAGGTCAAGGGGGAGGCCGATTTTCCTGGCGACGTCCGATTGAAGTCCCTGATAAGTATGAGTTGGTGAGACAGGGCGTGACAGCTGCTCTTCGCTAATGCCGGCAATGTTGAGGGCTTCACTCGACCACGTTAACCGATGGACATCGAATAGTCCTGTGGCCGAAGCGATCGCATAATCTACATCCGTACGACCAAACCACTGCCATAACAGATACTCTTTGATAGACAGGAACTTATGCGCCTTCATATACGGCTCATAATGGTTGTCTTTCATCCATTTTAATTTTGTGAGCGGGGACATAGGGTGTATAGGTGTACCCGTTTGTATATAGATGTCCTTTGCATGTGTTTTGATTTCTTCTGTCTGCGCCTGACTGCGGCCATCAGCCCATATGATAGAAGGAGACAGCGCTTTACCATCCTGATCGACACAAATGAGAGAATGCATAGCAGAAGAGAGACCCACGGCTAGGATGTCATCCGCAGGGTAACGCGTGACAATATGCCCGAGCACTTTCTCAGCAGCTTGGACGATCTGATCCGGGTTTTGTTCAGCCCAAGAAGGATGCGGGTGGTGCAGGGGATAGGTTTCTTCCACATCTGTGACCACATGGCCATCGTAAGTAAATAAAACCGCTTTTGCACTTGTCGTTCCTAAATCTAAACCGATTACGTATTTTTTGCTCATCGTCATCACCTGTATGTCTAATATGTTGTGTATTGTGATCGCTTACACAGATAAGCGATAGATCGTTCTAAAAATCGTCATTTCTTGTTTCCCTATACGAGCAAACCCTGTATGATTAAACATAAACATAGGAGTTGAGACAGGGAGTTGTTGAGAACATGAATACCGTACAATCCATTGATCGTGCAGTCGCCATTCTCAAAATTTTATCCGATGCGCCAACAGGGTTGAGTGTCACAGATATCGCTAAGAAACTTGGACTAGCTAAAAGTACCACCCATCGTCTGTTAAACGCCTTGTTACATCATAACATAGTGAAGCAAGACACACACACTCAACATTATTCACTAGGGTTATACTTGTTCACGCTAGCTTCTTCTGTATTTGAAGAGCTCAGTATCCGTGAAGTGGCCAGGCCGCACCTAGAACGATTGTGTCATAAAACGAATGAAGTGGTGCATTTATGTATCCAAGATCACTTAGACGTTTTATATATTGATAAAATTGAAAGTAACAGCACAATACGTATTTACTCAAAAATTGGGAGAAGAACCATGTTCCACTGTACAAGCGCAGGAAAAGCTCTATTAGCAGGTATGGAAGATCAAGCCCTTAAGCAATTGGTATTAAACTATAAGCTGCAACCGTTTACAGATGATACGATCACGGACCCTCTTAAACTGATCAAGGAAATAAAGGAGGTCAGGTCTCAGGGCTACGCCTTGGATAATATGGAGCACGTGGAGGGAGTGAGATGTATTGGGGCACCTATCTATAACCATGAAGGGCAAGTAGTGGCCTCCTTCAGCCTTTCGGGGCCTTCGGAGCGGATGGACACAGATAGAATAGCAAATGAACTGGTGCCCATTGTGATTGAGACGAGTCAAAATATTTCCAAGCTATTAGGCTATTAAAAATAATTGACACGTCTAATAGAATGCTTTATTCTTGTTGTAACCGCTTTTACGGAACGCTGTTCCATGATTTGGAACCAGTAACCATCTTTTTTTGGAAGTGTGTGGTAGCGGTTACATTCTAAAGAAAGAAATAGGGGGAAAATCTTATGACAAAGAAATTATTTTCATTTGTACTCGGTTTGACTCTCGTACTCACATTAGCCGCTTGCGGTAGTAGTGAGACAACGGGGAATGAAGAGACAGAAGGTAGCAACGAAAGCGCATCCAATGGTGATGTCAAAACCATCCGTGCAGGTATTGGCCTAAATGATGAGCATCCACAGTACAAAGGATTATTAAAGTTTAAAGAAATTGTGGAAGCAGAAACAGACGGACAAATTGAAGTAGAGACGTACCACAGTGGTCAGCTCGGTGATGATCGTACCATGATGGAAAACTTACAGTTCGGTTCTCAGGAAGTGACCATCCCATCTACAGCACCAATCGCAAACTTTGTGCCTGAGTTTAGCGTCTTCGACTTCCCATTCCTTTTCCCAAATGAAGAAGTGGCGGACGAAGTGTTAGATGGACCAGTTGGGGATGAACTCTTAGAAAAATTAGAAGACCAAGATCTCGTCGGTCTCGCGTACTGGGAGAACGGTTTCCGTAACCTGACAAACGATAAAAGAGCAGTAGCGTCAGCAGATGATTTCGACGGATTGGTCATCCGTACAATGGAGAATGATCTACACTTAGATGCCTTCAAGGCGCTAGGGGCTTCTCCAACGCCAATGGCCTTTACTGAACTGTATGCGGCTATGCAACAGGGGACGGTTGATGGACAAGAGAATCCATTCGCCACGATTTACCTACAGAAGTACCATGAAGTACAAAAACATGTCTCTGATACAAATCATGTCTATAGCCCGTTCGTTTTCTTAATGAGTAAGTCTTTCTATGATGGACTAACAGAAGAACAACAAGAGATTGTGCGTGAGGCAGCGCTTGAAGCGAGAGACTACCAGCGTGAATTGAATCGTGAAGCGAATGCACAATACCTCCAAGATCTAGAGGAGGAAGGCATGACAGTGACGCGTATTTCTGACGAGGATCGCGAAGAGATGAAAAACATTGTTCAGCCTGTCATTGATGAGTACGCTGAAGAAATCGGTCAAGATCTAGTGGACCGCGTGTACGAAGCGATTGAAAATGCTCAGTAGTCACATCATGGTTAACGCTCACATCTTAGCCATGTTAACACGATAAGAAAGTCTAATGAGGAGGCTTACAAGAGCCTAATTTTATGAGGATTGTAAGCCTTCTCATTTTCCTTTGATAAACAAGCACTTTTAAGCAGAAATAAGAAAAACAAAAGTGTAGGGTCACCCCGGATGTAAATTTGGTTAGAGATAGGGGGATATAGTTTTGTTTTTCTTACTTCACCAAACTTCACCATTTATCACTCATCAAGAGGATACACCAGAGGGGCCATAGGCTCGGAGAGGAGGGCTTTATCACATGGATAAGTTAGGATCAGTTTTGAATGGACAAAACATATTTAAGGGATTAAAGCACATTTTAAAATGGCTAGATGATCACTTAGAGGAAGTATTTCTCGTTGTTTTTAGCAGTATTATGGTCACGGTCATCTTTCTACAAGTGGTCATGCGCCAATTTGGGAATTCACTATCTTGGACTGAAGAACTAGCCAGGTACTGCTTCATATGGCTTGTCTATATTGGGATTAGTTACGGGGTGAAAAAGCAAAAACATATTAAAGTTGACGTTTTACTTTTAGCCCTTAAAGGCAAGGCCAAATTGATTCTTTATATCACTGCGAATCTATTATTCTTTGTCTTCTGTCTGTTCGTCATCAAGTATGGGTCAGAGATTTCAATGAAATTACTAGAATTCGGGCAGAAGTCTCCAGCGAATAAAATACCGATGGGGCTTGTCTATTTGGCCACACCAATTGGCATGGGCTTAGCAGCCATTCGCCTTATACAACAGCTGATTATTCAGTTTAAAGCCTTATTCGGTAAGGGCGACTTCGATGTCAAAACGGAAAGAGATAAAATCGTAGAGGATAAAGTGGAAGGAGGAGACTAGGATGACGGCAGCCGTATTGTTTTTATCATTTTTTATCTTTTTACTGCTTAGTGTGCCCATCGGCATTTCCATAGGCTTATCTGTATTAGTCACCATATTTGTCACCGGCGCTATACCGATCGATTTCTTAATGAGAGAGCTTGTCACCTCAGTGGACTCCTTTCCTCTCATGGCCGTTCCATTCTTTATTTTAGCAGGCGAGATCATGGGACGGGGAGGCATTTCGGAGCGACTGTTCCGCGTAGCTAATGCCCTCGTAGGGAATAAAACGGGCGGCTTTGCAATAGCCACGATTATTACTTGTATGTTTTTTGCTGCTATATCAGGTTCAGGGCCTGCCACGGTAGCGGCCATCGGTTCCATAATGATACCGGCTATGGTGCGCCAAGGTTATGACGTTAAGTTTGCTACGGTCACCGTGGCAGCTGCAGGCTCCCTCGGCGTCATTATACCACCGAGCATTCCCATGGTCATCTATGGTGTTGTCGGAGGCCAATCCCCCGGTGAAATGTTCATCGCCGGTATTATTCCAGGGATTGTCGTTGGTTTATCCCTGATGATTTGGGCTTATATTTACTCCAAGAAAAAAGGATTTACTGGTAACGGAGAGAAGACATCTATTGTTAAGATTCTAAGGGAAGTATATGAAGCTAAATGGGCGCTGCTCATCCCGATTATAATCTTAGGGGGGATCTATGGCGGGGTCTTCACACCGACGGAAGCGGCTGTGATCGCCGTGGTTTACGGATTAGTGGCAGGATTATTCCTATACCGTGAACTTAAAGCGAGAGAGATTCCGAGCGTCCTCATCAATGCTGCGACCACCACGGCGTCCGTATTGGTCATCGTCGGGACAGCGACAGCGTTTGGACGTTTCTTAACGATCGAACAGATTCCAACCCAAGTGGCACAGTTCATGATGGGCCTTTCTGACAACCCCATTGTCATCATACTACTCATTAACTTGTTATTGTTAATCGTGGGGACCTTTATGGATACACTAGCGGCTATCATTATCCTGACGCCCATATTACTACCGATAGCCATAGAACTAGGGTTTCATCCGATACACTTTGGTATTATCATGGTGGTTAACTTAGCCATCGGGTTTATTACGCCACCATTAGGCGTCAACTTATTCGTAGGTTCGGGCATATCGGGCGTATCGATAGAAAAGTTATCTAAAGCGATAATTCCATACTTTGTCACCATGATTATTACGCTCTTGTTTGTCACGTATTGGCCGGAAATGTCTCTCTATCTCGTAGAGGTGATGAAAGAGTTCCGCGCCGGACTAGAATAGAAAGCGTCCATTTTTTAATAGTTTTAGAATAGAGGAGGGTAGATAACGTATCTACCTTTCCTCTATTACCATATAACGAAACACCGTTCCTTATAAAGGAACAACAGACTGAATAATGTAGAGGAGTGACAGCAGTGAAAATCAGATCGATCGAGACGTTTATTGTGCCACCAAGATGGTTGTTCTTAAAAATCACAACGGATGAGGGGATTGAAGGTTGGGGAGAACCTGTTGTGGAAGGGAGAGCACACACCGTTCAAGCGGCGGTTGAGGAATTAAGTGACTACCTGATAGATCAGGATCCCCTACGTATAGAGGACTTGTGGCAAACGATGTACCGCGCCGGTTTTTATCGTGGCGGACCGATCCTGATGAGTGCCATTGCCGGCATAGATCAAGCATTATGGGACATCAAAGGAAAATATTTTAATGCACCCGTCTACCAATTATTAGGGGGCGCTTGTCGTGATGCGATTAAAGTCTATTCTTGGATTGGTGGGGATCGTCCTAGTGACGTGGGCCAAGCAGCAAAAGCAGTCGTCGAGAAAGGGTTCACAGCCGTCAAAATGAACAGTACAGAAGAACTCCAATACGTGGATTCCTACGATAAAATCGATGCCACTGTGGAGAGGATTGCAGCCGTACGTGAGGCTGTAGGAAAGGATATCGGGATTGGGATTGATTTTCATGGTCGCGTGCACAAGCCAATGGCCAAGATTCTAGCTAAGGAGCTTGAACCGTATCGCCCGATGTTCATTGAGGAACCGGTGTTGCCCGAGAACAATGAAGCCTTAAAGGACATCGCCGCACATACAAATATACCTATAGCTACAGGTGAGCGTATGTACTCTCGTTGGGATTTTAAAGGGGTGCTGGCCGACGGTTACGTTGATGTCATTCAACCGGACCTATCCCACGCGGGGGGTATTACTGAATGTAAAAAGATTTTTTCTATGGCCGAAGCGTATGACGTGGCGGTTGCCCCTCACTGTCCATTAGGGCCTATCGCTTTAGCTGCCTGTTTACAAGTCGATGCCACAGCACATAACGCCTTCATACAGGAGCAAAGCCTAGGTATCCATTATAACCAAGGGTCTGATCTACTCGATTACCTCAGTGACCCGTCTGTATTCGCTTATGAGGACGGTTATGTGCGTATCCCTCAGGGGCCAGGCTTAGGCATTAATATTAACGAGGAGCAAGTCAGAAAAATGGCTGCTGAAGGCCATAGATGGCGCAATCCTGTATGGCGACATCGAGATGGCTCCATCGCCGAATGGTAAGGTGCACACATGGACATTTTTATACAAGTCGTACTGCCTGTCATCCTGATTTTTTTGACAGGGTACAGCGTACAAAAGTGGAAAAACATTGACATCAAATCGATTTCGACGGTCGCGATCTATATTTTAACGCCGTGCCTCGTATTTCGGACATTTTATCAAACAGAGCTAAATTTTGAGTACGTACAGATTATTATCTTTTCGTTAATCCTTTTATTTTCTATTATTCTAATTAACAAAATCTACGCGAGTATTAGGCGGTTTTCACAATCGATTGAAAGTGGGCTTGTGCTCTCCACTGCTTTTATGAACTCTGGCAATTACGGTGCCCCGATCGTTTTATTCGCTTTTGGGGAGCAGGGCTTTGCCTATTCCGTCCTGTTCTTGGTACTGCAAGCCATCATTATGAATTTCTTCGGCGTTTACTATGCAGCGAGAGGGCAGGCGGGGATCAAAATGGCACTCGTCTCTGTCATGAAAATGCCAGCCACGTATGCTGTTATCATCGCCCTGATCTTACAATGGACAGGCCTAGCCATGCCCGATAATCTCTTCATGGCAGTCGATCTGGTCGCCGAAGCCACCATTCCTGTGGTTATGCTGATATTGGGTATGCAGTTGGCCGAGATTAAATTGCAGAAATTAAATTTTGAACATATTAGTTTCGGTGTGATCGTGCGGATGGTTATATCTCCGCTCATCGCCTTTGCTATTTTACAATACATGACCCTCGATCCTTTACTTGCAAAAGTATTACTCGTCTCTGCCGCCATGCCATCTGCTGCAACAACCGTGATGTATGCGGTCCAATTTGAGTCCGAGCCTGACCTCGTGTCCACGGTGACGCTCGTGACAACGATTGTCAGTGTAGCTACGATAACAGTATTGCTTATGTTACTAGGTTAGATCGAGGTGTCATCACCATGCAACAGAGAAAGGAAGAGCCAAGTGAGTCAATTTAAAGTTGTTGTAACCGATTATGAGTATGCCACCTTAGACCCGGAAAAAGAGGTGTTAGAGAACATTGGGGCTGAAATAGTACCGGCCCAATGTCGAACAGAAGAGGAAGTCATTGCCGCTGCCAAAGATGCAGACGGTATCATTAACCAATACGCTCCAATCACCCGCCGTGTAATTGAACAGCTCGACCGTTGCAAAGTCATCGCACGTTATGGCATTGGTGTAGATACCATTGATATTAAAGCGGCAACTGAAAAAGGTATTGCTGTAGGTAATGTGACTGATTACTGCCTCGATGAGGTATCTGATCATGCCTTGGCTTTACTGATGAGCGCCGCACGTAAAGTGACAGTATTAGACAGAGCCGTGAAACAAGGGACATGGGACTATAAAGTGGGGACCCCGATCTTTCGCTTGAGAGA
The DNA here is from genome assembly GCF_016745835.1 of Caldalkalibacillus salinus. Classification (NCBI taxonomy): domain Bacteria; kingdom Bacillati; phylum Bacillota; class Bacilli; order Caryophanales; family Bacillaceae; genus Caldalkalibacillus; species Caldalkalibacillus salinus. Next base: position 158,805 of record NZ_JAERVL010000006.1, on the reverse strand, counting down.
TCGCACGTTGGGCTTAGTCGGCTTCGGCAAGATTCCGCAACAACTTGCTCAGAAAGCGCAAGCGCTGGGGTTGAATGTGATCGCCTATGATCCGTACATGTCGCCCGACATTGCCCAAGAAAAAAAGGTCACGCTCGTCTCACTTGATGAACTGAGTGCCCAATCTGATTTTATCTCCGTGCATGCGCCATTACTTGAAAGTACGAGAGGGATGATCAGTCAACCACAATTTGAATTAATGAAATCCGAGGCTATTCTCATCAATACTTCTAGGGGTCCTGTTGTGGATGAAGATGCATTGATTGCAGCGTTACAGCAGAATAAGATTGCTGGGGCCGCACTCGATGTGCTTGAACAAGAGCCCGTCCCGGCTGACCATCCTTTTCTAAGTATGGACCAGGTGATTTTAAATCCTCACGTCGCTTGGTATGCCGAAGAATCTGAAAGAGAACTGAAACGTAAAACAGCCCAAAATGTGGCGGATACCTTAACAGGTGGTCTACCTCACTATCTCGTAAACAAAGAACTAAAACCATTAGAATAACGGACGTAGATTATGTCCGTCTAGCAAGTGAAACGACAATAAAGGTCACTCAAAGAGGGAACGCGTATAGTCATACGATCGTTCCCTTTTTTTATGGTGATGTTTCCGTTTGATGTTGTTTCTTCTATCAGTAAACAACAGACATATTCTAGAATCATAGCGACATAGAAATGATACTAAGATTAACATAAAACGATCCTCCTGGGGGAAACAAGCGATACAACCGCCAAGTTTAAGCGAGGACAAAAGTATGCTATAATTATTAATTATCTGAAAAGTATAAAAAGATGAACAAAGGAGGGTCTGATATGAAGCTCTTTTTATCCGTTGATATGGAAGGCATAACGGGATTACCCGATGCGACTTTTGTCGATGCGGCCCAAAGAAACTACGACCGGGGGCGTCAACTGATGACGGATGAAGCGAACCATGTCATCGAGAGCGCATTTCAATACGGTTGTTCTGATGTGATCGTGAATGATAGCCATTCTAAAATGAACAATTTGTATATTGAGGATATACATCGCGAGGCGAAGCTGATCTCAGGAAACGCGAAACCGATGTCCATGGTACAAGGATTAGACCGTACGTGTGATGCTGCGATGTTTATAGGGTATCATGCACGGGCTTCGAAAAAAGGGGTCATGAGTCACACGATGACATTTGGCGTACGCAACATCTTTCTCGACGATGTTGAAGTAGGAGAGCTTGGATTTAACGCTTATGTCGCAGGTTATTATGGTGTCCCTGTACTAATGGTCGCCGGAGATGACCAAACAGCCCAAGAGGCTGAGGCTCTCATTCCCAATGTGACCACGGCTGTCGTCAAAGAACAGCAATCCCGCTCAGCTGCCCTGTGTCTGACACCAGCAAAAACGAGAGAGCTGCTTCAACACAAGACCGAAGAAGCGCTTACGCAACAGGCCAAGGTTCAACCGCTGGTGCCCCCAGATAACCCCTTATTACGTATAGAATACGCCAACTATGGACAGGCCGAGTGGGCTAGCTTAATGCCCGGAACCGCCATTGAAGAGGATACCACGATCGTGAGATATCAAGCAAAGACAGTGATAGACGCTTATCGAGCCATGCTCGTCATGACGGAGTTAGCAATGAAGACAACATTTTGCTAGTAGGGGGGATTGCGGCGTGCTGCGATACATAGGTCAGCGGTTTTTATCTATGGTGGTGACATTATGGGTGATTATGACCCTCACTTTCTTTCTCATGTACGCCATTCCAGGCTCGCCACTGAATCAGGAAAGAAACACCAATGAAGCCGTTCAAGCTAACTTAGAAGCACATTATCATCTCGATAAGCCTGTTCCTGTTCAATATATCTACTATTTACAGAATTTAATCAAATTAGACCTAGGCCCCTCGATCAAACAATCTCAAACGACGGTGAATGAATTATTAGGCAGAGGGTTCCCCGTCTCCTTTGAACTAGGTTTTGTTTCTCTCACCTTAGCTTTGTTTTCAGGTGTTGCTCTAGGTGTGTTCGCCGCTTTAAGGCATAACGGTTTGATAGATTACACCATGATGACCTTAGCAGTATTGGGTATTTCCGTTCCCAACTTTATCCTTGCCACTCTTCTGATTCAGCAGGTGGCGGTCAATTGGGAAATTCTCCCCCCTGCGAGATGGTCTAGCTGGCAACATATGATTCTACCAGCCCTTGCCTTAGGTACAGGTCCTATGGCCATCATTGCACGCTTAACAAGAGCGAGTATGCTGGAGGTGTTAACCCAAGATTACATCCGTACGGCCAGAGCGAAGGGATTGTCCCCTTTTACAATCGTGTGTAAACACGCCCTCCGTAATGCCTTATTACCGGTCGTGACGATTATGGGGAGCTTAGTGGCGGCGGTCTTAACCGGGAGCTTTGTGATAGAGAAAATTTTTGCTATTCCTGGGATGGGAAGATATTTTGTAGAAAGCATCAACAACCGTGATTATCCTGTCATTATGGGGACAACCATCTTTTATAGTGCGCTACTTATTCTAATGCTCTTTATCGTGGATATGATTTACGGCGTGTTAGACCCAAGAATTAAGCTCCACAAGAAGGGAGAGTAGCTATGGCCATTCCTGAGAATCAATTACATACCAAACAAAATCAAGCCGTACCAGATGAATGGTTTGTAAGGAAAGATAAAGATCCTCATGCGGGGGAGAAGATCAAAAGACCTAGCCTCTCCTATTGGGAAGCGGTATGGCTTAATTTAAGGAAAAACAAACTGGCAATGGTTGGACTTATGGTTCTTATTCTACTTATTATTATGGCTATTTTTGGTCCGATGCTTTCTTCGCATCATGTGACTGAACAAACATTAACGAATAGCAATCAACCGCCTTCTAGTACCCATTGGTTTGGAACGGATGATTTGGGACGAGACATGTTTGCTAGAACGTGGTATGGCGCAAGAATTTCACTATTTGTTGGTTTTATGGCCGCTTTAATAGATGGCTTAATCGGGGTCGTATATGGCGGTATTGCAGGCTATAGAGGGGGCCGTACAGACCACATTATGATGCGTGTGGTGGAAGTTTTATACGGGCTTCCATACCTTTTAATGGTGATTTTGCTCATGGTTGTCATGGGACCTGGACTCCTGACTATCATCGTGGCACTCACAGTGACGGGATGGGTTGGTATGGCCAGGATTGTACGAGGACAGGTCTTACAGCTCAAAAATAACGAGTATATCTTAGCATCCAAGACGTTTGGCGCAAAGACTTCTAGAATTATCAGAAAAGGGCTTCTGCCAAACACCATGGGACCTATCATCGTTCAAATGACCCTAACCGTCCCCACCGCAATCTTCGCTGAAGCGTTCCTTAGCTTCTTAGGTTTAGGTGTCCAAGCCCCATTCGCAAGCTGGGGAGTCATGGCTAACGACGCATTATCAACCATACTATCGGGGCATTGGTGGCGTTTGTTCTTTCCAGCCTTCTTTATCTCTTTGACAATGTTTGCGTTTAATGTCTTTGGTGATGGGTTGCAAGATGCACTTGATCCGAAGCTAAGGAGGTGATGTTCAGTGGAACGACTATTAGAAGTGGAACAATTACACGTCTCATTCGATACACATGGAGGAGAAGTGCAGGCTGTTCGCGGTGTCTCGTTTTCTTTAGATAAAGGTGAAACACTGGCCATCGTCGGAGAGAGTGGTTGTGGCAAGAGTGTCACTGCTCAAAGTATTATGCGCCTCATCCCTGAGCCACCCGGTCGGTTCAAATCTGGTACCATCCAATTTAAGGGACAAGAGCTAACACAATTAACAGATGCTCAAATGAGAGGTATTCGGGGGAGAGAGATTTCAATGATCTTTCAAGACCCTATGACCTCTCTCAACCCCACCCTTAGTATCGGTGATCAAATCACCGAAGGGATGATTCGCCACCTTAAAATATCAAAGGCTGAGGCTAACGCTAAAGCGATAGACATGCTCACTCTTGTTGGGATAGCCAATCCGGAAGAAAGATTAAAACAGTATCCTCACCAATTCAGTGGAGGGATGCGCCAACGTATCATGATTGCCATGTCGTTGGTCTGTCAACCAGCGTTGTTGATCGCTGACGAACCCACAACCGCTTTAGATGTGACGATACAGGCCCAAATCATTGATCTTTTTAGAGATTTACAGAAGCAATTTGAAGTGGCTATTATACTGATTACACATGATTTAGGTGTCGTGGCACAAATGGCTGACCGGATTCAGGTGATGTACGCTGGAAAGGTGGTGGAAACTGGAACGAGATACGATTTGTTTGATCGACCACAACATCCGTATACGAAGGGATTACTCTCATCGGTGCCTAGAATGGACGCTAATAAGAACGAACCTCTTATTCCTATTGATGGTACGCCGCCTGACTTGTTTTCTCCACCAAAAGGATGTCCGTTTGTTGATCGTTGTGAGTTTGCTATGGAAGTATGTAAACGTGTTGAACCTCCAGTCACAGACTTGGGTCAAGGTCATACGGTCGCCTGTTGGTTACAAGATGAGAGAGCAAAAAGGGCACTGAGTAAACAAGAGTTAGAATCGTTAGGGATAGGCATAAGTTAGTTCATGATACACACTATATAATTTTTAATGGTAAAAAGGGGGACAAATTATGGAAACGTTAAGGAAATACGGTCTTTTCGTTTTAGCATTAACACTAGTATTTGCGTTAGCGGCATGTACGACGACAGAGGGAGGGACAACACCCGAACCGGATGATGATCAAGGAAGCGGAGATGAGGTCGATGCTTCCGGTGAGAAGGTTTTAGTGCTTAATAATGTGACCGAGCCGACTTCATTAGATCCACCGCAAGGGTTTGATAGTTACTCCTACCATGTGCTCAACAACTTGATGGAAGGCCTCACGCGTTTAGGACCAGATCATGACCCACAAGAAGCCACAGCTGAAAGCTGGGACGTGTCGGAAGATGGTCGTACGTATACGTTCCATATTCGTGAAGATGCAAAGTGGTCCAATGGGGAGCCGGTCACGGCTCACGATTTTGAATATGCATGGAAGAGATTAGCAGACCCTGAAACAGCGTCCCCAGCCGGTTTTCTTACGTACCTGATTGAAGGAGCAGAAGCGTACAATACGGGTGAAGGATCTGCAGATGATATGCAGGTCACGGCGTTAGATGACCAACAACTAGAAGTGACACTAACGAGTCCGCAGAGCTACTTTCTCAGTGTGATCTCAAACCCTGCTTTCTTCCCTGTTCATAAGGATACAGTGAAAGCAGACGAGAATTGGGCAAACAGCGCTGACACATTTGTAAGTAATGGGCCATTTCATATCTCTGATTGGGACCACAATAATGAGTTGAGAATGGTGAGAAGTGACCATTACTGGGATGCAGATACAGTAAAACTTGAGGAAGTTGTATGGCAGATGGTCGATGATCCTAACACGGCTTATCAACTCTATCAGACGGGAGATTTGCACGTTGTAGGGGATACGCTAGGCATTCCAGCTGACATGAGTGAACAACTTTTTGAAGCGGGTGAAGTGGATACGTTTGACCGTTCAGGTGTTTATTTTTATCGTTTTAACCTAGAGATGGAACCTTTCCATAATGAGAATATTCGCAAAGCGTTTGCTTTAGCCGTAGACAGTGAAGCGATCGTAGAGCACGTCACGAAGCAAGGAGAAAAACCGGCCAAAGGATTTGTAGCGTACGGGTTTAATGATCCCGCAGGTGGCGACTTCCGAGACAACGGCGGTGATCTGATAAAATACGACCCAGAGCAAGCGAAGGCCTTGTTAGAACAAGGGATGGAAGAAGAAGGTTATGACACACTCCCTGAAATTACACTCGCTTACAATACGAGCGACTCTCATAGAAGAATTGCAGAAGTGTTAAAGGAAATGTATAGCGAGCATTTAGGTGTAGATGTCACACTGACGAACCAAGAATGGAACGTCTTTCTAGAAGCGCAACGTAATTTGGAATTGCAATTCTCTCGCTCTTCATTCTTAGCTGATTTTGCCGATCCGATTAACTATCTAGAAAGCTTCATAACAGGTAGCTCCATGAACCGGACAGGATGGAGCAACGCAGAATATGATGACTTGATTGCCCAAGCTAAGCAGGAGGCGGACGATGTTAGACGCTACGATCTGATGCATCAAGCGGAAGAGTTACTCTTTGACGAGATGCCATTGTTCCCAATCTATTTCTATAACCAAGCGGTTCTACAAGCGGATGGTGTATCCGGTATTGTAAGTCACCCCGTGGGTTATATGGAGCTCAAATGGGCAGATGTCCAATAACGCCAATGGTGTAAGGTGAAGAAGGGTGTCCATGTGTGGATGGGCATCCTTTCTCGCTATAAAGGGGGAGAAGTAAATGAGTGTCATCAAGCCACAGTCACTACGTCCAGGAGATACGATCGGTATCGTCGCACCGGCTAGTCCACCCGACCTAAAGCGGCTATACATTGGCTGTCAGTTCTACGAGTCCTTGGGTCTTAAAGTGCGATTTGGTCGGTATATCGAGCAGACGTACGGATACTTGGCCGGTTCCGATAAGGAGAGGTTACAGGATTTACACGACATGTTTAAAGATGATGACATCAGAGGCATCTTCTGTGCCTGTGGCGGTTATGGCACGGCTAGGATTGCAGAACATATTGATTATGACTTAATACAGCGTCATCCAAAAGTATTTTTAGGCTATAGTGATATCACGTTTTTACATGTGGCCATTTTTCAACGAACGGGCCTCGTCACCTTTCACGGCCCTATGCCTAGTTCTGACTTGGGATATACCATGCTAGAGGGCCACCCCGTTGTCCATCCGATGACAGAAAAGTATCTCAAACAAATCATGGCTCCCAGGCAAATGAAACATGCGTATTCGGATGCCTTGGATGGCCCCATAGAAACGTCCATTGAGGTGTTAGTAGAAGCGGAGGACATCGTACAGGGAACGATCATGGGTGGTAATTTGTCTTTATTAGTGAGTACTTTAGGGACCCCTTTTGAGGTTGACACCAAGGGTAAAATCCTATTTATAGAAGAGGTTGATGAAGAACCTTACCGGGTTGATAGAATGCTTAATCAGTTACGATTAGCCGGAAAGTTTACGGATGCTGAAGGGATCATCATCGCTGACTTTGCCCATTGTGGCCCCCAAAAAAGAAAACCATCGTTAAGCCTAGAAGAAGTGTTAAGCGATCATCTTCAGAGCGTACGTAAACCGTTGGTGCGTGGATTCCAAGTGGGTCACTGTGAACCGCACATGACGATCCCTATTGGCGTTCAAGCACGGGTAGATACAACAAACGCCACACTGACCATTGAGCCCGGTTTAATAAAATAATGTGATTAACAATATAGTCATCAACGAGAGTGAAGGAGGAATGAAACTTTGAGTCAGACCTTGATCGTACGTGTGCCAGTAGCCACCATGTGGACCGCGCCTTCTTCAGCCCGCAAGACGGACGATAAGGCTATCTCCTACCCCGGAGATATAAGACGGTGGCTAGCGGACATGACGACTGAACAACGCCTACAACTTCACGAGGATAATCTCGTTCAGAGTCAGGTGCTTTATGGACAAGAAGTGCAGTGCATTGAAACTGATGGTGAGTGGGTTCATGTATACGTCCCAGTCCAGCCCACTAGAAAGAAAGAAGAAGGTTACCCCGCGTGGGTGCCAAAGGCCCAACTGGTTGATGCCAGTCAAACGATGAGCAACGTTGGAAGTATAGAGTGTGCAGAGACGCCGGTGGCCATCGTGAAGCAACCGACAGCGTGGTTATACGCTGAGGGTGAGAACGAACCAGTATCGCCTAACATAGTAAACCATTCGCCTACCAAAATAAAGCATCTTGAAGTGAGCTTCCAAACACGTCTCCCCCTTATTGCTGAAGAGGCAGATTGGGTTAAAGTGGACACCCCTCATGGTGAGCGTTGGGTACAACGTCAGGATGTGGACACATACGCCCCGGGTGAACGCCCTAGGGTGAGAAGCTCAGATCTCGTACAGCTGGCCCAAATGTTTTTAGGGTTGCCATACTTATGGGGTGGGATGTCCGGTTTTGGCTTCGATTGCTCTGGCTTTATGTATACACTTCATCGCGCGAGTGGCCTAAACATTCCTCGAGATGCTTCAGACCAAGCCAATAGCGGAGTACCTGTCCCACATGAACAATTACAACCGGGCGATTTACTGTTCTTTGCCTATGAGGAAGGTAAGGGACGTGTTCATCACGTTGGTATGTATGTCGGAGAAGGGCGTATGATCCATGCTCCCAAGACGGGTAAGTCGATTGAAGTGATTCCTTTAGTCGGTACAATATATGAACGTGAACATTGTGCTTCTAGACGTTATATTCATCACGATGTCACATCATGATGTCACATCGTGATGCCATCATTTGAACAGTCAGGGAAGGGGGAGACATATGCAACGCCAAAAACTACTAGAAGTGAAACAACTAAAAAAATATTTCAATATGGACAAAGGCAAAGTGCTACAGGCGGTCGAGGACGTGACCTTTGATATCTATGAAGGAGAAACCTTTGGTTTAGTTGGGGAATCCGGCTGTGGGAAATCAACGCTGGGTAGAACAATCATACGTCTTTATGATCGGACGGAAGGCGATGTCATGTTTAAAGGTAGGAACGTTCACGAAGCACAAGGAGAGGAAAGTAACCGCCTGCACCGTCAGATGCAGATGATCTTCCAGGACCCTTATGCTTCACTCAATCCGAGGGCCACCGTCATGGACAGTATTGCAGAGGGAATGGATGTACAGGGTTTATTCCGGGGAAAAGAACGCAAGCACCGTGTCCACCAACTTTTGCGTGAAGTAGGGCTCGATGCAGAGCATGCGAATCGGTATCCTCACGAGTTTAGTGGGGGGCAGCGTCAAAGAATTGGGATTGCACGTGCCCTCGCCCTAGAACCAGAATTCATCATTGCTGACGAACCTATTTCAGCTCTTGATGTTTCTATTCAGGCGCAGGTCGTCAATCTTCTTCAGACATTACAACAAGAGAAAGGGCTCACCTATTTGTTCATTGCCCATGATTTATCTATGGTGAAGCACATTAGTGATCGTATCGGTGTGATGTACTTGGGGAACATGGTGGAGATGACCGAAAGTGAAGCGTTGTACCGCAATCCGTTGCACCCATATACTCAAGCATTATTATCCGCTATACCCATCCCAGATCCCAGAATCGAGGATCGTCGAGAACGTATTATTTTGGAAGGGGAACTCCCCAGTCCCATTGATCCACCGAGTGGTTGTGTGTTTCGCACACGCTGTCCCGAGGCAATGGATTTGTGTGCGAAAGTGAAACCGGCGCTGCAAGACGTTGGTGGCCATCATAAAGTGGCTTGTCATTTGTATGAGCGGGAAATGATACATACATCAGCACCTAAAGTGACCATCACATCACAAGCCTAAGAGAAGTCTAGAGTCTAGCTATCTATCTAAAAGGAAGACCACGATCATCTGCTACGATCATGGTCTTCCTTTTTAACTTCTCATTCGTTTATCAAAATAAAATAAAGGTGAACAACTAGAACAGGTCAGTTACTGAGCTCAAGGAGCTTACGAAACTACTCATACCACTGTTCAATATCAATGCCACGATAATAATGCTTCAAAATCTCCTCAACAGTGTAGCCTTTCTCAGCCATACCTACAGCGCCAGTTTGAGCCATACCGACACCGTGTCCCCATCCGCCGCCATAGGTGACGAAACCGACCGTTTCTTTAGATGGGCGATCGATAACGGGTTCAATATAGAACAGTGTACTTCTTAACACACTGTGCGTGCCACTACTATTCACATATTTAAGTGCCCAACGTACGCGATCCTTCTGTTCATAGAAAGTCCCGTTCTCCGTCACAAATTCAATTTCTAAAACCCGACCTGAGTTGGAGCGATCCGTGACGTTAATGTCATAGACTTCTCCCACGTCTTGGTTGTAGTAGTCGCTTAATACTTCGGTTATTTCATCCATTGTCCACTCATAGGTCCAACGGTGATACCTAGACCAGTCTGACTCGTAATCTCCATCTTTCTCTGCTCGTAATGACGTCGGATTGGCATGATTTTTAAAGACGTCTAAGGATGGTACGTTGTCTATCGCTTGTCCTCGCTCAGCATCAGGGACGCCACGAAGATAAGGGACCTCGCCTGTGCTCCACACGTCCTCGTTATTTGCAGTGTAGCCCCCACTCGTAGATGAGTACACCGTCGTAATTAATTGTCCATCATACGTGGCGACAACGCCACGTGATTCTTGAACGGCTTGGGTGGAAAGGGGATGCTCTGACTCATAGCCCCCGTATACCTGATCGGAAGGTGTCGGTAGCAAATCATAGCCGTCTTGGGATCGTTTTCCCAAATTGCTTAACGCATACGTACGCGCTGCGATAGCTTGGGCCTTCAGTGCTTCAATTTCACCGTAGGGAACGGGTGGCAGCTCACGAGGAACGACACCGTATAAGTATTCTTCTATCGGTAGTTCATTAATCCCCACCAATGTGCCACTACTATTGAAGGCGACTTCCACTTCACCTCTGTACCGCTGACCATTCATGGTGACCTTTTCTGAATGTGCTGTCACACGTAAGGGATGGGTTGTCGAGACAGCGGTCTCACCTAGCTTTAGTTCGATTTGGCTTTCCCCCTCGGAGATGGTCATTGTTCTCCAAAAGGAGTCAGAACCGCCGAGTCCCTGAGCGATAATCTCATCTCTGAAAGCGACTCTGTCTCCCCAAGATGCGTCGGTTGGAAATTGACCAATGAGGAGTCGCCACCCGTCAAGGTAGGGTTCTACATACGTTGGATGACCTGCCAATTCGGCACGATCTAACCAATCATCCACGTACGCCTTGCTCGTTGTGTACGCCACTTGTAACATGTAGCTCGTTTCAATGGAGGCCGTTGAGGAAAGCTCTACCGTGGTTTCTGAGTTCTCCCCTTCTACTAATACGTCGCCTGTCTCCATATCCACAATCTGATAGGGACCAGAGCTGCCTACCGTAAGAGCTTCCGTGGCTGGTATCACGCCAATTCGAATATCAGGTTCTTCCTGTACTAGTGTCTGCGCTGCTGCACCAGGTGTCCACTGCAAACCACTCAAAATCAGTGCACAGATCAGTACACCCGTTAGGACCAAGGACCATGTGTGAGTTGTCCTTTTTTGATTCATGAGTCAACCTCCTCGTTAAAAATTAATGATCATTCATATCAAAGTGAGCAAAATCTTGCTGCTCAATGCTGCCATCATCCAAGGTGATATACACTGTATTCAACACAAAAATAAAAAACCCTTTTAAATATAGGGCATAAACATTAAAAAAAAATTTCAAAAAAGATTGAAATCAAAGAGGCAACGTTCTATTATAGAATTAAATATCTTAACAATTTTCTGTCACCTAGTGGCGTTGAAATTACCAAGAAGATTGGTCGTGATGGCATGGAGAAGAGAAGAGCAGAACAGCAAGCTGGTGATATGAACGAGGAAGTGTTATATCAACTCACAACAGAACAGATCAATGAAGAGACGAGGCAGTTGGATCAACTTTCAACCAAAGGAATTCTGCAACTGATGAACCAAGAAGATATGAAGATCGCTGAGGCGGTGCAAGACGTCATACCCGACATTGAGAAGGTGACGGAAGGTGTGTTCGCATCCCTCAATCAAGGTGGCAGACTATTTTACGTTGGCGCAGGCACGAGTGGACGTTTAGGTGTTCTAGACGCTTCAGAGTGTCCACCGACTTTTCGTACTTCACATGACATGGTACAGGCTGTGATGGCGGGTGGGAATCATGCCATTTTCGAGGCAGTAGAAGGGGCAGAGGACGACGTTGTAGAGGGCAAACGTGACCTAGAGGCGCGTCAAATCACCCCATTTGATGTGGTCATTGGTATTTCCGCTAGTGGACGTACCCCTTATGTCTTAGGCGCCTTAAAGTATGCCCAAAAGGTGGGGACGAAAGCTTATGCCCTTTCTGCCAATGCGAATGCCCAAATCTCAACCGTTGCTGATGCGGCCATAGAGGTCATTGTCGGGCCGGAGGTGTTAAGCGGCTCAACGCGATTGAAGGCAGCCACCGCTCATAAAATGATCCTTAATATGATTAGCACAACGGTCATGGTCAAGCTTGGTAAGGTATATGAAAACTTGATGGTTGATGTCCATGCGAGTAATCACAAACTTCGTGATAGGGCCATGCGCATTGTCACCAGTGTGACACAAGTATCCGAGCGAGAAGCCGTAGAAGCACTAGAATCCTGTGACTATCAAGTGAAGGTCGCTGTCGTGATGCTCAAGGCAAATGTCTCAGCTCAAGAAGCCAGAGCCCTACTCACTGAAGCAAAGGGGTATGTACGTGAAGCCATCCAACTTGCTGGAGTATAAGCTGTCGACCCTCCTACGGGATGCGATTCAGAAAGGCCTTTTCCCTGGTGGTGTCATGCTCGTAGAACAAGACGGTTACCCTGTGATGCATCAGGCGATGGGAGAGGCGTCAACTTATCCTGAACGACGGGCATTGAGCACCGCGCATATCTTTGACTTGGCCTCATTAACTAAGATTGTCACAACGACCCTGATCCTGATGCTGATACAGGAAGACAAGATCCGTTTACAAACCCCTGTTTTAAAACACCTGAGCTGGCTCGGCAAGGTAGGAGAGGGTGTCACCATTCAACATTTACTCACTCATACATCAGGATATAGGGCTTGGCAACCCTTTTACGTCATACATAAGAACAACAATCATAGCATAGAAGACACGCTCAAATGCATTGAACGAGAAGCAGATCCCGCTACCGACGTGATATATAGCGATGCTAACTTCATCCTGCTTGGCAAGGTCATAGAAGCCATAGAGAAACAAAACCTATCCCAGGTTTTGTATCATCGTTTGGTGCGCCCATTGAACTTGAGTGGTTTACAGTATCGACCATCACACGAGATCACATCACAAATGGTCCCTACGGAGTTTGGTAACCGCATTGAAGCCGAGATGGTAAGTAAAAGAAAGCAATCGTTTGAACATTTTCGTCAGAATGTCATCTGGGGCGAGGTCAATGATGGTAACAGTTATTATTTTTTACAAGGTATAGCCGGGCATGCAGGTCTTTTCGGTACGGCAACAGATGTTGCTGCTATTGCCCGTTTATATATGATGGATAACCCATGGTTGTCGTCGGACATTCAGCAGCTGGCACTAAGAGATTATACTCCGAATGCGTCTGTTGGGAGAGCTTTAGGCTGGGTGTATGACCGAGAGCAAACTGGGGGTTTCTACCACACCGGCTTTACAGGCACATCGGTGTGGGTGGATCCATCCAAAAAGCTAAGTGCAGTCATCATGACAAGTCGATTACATCAGGACAAACCCAAAGACATTAACTCATTTAGAAAAGCATGTCACCAGGTGGTAACGACGTGCCTATGACATGACAAACGGATCAAAAAGGGGGAGCGTAGTATGAAGCAAAAAAGAGGAATGTTGTTGACACTAGTCTTTGTTTTTATCATGTCCTTATTCCTAGGGGCTTGTAGTGGTGATAGTGAACCGGCTGATGGGGAGCCTTCTAACGATGTCGCTGATGGTGACGCTTGGGAAGATTGGTCAGGGACCATTACAGTTTGGGATGGGCCGCGCTGGGCAGATGAAGAGGATAACAAGTATCACTGGCTAGAAGAGAAAAAAGAGGAGTTTGAAGCGATGTACTCGGGGGTTGAGGTTGAAATTGTACAAACCCCTTGGGCCGAAATGGGAGATAATCTAAACGTCGCTATAGCAGGGCATGCCTGGCCTGATATCGCTCCCGTAGATATCAGTGGCGGCGCTGTGAGTATTAATCATATTGAACAAGGTGTTATCGAACCGATGGATGATTTCTATACTGAAGAGGAATTAAATGATTTTTATCCCAATGCGCTAGAGGCGTATATGCACGATGGTCAACTATACGGTGTACCGAATTCTATTAGCGTCCATGCTATGCTACTAAACTTAGATATATTTGAAGAAAAAGGGGTCACTCCCCCTGAAAATGGTCAATGGACGTATGACGAATTTGTAGAAAAAATGAAACAGCTCACGGATGGCGATGTTTACGGTTTTTCCACGTATCTACTACCCGGATACTATGAAGCTTGGCCGTTCTTGTTAATGGACGGTGGGTATCCACTGAGCGATGACTTTACGGAGTATACTTTTGACTCTCCGGAGGCCATCAGTGGCCTGCAAAAATTCATCGACCTCAAATTTGAACATGAGGTGGCGCCAACGGAGATGGGAGGTCCTAACGTAGGTGAGGTTTGGCAAGCTTGGGCTTCAGAGGAACAACGCTCGATTGCGGTACAGCCTTGGGCCACTTGGGCGATCGTCTCCGCTCAAGGTGAAGAGTGGAAGACCAATTTCATGGTGGCAGAGTACCCGACGGGTGATACAGGGGAACCTATCACAATAGGCGGCGTCGGCGGCTGGGTGATGTTTATGCAAGAAGATAATCATAAGCGTCGAATGGTAGCCGAATTCTTAAAGCACATATCAAACACAGAGGAACAATTTACGATGGCTCAGCACTACGGGATTTTCCCAGCGCTACAATCGACGGCAGAGATGGAACCTTTCGCAGACAACCCAGAAATGGCACGTGCCCAGGCATTATCTGAGCAAGCGGTGATGCTACCGCGTCATCCGGAGTGGGCCAGAATAGACGAAGCGATTCAAAAAGAATTACAACTAGCGGCAAATGGGGAAAAAGAACCGGCTGAAGCCTTACAGGATGCACGCCAAGAGGTTGAACGCATTATCGGGGAATAGCGACAGAGATAGAAACAACGAAAACACAGAGCACAAAAAACAAAAAACAGAAAACAGATCACACAAACAATAAAACGAAACACAGTAAACAGTAAACAAAAAACAGTAAACAGAGAACAGCTTTACAGACAGAGTAGAAGCTCTCTTCTTCCTACGAGGAGAAGGGAGCCTTTCTCTATCATTGAAGGAGGAGGCCACGCGTCTTATGTCTGTACAAACCGAATTTGAACACTCAAAGCAAGGCGCTTTATCACACCGTCCACATGGGAAAAAGAAAAGGAAGCGCCCCACGCTCTTACAGGAAATAAAAAAGAACAAAGCGGCTTATTTATTCTTAATGCCTAAGCTCTTATTTTTTACTGTTTTTATGCTCATACCGATATTATGGTCGTTTGTTTTATCCTTTCAGGAGTTTGGGGTCTTTGAAACAACGTGGGTCGGGTTCAAAAACTATGTCGATGTGTTTGAATCTCCACTGTTTCGCACCTCTTTATGGAATACATTCTTATACACAGTTGTCACCGTCCCAGCATTCGTCATAACGGCGCTCATCATCGCCACCATGATTCACCCTTTAGGCAAACTGTCTCAGTCGTTCTTTCGTTCCGCGTTTTACCTGCCGACAGTGACGTCTATGGTCATCATCGCCATGGTGTGGAGATGGATGTATAACTATCGTTTTGGATTATTCAACTATGTGCTCGGATGGTTTGGCATCGAATCGATTGACTGGTTAAATCAAACCGCAACAGCCTTGCCAGCCTTGATGATCATGTCCATTCTCATTCCACCCGGGGCAGGGATCATCATTTATCTCGCAGCGATGAATAACATCAGCCCGACATTATACGAAGCGGCCAAGATCGATGGCGCCAGTCCGTTTCAACGTTGGTGGCGCATCACAGTGCCTTTGATCAAACCCACAACGTTGTATTTGGTCATCCTCAGTACGATTGGCTCTTTCCAAGTGTTTACGCAGATCATTATGATGACGGGCGGTGGGCCGGGTAATGCGACAGAGACCATTGTGCATGTCATTTACAAAACGGCCTTCCGTGACTTTAACTTCGGTCTTGCTTCAGCCCAATCCGTCATTCTGTTTTTCATTATTATGATATTCGCAATTTTTCAATACCGTTGGTTTAGGACAGAGAATTAGGAAGGGGGGACATAATGAAACTAAAATTATCTTCACTAAGCAAACCCTTAATCTATATGATTCTGCTTGTCATGGCTCTCGTCTCCATCCTTCCTCTATATTGGGTGTTTGTGACCGCTTTGCAATTACCGGCCTATCAGAATGAGGAGATGGAGCGCCCCGTATCATATGTCGAATCGACTCCCCCTAAGCTTTATCCTGTAGGGATCACAGAATATATGTCACAGTGGCAGAAAAAGCGAGCAGCCTTAAGTGCAGGAGAATCGGAGAAAGCACAGTTTCATCAAGAGAAAATGACAGAAGTGAGAGAGAAAACGTTCGAGAGTTTTGTCACACTATTTGAACGAACGGAGATCTTACGCTGGCTATTTAACAGTTTATATATCGCCTTACTCGGCACCTTTTTACTGGTCCTATTAGATACGATGGCAGGCTATGTACTCGCCAAGAAAAAGTTCCCCGGTCGAATGCTGATCTTCTGGGTCATTATTTCAACCATGATGATTCCTGAGCAGGTGACGCTCGTGCCAACTTTTATCATGGTCCAGAAATTAGAACTGTTTAATACACATTGGGCCCTGATACTTCCTAATCTGGCCCTAGCCTTTGGGGTATTTCTAATGAGACAGTTCTTGCTCTCTATCCCGGATGAATTAATCGAAGCGGCCAAAATTGATGGGGCCTCTGAGTGGAAAATATTTTACACGATCATTATACCTTTAGCTAAACCCGCGATGGCCGTCCTATCTATCTTTACTTTCGTGCTAATATGGAACGCATTCCTATGGCCCATCATCGTCATCAATGATACAGAACTGCTCACCTTGCCAGCCGGCTTGAAGACGTTACAGGATGCAAACCTTGCTAGTTTTAAGCTATTAATGACTGGCGCGACTATTGCGGCCATCCCAATGATTATCTTTTTCCTGATGTTCCAAAAATATTTTGTTAGAGGTCTAACGTTAGGAGGCGTCAAAGAGTAATGATGAAGGATAAGGAAGCATTAAGACGAAAGATCGGCCAGCTCATGGTGTGTGGGTTTAAAGCGGAACGTCCCGAGCAAGTCTCCAAGGAGATGGAAACGCTCATTACGGAGTGGTATGTGGGTGGTGTCATTCTTTTCGGGCGTAATATTGGCACAACCCAAGATGTCTTGAAACTGACGACGAAACTTCAACAATTAGCTAAAGAAGCGGGACATGAACGCCCTCTACTCATTTGTATTGACCAGGAGAATGGCGTTGTGCGCAGGCTAGGGGAAGGGACGACCATATTCCCAGGGGCCATGTGTCTAGGTGCAACAAACCAAGAACGGTACGCCTATGAAGTGGGTAAGGCTACGGGGATAGAACTAAAAGCGTTGGGCATTAATTGGAACCTAGCACCTACCGTTGATGTCAATAACAATCCGTATAATCCCGTCATCAGTGTACGCTCTTATGGCGAAGATCCTCAATCGGTAGCGCGGTTCGGTCAGGCAACCATGAGAGGCATGCAGGAGGCAGGAGTGATCACAACGTTGAAACACTTTCCCGGTCACGGAGACACCCATGTGGATTCCCATCTAGACCTACCTCAGATAGACTATTCGCTCGACCGGTTGAAAGAAGTCGAACTCGTCCCCTTTAAGCAGTGTATTCAGGCAGGCGCAGATACAGTGATGACGGCTCACATTGATTTTCCTGCTTTAGAACCACAGGGGAGGCCCGCTACACTGTCCCAATCGATCGTAACCGGATTATTGCGAGAGACTTTAGGCTTTGACGGCGTCGTGACAACGGATTGTATGGAAATGAAGGCGATTGCGGACACAGTAGGGACACCTCAGGGAGCGCTTCAAGCGATTCAAGCAGGGGTCGATCTGGTGATGATTTCGCACCTGCCTACATTACAAAAAGAGGCCATCCAAACGATTGAAGAGGCGCTGCTTCAGGGGGAATGCTCGCAGGCGCGCATTGATGAAGCTTACCGTCGAGTTAAAAGGTTAAAAGAGACTTATCTCTCATGGGAAGACATCACCGATACATTTACATTGTCCGTTCCTTCGACGGTGGGGTGTCAGGATCATGAGGTATTAGCGCATGATGTGTATGAACAAGGGGTCACCCTCGTCAAAGGAGAGCATCATTTACCCCTCAACCCATCATCTGAAGTGACAGGATATCGGACACTGGTGGTCTACCCTGAGAATTCCTATCTGACTTGGGTAGAGGATGAGCGCTTCTCTAATCATACATTGGGCGCAGAAGTGCAGCGTGTAGACCCTCAGGCGTCCGTACACATTTTATCCGCTGAGCCGACGTTATTAGAAATAGAAGATGTGCTGGATGAAGCTGCACACTATGACACCGTGATTGTCGGAACGTTAACGGCCGGCCAGAGGTCGTCACAGGCTGAGCTCGTTCAAAAACTTTGTCAGCTAGACAACGTACAGGTGGCCGTTATGGCCATGCGCAGCCCATACGATTTGGCTCACTTTCCAAATGTAGATATTTATATTGCCACTTATGAATTTACCAATCCAGCCTTAAGAGTGGCGACAGACATTCTCTATGGGCGTAAAAAAGCAAAAGGAACAATGCCCGTCACGATTCCTAAGTTTTAAGTTTTACAATAAAGACCGTAGCTTTAGTCTTTGAGAGACACTAAAAAATTACTACAACATCCACAGCGGCTCAAACAAGAGGAGGAATATACAGTCTATGCACACGTCAACGACCGGCGGACTGACGATGATCAAAGAAATGTTAGCCAGTCTGCCACCTTCAGAACGAAAGATCGCAAACTATATACTTAAGCACCCCGATACCGCTGTGCTGTGTACCACCGGTGAACTGGGAGAACGGACTAATACCAGTGGTGCCGCTGTGATTAGACTATGCAAATCCTTGGGGCTAAAAGGGTTTCAAGATTTGAAGATTAGAATTGCAGGCGATCTGCAAAAACCAAAGCAAGAAGGCTACCGCGATATACATCCGCATGAATCACAATCTGAAGTGCTGTCAAAGATGACGAGCAACAGTGTGCAAGCGATTACGGAGACGGAGGAAATGCTCAACCCTGATGCTTTAGCCCGAGCCGTCGAGGCGATTCTAAGCGCAAGAAGAATCCATTTCTTTGGGGTTGGCGCCTCAAGTATTATCGCCTTAGACGCCCAGCAGAAGTTCTTGCGTATTAACAAAGAAGCCGTCTCCTTTTCAGATATTCATATGGCGGCCATGCATGTGGCTAACTTAACCGAAGATGATGTGGTGATGGGTATATCCTTCTCAGGGCAAACGGAAGAAGTGGTCAAATTGATTGACCTTGCCAATGAGAAGCGTGCCACAACGATCAGTTTAACCAAGTACGGCACGACTTCAGTCTCAGAGCGCGCGAGTATACGCCTGTTTACCTCCGCGTCTAAAGAAGCAGTCTTTCGATCAGCGGCTACGTCATCTCGTTTAGCCCAGTTACACGTCATCGATATTTTATATATGTGTGTGGCTTCAGAAGAGTATGAGGATAGTATCAAGTGGTTAGATCAAACACGACAAGCGATACACTTTTTGGGCAGCAAGTCAAATAAAAAACAGGGGGGAAAGGATGGACACATGGATTCGTGAAGTTGTGACAAAGAAGGTGACATTAGCCGTCGGTTTGATGTCAGGGACGTCTTTAGACGGCATTGATGCAGCACTCGTCCAGATAACAGGAAAGGGCAAAGACGTTCAAGCACAACTGTTACACTTTCAAACGTTAGCCTATACATCTGAAGAAAGAGCACGACTCTTGCAACTATGTTCACCCGATACGTCAAATGTGGCTTTGATCTGCGAAACGAATCATTGGCTAGGAAAAAAGTTCGCTGAGGCCACACTAAACTTACTCCAAACGGTGGGGCGGTCTCCTGAAGATATCGACTTTATCAGCTCACATGGACAAACGATCTATCATATGCCCGAAAAGGGCGCTACACTGCAAATCGGAGAGCTAGCTGAAATAGCTGAACGCACAGGTATATTAACCGTAGGGGACTTCCGTCCTAGTGACATAGCCGCTGGCGGAGAAGGCGCCCCACTCGTGCCGTTTATCGATAATCTGCTCTTTCGTCACCATTCAAAAGGGAGAATCCTCCTAAACATTGGCGGGATCGGAAACATGACCGTACTGCCACCCAGCCATCAAGAGGATGACATCATCGCTTTTGATACAGGTCCCGGGAATGTCCTCATCGACGGGTTTGTGCAGCGAGCAACAAAGGGACAACAGACGTACGATCAGGATGGACAATTGGCCGGTCAGGGCAGGGTGGATCATGACTGGTTGCAGGACTTGTTAGACCGTGATGAATACCTCCAAGCAGCCCCTCCTAAAAGCACTGGAAGAGAGCGTTACAACCAAACGTGGATTGAAGCACGATGGAAGGAAGGGGAGCACAGAGGTCTGTCTATCCCCGATCGGGTCGCTACGGCCACACAGTACACGATTGAGTCGATCTCTCAAGCCCTACAGTTTGACACCGTTAAGCGAGTAAACATTGAAGAATTGCTCGTTGGGGGTGGGGGCGCTCAAAATCCTCGTATCATGGCAGGACTACAAGAGGCGCTTGATGTGGATGTTCATAAAATGGACGACGTCACCCCCATCACAAGTGAAGCCAAAGAGGCGGTCGCTTTTGCTTTGTTAGGCTACGCCTTTTTAAACGGAGAGGCGAACACGATACCCACAGCAACTGGGGCTACGAAAGAGGTCTCTATGGGTAAACTGGTCATCCCCTCCCGTTATCTATTAAACCAAGGGAGCGTATAAGGAGTGGTAAAATGCTAGAATCAGCCGTGATCGATCAGCTGAAGACGATCGTAGGTGATGGAAACGTGGGTGATGACGACGTCACTCGCCTCTCATATTCCTATGACGCTACACCGCAGTATCAATCCTTACCTGACGCCGTTGTCAAACCACGTCACACGAAAGAGGTTCAACAAATCGTTCGCTTATGTCGAACCCATCACATCCCAATCGTTCCCAGAGGCGCAGGCACAAATTTATGTGCTGGAACGGTGCCACTAGAGGGAGGAATTGTCCTCCTCTTTGATCACATGAATCAGATCATAGAGGTGGATGAGGAAAACGTATGTGCACGAGTCCAGCCCGGTGTGAACACACAGTTCTTCATCGAACAGATGGAGGAGCGTCAGCTGTTCTATCCCCCTGACCCGAGTAGCATGAAGATTTCCACCTTAGGAGGAAACATTAGTGAATGCTCTGGGGGCTTACGGGGATTGAAGTATGGGGTGACGAAGGATTATGTCTTAGGTCTCGAAGTGGTGCTCGCCAACGGAGATGTCCTGCATACAGGGGGCAAACTGGCCAAGGATGTAGCGGGGTACGATTTGACTAAACTCCTCGTTGGTTCAGAAGGCACGTTAGGCATTGTCACGGAGGCTACCCTAAAGCTGTTGCCCCTGCCCGAGACGAAACGGACCATGCTCGCCTGGTTTAACACCATGGAACAGGCCGCTCAAACGGTGTCGGACATCATCGCCCAGAGAATGATTCCAGCCACTTTGGAGTTTATGGATCAGAGAACCATTCAAGCCGTCGAAGCTTATGCCAAACTGGGTCTTCCCACAGATATAGGTGCCGTTTTACTCATTGAACAGGATGGTGCACCAGCCATCGTCAATAGAGATATTGAAAAAATACGCACTATTTGCGAGCAAGCGAATGCCGTGTCCGTTCAAGTCGCTCAGAACGATGAAGAAGGTCAGCGCTTAACGACCGCGAGACGCTCCGCATTAACCGCTTTGTCCCGTTTGAAACCGACAACGATACTCGAAGATGCCACCGTACCTAGGTCAAAACTGGCTGATATGGTCCGAGCCATTAATAAGATTGCCGACAAGTATGACGTTCAAATCTGCACGTTCGGTCATGCAGGGGATGGGAATTTGCACCCCACCTGTGTCACAGACAGTCGGGATGAAGCAGAGATTCATCGCGTGGAGCAAGCGTTTGAAGACATTTTCGCCACAGCTTTAGAGATGGGTGGCACCATAACGGGGGAGCATGGTGTCGGTGTGGTTAAATCACCTTATCTGGAATGGAAGCTAGGAGAGAGTGGCATCGCGGTGATGAAGAGCCTTAAGCAAGCCTTAGACCCGACGGGCATTATGAATCCCGGTAAAGTGTTTGCCAAAGCGTCCAGAAAAAGGATCGTGATCGGCGCATGAATCTAAACAATACGGCCCAGGACTTTCAACATTTCGAAAATGTGGATGAGCTAAGAAATTGTACGCGTTGTGGCTTTTGTCAGCCGACCTGCCCCACGTTTATTCAAACGGGGAGAAATGAAGCCTCCTCACCCAGAGGAAGAATTGCGTTAATTCAAGCCGTCGTAGACGGACAACTAGAACCGAGTGAGCGATTTGAACGGGAACTGAGTCTATGTCTAGGATGTCGTGCCTGTGAATCCGCATGTCCTTCAGGTGTACAATATGGACAGATATTAGAAGAGGCACGGGCCATCATGGCTAAGCGCAAGCGGTACTCCTGGCCCGTCAGCATGCTACGCAGCTTCTTTTTTAAGACACTGATACCTCACCAGCGCTGGCTGAAAGGGATGGGTGTCATGTTATGGGCTTATCAACGCTTCGGTATCCAATGGGTTGTGAGACAATCAGGTCTCTTATCGCTCTTAAAAAAGATCAATAAAAAATGGCAGCCCTTTTTAGAAATGGAAGCCGTTATGCCACGTATGCCATCACCCCGGACACTATGGCAGTCGAGGAGGGAAAGAAAAGCACATTTACACCAAAATGCCACCAATCATACCGACCATCCTGAATATGACGAACAGGCTCCGAACCCTAAACACCCCGAACATGTCAAACACCCTGTGGCGTTCTTCACAGGGTGTATCATGGACGTCATGTTTCACGAAACGAATGAGCGCACCCTCAAACTATTGAAGCATAGAGGGGGAAACCCTACCGTGCCCCAGCAGCAAACGTGTTGTGGTGCCCTTCATGCTCACGCTGGAGAGTTTGACAAGGCTCAATCATTAGCGAAACAAAACATCGCCGCATTCGAACAAGCGTGCCATGCGATTCAGGACAAAGACTCACTCATACCGATCATCACCAATGCGGGTGGATGTGGGGCCTTTTTACAGCAGTATCCTCACTTGCTGGCTCATGAGCCCGAATGGCATGACCGGGCCGTTCGTTTTGCTGAATGCATACAGGATTTATCAAGTTGGTTAGTGGATCAAGGCACCAAAACCCAAAAAACGCAGAAAAATAGGGCAAAACTTAACCTAATGACCTATCAGGATTCATGTCATCTGAGACACGGGATGAATGTTCATGAAGCCCCACGCAAGTTATTGAAATCGGTTGATGAGAACAGCTATATTGAACTGCCCCAGGCCGATCACTGTTGTGGATCAGCCGGTATCTATAACCTTATTGAATCAGAGATGGCCACTCACATCCTTGCCGATAAAATGGAACAAGTGAATGCGACCGAGGCCATCACTATTGTCACTTCTAACCCCGGTTGCTTGTTACAAATGAAACTGGGTATCCGCAAATTTGGCCGCCCCGATCGTCATCTTCAAGCGGTACATATTGCCGATGTGCTATACGAGGACATGATACAAAAGAAATAATAGTAGACTGAACCTTACAGCGATGATACCGGCTTTGCGGAAGCCACTACAAGCCATTCCCTTTTATCGGGGAATGGCTTTGTAACGTCTATAACCTCTACTGTAATTGGATAACAGCTGTACGTGAACTGTTCACACTGCTTTCAGCTCTCATCTTCGTAGATGCTCTTAGAATAAATGGTTTAGAAGAATTTTTCGTTTTAAAAAATACAGACGGACCAAAGGGCCGCATCCAATTTGCCAGCTTCCAAGTGATTCATGGCAGCAGCTACAGTAGACTAAAAAAATTCATAACTTTTAGTGGATATTGCCGTCTAATATTAATGGAGGTGCGAATCTTGAAGAAAATTTCCAAGTTGTTTTTATATCTAGTATCAGGTCTATTGGTTGCCTCAATCATTTTCATTTGGTATTTCACTTATATTCCTCAAGATTATACAAGAGAATCAAGAGATGTTGCCATACTAAACAGTGTAAAAGAGTATAAACTAACAAAAAATGATATTTGGTTTGATACTCTTATTAGAAATTTAAGGTATGACTACGAACTCTCAGTGAACGAATTCTCGGTGAATTCAGCTATTCATGAAAAATTTCCTATATTGATTACTAAAAATACTAAGTTCTATAAAATAACTGACGATGAAGGGTTCGTTGAAAGAAAAGAAGCATCCATTTCAGAATTAAATAGTGGGGACAAATTAATGATTTGGAGCCACTCAAGTACAACATTTGGCGCACATCTTGTCGAGGCAACAGAAATCATGATTGATAAGACAGAGTCAAATATTTATTAAGTAGAGACTCCAATGGTCCATCTGAAATCCATGCCACCTATACGGGTAGGAGATGATGTTTGTCTCATTCGTTCATAAATAGCGGTGTAAATGTACAATATAAAATGAGTGGTTATGAACGGATGGAGGTGAAACCGAGATCGACATGATCTTGGAGCACTTTGATTATCATTAACTTAATTTTAGTGGCGATATTAATTATTTTCACGGCTTTTTTCGTTGCGGCTGAGTTTGCCGTCGTTAAGATAAGAAGCACAAGAATCGAACAACTGGCGGATGAAGGAAACAAGAGAGCACAAGCGGCTAAAAAAGTCCTCTCTAACCTTGATGGCTATCTATCAGCGTGTCAACTCGGTATTACCATCACGGCTCTAGGTTTGGGTTGGTTAGGAGAACCGACAGTTGAGCGTATGTTGAACCCGCTCTTTCACGACTTAAATCTACCAAGCTCCGTCTCACATATTCTTTCTTTTGCGATCGCTTTTATAACGATTACGTTTTTACATGTGGTGATTGGAGAGTTAGCACCCAAAACCGTCGCCATTCAAAAGGCAGAGAAAGTCACTTTGTTGCTCTCACCGCCTTTGATATTATTCTATAAATTGATGTATCCATTTATATGGGCACTGAATGGATCAGCCAGATTTTTCGTCGGTTTATTCGGGCTACAACCCGCTTCCGAGCATGAAGTCGTGCATAGTGAAGAAGAATTAAGAATCATTTTAACAGAAAGCTATCAAAGCGGGGAAATTAACCAGTCTGAATATCACTATGTCAATAAAATATTTGAATTCGATAATCGGATAGCCAGAGAGGTCATGGTACCGAGAACAGAGATGATTACCATTTCCTTAGAAGACGATATTGAGGGTGTTTTAAGAATGGCTCAGGAAAAGCCGTTTACACGTTATCCTGTTATGGATAACGACAAAGACACCATCTTAGGGATGGTCAATATTAAAGAAGTCCTCAAGGATCACGTTAGATTAACGGTTGAGGAGATAGAGCCACATTCACTCAATGACTACGTCCGTCCCGTAATTGAAGTCTTAGAGACCATACCGATACACGACTTATTAATACGAATGCAGAAGGAAAGACGCCACCTTGCTATATTAATTGACGAGTATGGGGGGACGTCTGGACTTGTGACAGTAGAGGATATACTGGAGGAGATTGTAGGTGAAATACAAGACGAATTCGACGTCAATGAGAAACCAAGGATAGTAAAAAAGGGGCACGATCACTATATATTTGACGGCAAAGTCCTTGTGACTGAGGTTAATGAAGTGTTGGGCATTCATATTGAAGCGAAAGAAATCGATACCATTGGAGGATGGGTACTCACGCAGAATATGAATATCAAGGAAGGCCAAAAGATAACATACGGCCATTACGAATTTAAGGCATTAAAGCTTGAAGGACACCACGTGCAAACATTGGAGGTCAAAGCGATCAATACCTAAGTCATCCCCATCTGGGCGTCCTATTGACTAGATGACACCACTTTAAATATAAAAACGGTAGCCAACATTCTATTTATTTAACTGAGATCTACTGAGCCCATAAGTAAAGGGCACGGCTAAATCATAAATGAGAAACAGACTCCAAACATAACTCAAGATATTGAAAAAAGGGTCGTGAAACCATCCCCGATGTGGGTGTTGCATCCATTCCGCGATATCAAAGCGGGTTGTGGCACCATAAGATACACTCACATCAATCATAAACCAGAGCGTGTGCATCACCAGATAGGCAAGGATATGTATAGCCAAGAGTTGCCTTCTATACTTTCTGTAGGCGAGGCGTTCTGCTTCAGGTTCAGGACGAATAACCTCAAGCATCTCGTGTCTCATCCACCCCCGCTTGTTTTGCCATGTCAATACTTTTTGTTTGATATAACGATCCAAACGTTTGAAATCTGCTTGCCCTAACG
The DNA here is from genome assembly GCF_016745835.1 of Caldalkalibacillus salinus. Lineage (NCBI taxonomy): Bacteria > Bacillati > Bacillota > Bacilli > Caryophanales > Bacillaceae > Caldalkalibacillus > Caldalkalibacillus salinus. The sequence goes on along the minus strand of NZ_JAERVL010000006.1, from coordinate 132,382 downwards.
TACTGGCATAAATAATAAATAAAATGATAAAAACCTGAAAAAACGAGACCTTCCCCGTAAAATAATAGTCCACACTCCCCAGAAACAGCTGAAAGCCATTTCCTAAGATGACTAACAACAATAAAAAAAGACTTAAGCCGTTTAAACGCAATAGATACCGAGCAAGTAGAAAGAAAACCATGAGTATCCAGATTAAGCCTTCAGAAATAAAAAACAGCCCCCATTGGTGATAAAACAAAGATGACACTTACTTCCCTCCTCCTAGCACAAAGCATGTCTTATTTATCAGCTTATGCGAGTGGCAGAGGTGTATTGCTAAAGATTTTCATTTTCTGGGAGGATCAGTCATTGATCACACCATGACAGCTGTGTTAGCGACTTGAAAAGGACTGGCCTGCTCCTTAAAGGTACAGCCAGTCCAAGCCACTTAAAAATCATATATGGCAGATAAATAATGTTTGAGCTGAATGATTGAATCGATCGCTTGGCGCTCATTTTGCCTCTTTAATCGTTCTTTGAGTAGTGTGATCTCTAGATTAATGCCCTCATAGTCTGCTTGTTCACCTAATAGCTGCATTTTCCATAGGCGCTTCTCGTATGTATCTTCCCATTTGTCCACATTGTCTAGGGCGTCATCCCATTCCTCATTTTTAACCTGAGTATGGATGTCATCGATCTTCTTAAACAAGGCCTGATCTTTCGCAGACTTCGTCACGTCACAGCCCATGAGTAGGGTCGACAGTATCAAAAAGACTAATAGATATCGTGTGTGGATCATGTTATGCACACAGGACACTCCTTGCATTATTTTTGTAGAGAAGAGTATGTTTCTATCTAGTTTGCCCAATAATGTAAAATTAGCAGCATTGATATACGGGGGTGAGGGCATGCCAGACATGGTTGTCATACTCGTTCGAGGCTTATTAGGTTTTATCTTACTATTCTTTTTCACCCGTCTTATCGGGAAAAAGCAGATTAATCAAATTACGTACTTTGAATATATCGTTGGGATTGCCATAGGTGGGATAGCGGCCGAACTTACCTTTAGTCCAGATGTCAGAATGGCTAACTTTATCCTTGGGATGGTGATCTGGGGACTCTTGCCGATCCTCGTTGCAAAATTGGAGTTGAAGTCTCACCGTTTTCGCACCATGACAGAAGGCCGTCCTACCTTTCTCGTCCGACATGGAAGGGTACTTGAAGATAATATGAAAAAAGAAAATATGACTGTAGATGAACTCATGATTCATTTACGGCAGAATAATGCTTTTAAACTATCCGAGGTCGAATCTGCAATCATGGAGACGAGTGGCCAAGTGAGCGTGCTAAAGAAAAGTGACAGGCAACCTCTAACACCTAAGGATGTTGGCATGAACGTCAAACCGGAACACCAACCCCGGCTTGTGATCATTGACGGCAACGTGATGGAGAATAGTTTAAACACTTACGGATACAGCAAGGCATGGCTACTCGACCAAGTTAAGAAGCAGGGGGCGTCCACGTTTTCTGATGTATTTCTAGCCCAGCTTGACTCGAAGGGAAATGTCTACATGGACCTATATAACGATCAGAAAGAAATGCCGGAAGTAAAACAAAAGGTCGTAACGGCAGCGAGCATTAAACAGCTACAATCAGACTTAGAAAGATTCGCTGTACAAACGGAAAATGAAGAGGCTAAGCAAATGTTTAAAAGAAAGGCGCAACAAATGGATCAGCTTTTAGACGAGATCAGTGTTTATATCAAAGAGTCATGAGGAGGCGTGTGAGTGCTTACTCTCCAAGGGGCTGATGCACACATAGTAACTGTTGTCACATCCGGGTCGAATCTAATGAACTTGGGTCCTTAAGTCTTATTGACCGCCGTTTCAGCCATTAAGTTTGAGAACGGTTTGTAAGTGAGAATATATTCGTCGAAATATTGCTGTGTGGCTGGTGTGATGTGGTCCTGATCCAGTATTTCAACAATAACTTTAACATCCTTGTCATGTTGTTGAGCAAACTGTTTAACTTTAGAAGCAATCAATAACGTCTTCCCATCTGTTGCCATGTCGTCCGTTGTATCGTCAGGGACAAAAATACAAATCGATTCAGCTTGTAGTGCGTTCGCCTTTTTTAAAGTGTCCCATTTCGTTGCTTTACCTTGAATATAATGAACATTTTTATGGTTCATAGGAGCGGTGGATGCTTGATCAATGATGACAATAGGAGTCCCTTGATGAGAATCTAACATTTCCTCGACGGTTAACTTTGTTTTCTGAGACCAATGAATCATGATGACATGATCCTTTCCTTCAAACCCAATAATACCCATCTCCTTAAACTCCTCGTATTTATTAATGAAATCAACAAGCTTTGTCACAAATATAGCGAATAATCCGATGCCAACAAGATACATGAATATGGAGTATACCCTTCCCCCAACTGTTTTGGGTGTATAATCCCCGAAACCCACCTGTGAAACGGTGGTCATGACGTACCAAAAGCCAATAAACGGATTTTTAAACGTTTTGGGTTCGATAAAATACAGTGCATAAGAGCTAAAGACCATAAAAATAACGGCCATAAGCAGTATTTTCCAATGATTGATCTTAATCGTATGCTGAAGGACTTTCTTGACGAGACTTAAGAGCATAAAAGTGACCTCCTCATGCTATTGTCTGAGTTGGGAGTTGTCTTATCGTGGGCCGTCTTAGTGTATTTTGGGAGGCGTTCACTCGATGGGATTTTTATGTATTCTTGCCACCTATTATTTTGATCAAAAACCGTTTGTTCAATACACATTCACCTTTGTGCGGAGGTCCGATGCCCTACGAATAGGAGATGACCTTCCCATACAGATAATACCAAATCATCTTTTTTGAAACGCACTCTTGTGCTATAGTAAAATAAAGAACATATATTCGTGAATTGTGTCTAAATCCCCCATCTTTGTGCTATAATCTAGATGTTGGAGAAATAGAGCGGAAAGAAGGAGGCTGCCATGCTAGATCATAAGTTTGAACTCGTATCCAGATACGAGCCGCAGGGTGATCAGCCCCAAGCAATTGAAAAATTGGTGCAAGGTCTAAAGGACGGAAAAAAACATCAAACCTTGCTTGGTGCGACTGGGACGGGGAAAACGTTCACCGTAGCCCAAACCATTGCCCAAGTCAATAGACCCACGCTCGTAATCGCACATAACAAAACGTTAGCAGCCCAATTACACAGCGAGTTGAAGGAGCTGTTTCCAAACAACGCAGTGGAATACTTCGTTAGTTACTACGACTACTATCAACCAGAGGCTTATATTCCTCAATCGGATACCTTCATAGAAAAAGACGCCAGCATTAATGATGAAATAGATAAATTACGTCACTCTGCGACGAGTGCGCTTTTCGAAAGAAGAGATGTGATCATCGTCGCCAGTGTATCCTGCATTTACGGTTTAGGTTCTCCGGAAGAGTACCGAGACCTCGTACTCTCTCTTCGTGTGGGGATGGAACGCAATCGAGATGATGTGTTACGCAAGCTCGTCGATATCCAATATGATAGGAACGACATCAATTTTCATAGAGGGACGTTTCGTGTCCGGGGCGACGTGTTGGAGATTTTCCCAGCGTCCCGTGATGAACAGGCTGTGCGTGTAGAGTTTTTTGGAGATGAGATTGACCGCATCACAGTTGTTGACGTACTCACCGGAGAAATTGTAGGTGAAAGAGACCATATAGCCATTTTCCCAGCCTCCCACTTCGTCACGCGTGAGGAGCGTTTGAAGCGGGCCATCGTTAACATTGAAGCGGAACTTGAAGAACGTCTAAAAGAGCTGAACGACCAAGGCAAGCTTCTAGAAGCGCAACGTTTAGAACAGCGAACACGCTATGATATTGAAATGATGCAAGAGATGGGATTCTGCTCAGGGATTGAGAACTATTCGCGTCACCTCACTTTCCGTGAGCCAGGGTCAACGCCGTACACGTTACTAGACTTCTTTCCTGATGATTTTATGATCGTCGTCGACGAGTCTCACGTGACCATACCACAAATAAGAGGAATGTTTAACGGAGACCAAGCGCGTAAAAAAGTCTTAGTTGATCACGGTTTCCGTTTACCATCAGCCGCGGATAACCGGCCGTTACGATTTGAAGAATTTGAAAAACATATCCGTAATATTATGTACGTCTCAGCGACGCCTGGCCCGTATGAGTTGGAGCATACACCTGAGCTAGTAGAACAGATCATCCGTCCGACAGGGCTAGTAGACCCGACGATTGATGTTCGTCCGATTAAGGGGCAAATTGATGACCTGCTCGGTGAGATTCAGGAGCGTATGCAGAGGAATGAACGTGTCCTAGTCACGACGCTGACCAAGAAGATGGCTGAAGATCTTACAGATTATTTAAAAGAGATTGGAATCAAGGTAAATTACCTGCATTCTGAGATTAAGACGCTTGAACGTTTGCATATTATTCGAGAGCTACGCTTAGGGACATACGATGTGCTTGTGGGCATTAACTTGTTAAGGGAAGGTCTAGACCTTCCAGAGGTATCCCTTGTTGCCATCCTAGACGCAGATAAAGAAGGGTTCCTACGTTCAGAGAGATCCTTAATCCAAACGGTTGGACGTGCGGCTAGGAACGCAGGGGGGCACGTCATCATGTACGCAGATAAAATAACAGACTCCATGCGTGTCGCTTTGGACGAAACACAGAGACGACGTGACCGTCAGACTACGTACAACGAAGAGCATGATATTACACCACAGACGATAAACAAGCCGGTTCATGACGTCATTGAAGCGGTCAAGGCGGCGGAAGATACCGAGAAGTATGAAACTGTCCCCGATCCGACGAAAATGTCCGCAAAGGATCGTAAACAGATGATTGAACGTCTAGAAAAAGAAATGAAGGAAGCGGCCAAACAGCTTCAATTTGAACGGGCAGCAGAGCTACGTGACCTCGTCCTTGAATTAAAAGCTGAATTGTAGACCGTAAACAAAAAGGATCAACCCGATAGACGTGACACACGATCAAGCAAGTGCAGTGACCCCAAGTTAACGGCAAGAACGAGCATAAAAAGGCAATATCTATAGAAAAAAGGTGAGAAGATGAACAATGAAAATATTATTGTCAAAGGGGCAAGGGCGCACAACTTAAAAGATATTGATATCTCCATTCCGAGGGATAAATTTGTGGTGCTAACCGGTCTTTCCGGTTCAGGGAAATCGTCTTTGGCCTTCGACACAATCTATGCGGAGGGACAACGCCGATACGTAGAGTCTCTGTCAGCTTATGCTCGCCAGTTTCTAGGGCAAATGGATAAGCCAGACGTGGATTCCATTGACGGTCTTTCCCCTGCCATTTCTATTGATCAGAAAACGACAAGCCGTAACCCGCGATCGACAGTTGGAACAGTGACGGAGATTTACGATTATTTACGTTTGTTATTCGCCAGAGTCGGGCATCCCCATTGTCCTAAGCACGGTATAGAGATCAAATCACAAACGATCGAACAGATGGTGGACAGAGTCTTAGACCTCCCTGAAAGAACGAAACTTCAGATTCTTGCACCGGTGGTCCAGGGCCGAAAAGGGGAGCACGTGAAGCTACTAGAGGATATCCAAAAACAAGGCTTTGTACGTGTGCGTGTGGATGGCGAAGTGAGAGACTTATCTGAAGAGATCAACCTAGAGAAGAACAAAAAGCATACGATTGAAGTTGTGGTCGATCGTATCGTCGTCAAGGATGGCATACGTTCGCGTTTGGCTGACTCAATGGAAACAGCTTTACAAATGGCTGATGGTCTCGTTCTCATTGATGTGATTGACGGAGAGGAATTGCTATTTAGCTCTAATCTTGCTTGTCCGGAATGTGGATTTAGTATCGAGGAACTCGCACCTAGAATGTTCTCGTTTAACAGTCCCTACGGGGCATGTCAGACTTGTGACGGATTGGGTAGTAAGCTAGAAGTTGACCCAGAGCTCGTGATCCCCGACATGACTAAGACGCTAAAGCAAGACCCGATTGCGCCTTGGGAAGGAGCTTCTACAACGTACTACACGCAATTGCTAAAAGCCGTCTGTGATCACTTCGGCATTGATATGGATGTGCCATTGGAAAAGTTAACTGAAGATCAACTATCAATTATCCTTAATGGCAGTAAGGGTGAAAAAGTGTACTTCAGATATGTGACGGAGTTTAATCAGGTACGCGAGAGTCACATCATCTTTGAAGGCGTACTAAAACACGTTCAACGTCGTTATAGAGAGACGAGCTCAGATTATATCCGGGAGCAACTTGAAGGCTATATGAGCCAAAAACCGTGTCCGACATGTAAAGGCGCTAGGTTAAAAAAAGAATCCTTAGCCGTGACGCTAAACGATAAAAACATTGACTACGTTACCCGGCTTTCCATTGGTGAAGCCAAACAGTTCTTTGACAGTGTTCAACTCACAGATAAAGAGCGTCACATTGCGCATTTAATATTGAGAGAGATTGAGGAACGTCTCGGGTTTTTATATAATGTGGGCCTTGAATATCTGACTCTTAATCGATCAGCAGGTACACTAAGTGGGGGAGAAGCACAGCGGATTAGGCTAGCGACACAGATCGGTTCTCGTCTCATGGGGGTCCTATATATCCTAGATGAACCCTCCATAGGACTACATCAGAGAGATAACGCGAGATTGATCCAAACCCTAGAACAGATGCGTAACCTTGGGAATACACTGATCGTTGTGGAACACGATGAGGACACCATGCTAGCTGCCGATCATATTATCGATGTGGGACCTGGGGCAGGTGTGCACGGGGGCCAAATCGTCTCTCAAGGGACGCCAGCGGAAGTCATGGAGGATGAAGAGTCACTTACCGGTCAGTATCTTAGTGGCAGAAAGTTTATTCCTTTACCCTCAGAGCGAAGAGAGCCTAACGGAAAATGGGTAGAGGTAAAAGGCGCCAAAGAGAATAACCTTAAGAACGTGAATGTGAAGTTTCCATTGGGCCTCTTCACTTGTATTACTGGAGTGTCAGGATCGGGAAAAAGTACACTCATTAATGAAATTTTACTAAAAGCCCTCATGCGTCAATATTACAAATCCAAGGCCAAACCTGGTACACATCGCGCCATCAATGGCACGGAGTATCTCGATAAGGTGGTCAATATCGACCAGTCGCCAATTGGTCGTACACCGCGTTCAAACCCAGCCACCTATACAGGTGTGTTTGATGATATTCGTGACGTATTCGCTCAGACGAACGAAGCAAAGATTAGAGGATATAAGAAAGGTCGTTTTAGTTTTAACGTCAAAGGCGGGCGCTGTGAAGCGTGTCGTGGGGACGGCATCATTAAGATCGAAATGCATTTCTTACCTGACGTCTATGTTCCGTGTGAGATCTGTAAAGGCAAGCGTTATAACCGCGAGACTCTCGAGGTGACGTATAAAGGGAAAACGGTAGCCGATGTTCTCGATATGACCGTCGAAGATGGGGCAGAGTTTTTCCGTAACATCCCTAAAATTAAGCGTAAGCTAGATACACTCGTTGATGTGGGGTTAGGCTATGTCCGATTAGGGCAACCGGCGACGACATTATCGGGTGGAGAGGCGCAGCGGGTCAAACTTGCATCGGAACTGCACCGACGCAGTAACGGTCGGACATTGTACGTCTTAGACGAGCCGACAACAGGTTTACACGTGGCCGATATTGAACGACTACTCGGCGTGCTACAACGTCTTGTCAATAACGGTGATAGTGTGATGGTCATCGAGCACAACCTAGATGTCATCAAAACGGCAGACTATATCATTGATCTCGGACCGGAAGGCGGTGACCGTGGAGGTCAAGTGGTCGCAACAGGGAAACCTGAGGACATTGTCGATGTAGAACAATCACATACCGCCACCTTCTTGAAGCCGATCCTAGACAGAGAACGCCAACGGATGGCTTCCTCTGCGATGGTCCAGGCTTAAATGTGATAATGACCATAAAAGCTTAAGTGTGATAATTATGATCTAGAGCTTAAATGTGATGATCCCGTTTTAATGTCGTGTGAAATACAAGTCTATCAACCACATTCAATATACGATTTGTTTTATATTAGGCGCTAAACTGACGTTTCTATATCTAAGAGCAAGGTTTAGCGCTCTTTTTTCATTAAAAATCACGAAGCTCCTCTACTTTAAATACTTGAGCCTGAGTAAGAGCGACCGTAAGCACATCCCACACGGCATTAAAAAACGAGTAAAATGTCTTATGTGTTAGCATCATGGGAGTACGGAGTTTGCACGCCTTATCCCAACATTTGATATAGAACCCTTTTTTATCACGACCTAATAGGAGGATGCACATGCACAACGTAAATCGTGATGTTGAATTTAAAAATGTAGAAGTGGATGACGTGTTATCTCATTTTAGTTCCTCACTCATTGAAAGGACAAAGCGTGCGTTTGATGGACAAGACCCTGCTCATGACTGGGCGCATAATTTGAGGGTTCTTCTCCTAGCTGAAAGAATAGGTCAAGAAGAACAAGCGGACATGACCTTACTAAGGTATGCCACCCTCCTACATGATATTGGACGGGCAGAGGAGCGCCGAACGGGAGAATGTCACGCCGAAATCAGTGCACGATGGGCGGTACAGTGGTTAGAAGAAGAAGGGATATCTGCCACACTTTCAGAACACGGTCACGATAAGCTTGACGCTATCCAGCGTGCCATACGGGCGCACCGCTTCCGTAAGGACCAACCTCCCACGACGTTGGAAGAGAAGATCCTTTTTGATAGTGACAAGCTTGACTCGATAGGCGCAATCGGTGTGGCGCGTGCGTTTGTGTACTCAGGCGTGATTAACCAATCGATTCAGCGTTTTGGTGAAGAAGAGGGGCATACGCCTTTGCAGGAGTTTGAATTCAAGTTAAGGAAACTCAAGGACCGCTTATATACCCGAACAGCAAGGCAAATAGCTGAAGAACGCCATCAATTTATGGTTCAATTCTTTGAACGTTATGAGAAAGAATTACTAGGATCCATGTAAGCAAAATTCTTCCTACCTTACTGCGAAACAAATAGTGTATATACACTATGGTTCGGATTACTTCATCATGGTCCCATAGAGGAGACGTACGAGGAGCAACAAAAAGACCACCCTGGAGCCGACAAAGGGTGATCTAGAGAATACCTTTGAGCCAAGCCCCCTTAGAGGGTACTTGTACTCGGACCGTTGGTGTTTACGTACCACGATATTAATTTGCAATAGATAATAAATGTTCGCATAATTTAACTTGTAATCCTTGGTCTTTCATTGATTGAATTAATGTGATTGGTACATCACTACTTTTTGCGTTTAAAATGTTCATTATAGCTTCTTCAACGTCTTCATATTTAAGAGGAGAATGACGAAATAAAAAATCTGTTGGAAAATCTTCAATATTCCCAAAGCGCTCTGGTATTTTATTTGACTCTAATTTTTCAGACATTAAGGAAAATAATAGGTCTATCTTAGATTGTTTGTAGGGGTCAATGCCGTAAGATACAATAAAATCATAGTAAGGATACTTTGGATTAACTTGTTTGCACACTGAAAGACGTAAAACATAATCCGTTAATATCTCAATATTGTGTTTTGCCTCTTTCAGTTCAGATTCCAACCTAGTGATTTTTTCTAATAAATCTAGATTACTATTTTCCATCATTATCCTCATCCTTTTATATATTAATCCTCTCAGAATGGGTATAGACGTTCATTTTACCACCCCGTATAAATCCCACAGCCGTAATATTGAGCTCATCCGCCATGTCTAGGGCGAGTGCAGTCGGTGCCGATTTAGAGAGAATAATACCCACCCCGATCTTAGAAACCTTTAATAAGACCTCTGAGGATATACGGCCACTGAAAGCGAGGATTTTGTCTTTAATAGGGATCCGATCAATCAGGCAGTAGCCGTAGATTTTATCTAAGGCGTTATGGCGACCGATATCCGTACGTGCGACCACAATGCCTTCTTCGGCACATAGGGCTGCATTATGTACACCACCTGTTTCTTTAAATACATGACTGTCTCCTTGCATGTCAGCCATTAGTTTGAGACACGTATCAGGGTGGATGGTGACTCGGGAGCGGGATACTTTTGCCGTTCTGACATCATTTTGAAAATAAAAGGACTGTCTACTCTTGCCACAGCAGGACCCAATGAAGCGTTTAGAATGAAAGTTTGAACTCATTCTAGGCGCTTTTTTTAGTTCTACATAAGCAAAACCACGCGTTTCATCTATATCGATGGATTTGATGTCTTCATCATAAAACAGAATTATCCCTTCTGAAGCGAGAAACCCCACGACTAATTCTTTTAGATGTGTCGGTGTACACACCATTGTGGCAAACTCTTCCCCATTTAGCATGATCGTTAACGGGTATTCGGTGACAACGTCGTCCTCTTTTTCTTCAAAGTGTGTGCCTGAGTAATGAAAGACTTTTCTTTTCGTTTTCATATCTTGTGCCTTCTCCTCATCCACTGCTCTATTATCCTTACTATCACTCACATGACCACCTCTTTTTTGCCAAACATTAAGCTTCTTCATATTGTTTATATCTTAAATGATGATTCGAAAAATGTCATTAAACCACGTACGTTTATTCGTATGCCCACCACCCCAAAAGTTAACCCTATGAATAGGGGACATGATCTCAAGCATCGGTTCATAGACTCTATCAAAAAGGAAATGCTTAGGGTGGTGGTGTGATTGAAAAAAGTATATAGCATGGATCTTAATGCGTGTATACATCGGCTCGTGGGGTGTGGCCTAGGACTGATGTTAGGGATTTGGATGTTCACTTATTATCAGATTCATACATTTAGTGATATGCAGCCGCTATTTTTCGTATTTATAGGCTGTTTTCTGCTGCGATTTCCTCATGAGTATCTTCATAAATGGGCGGCTCAGTATTACGGTATCGACAGTCGTTTGGCTCTGCTACAGCTCAACGCCACTTGTACACCAGTAAAAGAAATGAACACAAAACAGCTGGTGGTTATTGCTCTAGCTCCTTTAGTTGTATTGAGTTTAGGCCTCATTTTTTTACTCTACCTACCGCTATTTACGATCCTAAAACAAATGATTGTAGGTGTACTGGTTTATCATATCTTATCATGTTATGGGGACGTTTTGTACGTGGTTGTCGCTTTGCGGTACAGAGCGACATTTCGTTGCCTTGGTACTAAACTTGAAGTCTATCAGTAACAAAACAGATGTAAGTCACTATTGCAATGTATGCGCTTGCATGCTACTATATCTGTGTGAATGTCACAATTTAGACAACTTTGTATTAAGGTGCCCCTTTGATAAACGAGACAGCGTTCCTGTTGTTCGGTTAAAGTAAGTCACCATCTTCAATGACTTAAGGTCTCATATTATTGTCTTTAAACGATAGCACATAAGAGACAAAGGATATAACAACAAACGAATAGCCAAACGGATGGTACTTTGTAGCGATCCTGCGGAAGACTAGCCGTCGTGATGAGATATGACTGTCACTCTTTTTAATACTTTAATGACATTGTATGAAGTAGAGTCCTATCATCGCGACGGTTTTTAATATGTCTTTAAGACATGTATCTATATTAAAAGGGGAAGTGAACAAATGAATCAAAAAGTAAAGAATCGTTGGCTCATCGCGCTATCCGCAGTTGGTATTCACCTATCGATTGGATCAGTATATGCTTGGAGTGTATTCACAAATCCTTTAATGGAAACGTTTGGATGGACGCAAACAGAAGTGTCTAGGGCATTTAGTATCGCCATCCTATTTCTAGGTATCTCTGCCGCTTTCATGGGGCATTTTGTAGAGAAAAAAGGACCTCGTCACTCTGGGACAGTTGCTGCTATCTTTTTTGGGACAGGCATTATAGGTTCTGGATTAGCCGTCTCCATGGAATCCTTGCCCCTCTTGTATCTCTTTTATGGGGTTTGCGGAGGTATTGGACTGGGAATTGGCTACATCACACCCGTATCCTCTCTAGTCAAATGGTTCCCTGATAGAAGAGGATTAGCAACAGGGTTAGCTATTATGGGATTCGGGTTTGCGTCTATGATTTCAAGTCCAATTATGGAAAGGCTGATTAGCAGTGTGGGGATTGACTCGACCTTCTATATTCTGGGAACCATCTACTTTATTGTGATGATTAGTTCGTCACAATATCTTGCGCCCCCGCCAGATGGATGGATGCCATCAGGGTTTAAAGCGAAAGTTGCATCAGGGGTAAAGGAAGTTAAACAAGATCTATCTCAACTCACCGCTACTCAAGCCGCTGCAACCAAGCGCTTTTGGGCATTATGGCTCATGCTGTTTATTAATGTCACTTGTGGTATTGCCATTATTGCGGTGGCATCTCCAATGGCCCAAGAAGTCGTTGGCATGTCCTCATTAGCGGCAGCCACGATGGTCGGATTGATGGGTTTCTTTAACGGGGCAGGTCGTATTTTCTGGGCATCAATTTCAGACTACATTGGTCGCCCCAATGTGTATACTGTGTTTTTTATCCTACAGGTCATCATCTTTTTCGTCATGCCAACGATACCAAGCGCGATTTTATTTAGTATCGTCGTCTATCTCATCATGACCTGTTACGGTGGTGGTTTTGCCTCTATACCAGCATATATCGGTGATTTATTCGGCACCAAACAATTAGGCGCCATTCACGGTTATATTTTGACAGCATGGGCTGCAGCAGGTCTGGCCGGTCCCTCACTCGTCTCTTATATTTACGATACGACGGGGAGTTATTCGACCACCCTTTATATCTTCGCAGGTATGTTCGTACTCGCTTTGGCCATCTCTCTTCTGATCCGATTAGATATACGACGATTGCGTCGTGAACTAGAACAAGGCCAAAACGACAGTATAGAAGTCGCTAGCTAGCTTATGGTGAGGATCTAGCGTTGTGAGAATGGTTGCTAGACTGAATGCTCAATCTCTTTTGAAAATGAGGTATGCGAGTGTTATGATTAATATAGTCATACATACATCCTAAGAACAGCATGAGCTTTCATTTTAATCGAACAAAAGGTGAAGCAAATGAATAAATATGAAGCAGAGTTTAGTAATCTCGTGCGATCCTTTCGTAAAAAACATATGGGTAAGGGACCCAGAAAAATTACAACAACGTTTTGTAAAAATTGGGCCATATGTGAGATGGAAGGGAACTTGTCACCTGTCGAGAAATTTATTGCTAACGCAGATGACGGCAAACAAATGGTACGCGCCGCGCGTACAGAAATGGTAAAGGATATGTACCGTCAAAACCACCCTGTGGAGATGGAGCGCTTTTTAGGAGCCCAATTTCAGGACTTATTCCTAGACATAGATATTGACAGAGATTATGGGATTTCTATCTTTGTCTTTGATCAAAATTTAGAAGAAAAGTTTAATACGAGTCAGCTCAAAGCACATGAGTCTCAGTAGCGCCCCTGCTGGAGGCCATGTACAAGAGAGAGACATCATGGTATGCCTCATAGTAGCGTTCCTGCTATAGAACAACCATCGTTACATCGTTGCTTTCAGTAAATAGGCAAAGACGATTGTACGATGGTTTTTTTTTAGATGGCTGTTGCTGTCACATGAGTTTTTGTCTCACAATGAACATTTAAAGATGGGAGAGATGTAAGATGGGGAAGACGAAACACACTGGACCAATAAAATTAAACACCAAGCCGAAGCCTTCTTTATGGGCGAGTCTAGCCCCAATGGGGTTAGGAAAAATCAAACCGCATCACATACGGGATACGCTTAAAGTCGCTTATGAGAACAAAGATAACTTAGGTTATGCTTATCGTATTCTCACAAAAGGAGTGTGTGACGGCTGTGCGCTCGGAGTGGCAGGGTTACAGGACCAAACGTTATCCGGACCGCACCTATGTACCACACGGTTAAACGTCTTACGCCTGAACACAATGCCCGCGATGGACCCTAAGTGGCTGGAGGATGTGGATCGCTTACGAAAAATGGACAGTACGGCATTACGTCAACTTGGTCGCATCCCTTATCCTCTATCTCGTAAGCCTGGGGAGAATAAATTCACGAGAATATCCTGGGATGAAGCACTAGATAAAGTAGCGAACAAAATAAAGGCTATAGACCCGAAGCAGCTTGCCTTCTATCTGACCTCACGTGGGATTACCAATGAAGTGTATTATACAGCCGCTAAGACTGCTCGGTTTATCGGTACCAACAATATTGATAACGCTTCACGTATTTGCCATTCGCCCAGTAAAACGGCACTCAAACGCTCTCTCGGTATAGGGGCGTCAAGCTGTAACTATAAAGACTGGATTGGAACGGATGTCCTCGTCTTCTGGGGTTCCGTTGCAGCAAATAATCAGCCTGTTTCCACTAAGTACATGTACGCTGCGAAGAAGGCGGGCACAAAAATCATCATGATCAATCCGTATCGTGAGCCCTCAATGGAAAAGTATTGGATTCCGTCTATCACTGAGAGTGCACTGTTTGGGACCAAAATAGTAGACGACACGTATCAGGTGAACATTGGTGGGGATATCGCCTTTATGAACGGGGTGATGAAGCATTGGTTTGAGATGGAAGAGGAAAACCCCGGCTCCGCTATCGATCACGCTTTCGTTAAAGAGCATGTCAACCATGTCGAGGAACTGAAAGCACACGTCAAAAAACAAGACTGGCGTCAACTTGAAAAATCTTCAGGGCTGTCAAAGGAAAGAATGCTAGCATTCGCTCAGCTTCTGGCTCAATCTCAATCAGGCGTTTTTGTATGGAGTATGGGACTGACTCAGCATCGTTTTGGTACCGATAATGTATCCCAAGTGGCGAACCTATCCATGCTACGTGGTTTTATCGGTCGTAAACATTGTGGCGTGATGCCGATACGGGGACACAGCGGTGTGCAAGGCTCCGGTGAGATGGGGGCAGATCCATTCGTTTTACCGGGGAGCGATTTCGACGAAGACAACGCTGAGAGAATGGAGAAGATTTGGAAGTTCAAAATTCCACGCTGGCAAGGTGACATTGTCGGTGTGACGTTGGAGAACGCTTTGCTCCCTGAAGATGCGGAGCGTAAGTTAAAGGTTTTCTACACCAGTGGTGGCAACTTTTTAGAAACCATGCCCAACCCGGATTTCGTGGAAAAATGCTTAAGTAGTGTGGATATCCGCGTGCATCAGGATATTATTTTCAATACCTCTACGCTCGTAGATGCCAAGGAAGAGGTCATCGTGCTGCCCGCTATGACTCGTTATGAGCAACCAGGGGGTGGGACATCGACCAGTACAGAACGCATGGTTTACTATAGTCCGGAAATAGAAGGCCCTAGAATTGAAGAAGCACGTGCGGAATGGGAGATCTACGTTGATCTTGCTGCCCGTGTGAAACCACTGTATAAACATTTGATAAGGTTTGAAAATGCCCAACAGATTCGTGATGAAATCGCCCAAGCGAATAAAAACTACGACGGCATTCAACACTTGAAAAAGCAAGGTGATGTGTTCCAATGGGGTGGCGCTTGGCTCTGTGAAGATGGTGTGTGCCCAACGTCAGACGGTAAAGGCAACCTCATTTCTATTGACCTTCCAGAAAATCGTCGGACAGAGGGAGAGTTTAACGTCACCACCCGCCGTGGTAAACAGTTTAACTCCATGGTTTATAGTCAAAAAGATCCTTTCAACGCAGCAGACCGATATGACATTTTACTCAACAAAGCAGACGCACAAAAACTGGGTATAGAAGAAGGTGAAGCGATTATCGCCCATAATGAATATGGTATGATGCAGGGGCAAGCAAAGTTTGCCGACGTCAAGAAAGGTAACGTCCAGGTCCATTGGCCTGAAGGGAACTGCCTCATCCCTAAAGGTGTATACGAGCATGTTGCGGGTATACCTGAATACAACACAACGGTCAAATTAGAGCGTGCGGAAACGTTTAACGCTCATAAGGATACGAAATACGTTGAGAAGCGTGTAGATGACTTAGAGACGGAAGTAGGCTAACACGAGTCGTTCCACTATAAAGGACGTTTTAGAACGTTATCAGCTGGAAAATATGTTATGTGATTTGGGAGGACCTTACCATGAAAAGCTGGGGAGTGTTGTTCATCATACTCTCAGTGACAACGATGATCTTAGGCTGTCGCCATGAACCCCCTGAGAGTGAAAGTATGGCTACGGCTAAGCACTATCTTGAAGAAGACTTAGGATATGAAGTCCTTAGTCACCAAGAAGAACCACATTATGACGGTCAATTAACGGATGAACAACACCGTGAATTGAATGAAATATATTCTGTCATAGATATTGTTAATTTGGAAGCGCGGGAAACGGTGATCGATCGAGGTGGGGACCATGAGATGCGGGGAATTGAATATATCGTCACATACCATGTCCCAAGCTCTATTCATCCAGACAAAGTCAGGTCGCTAGGTTTTGGTTTAGAGTACGATAGGATCATTAGTGAGGTTATTGGTATGTCAGGAATAGATCCCACTTATAGTGTCATGACTGTTGACTCTCTATCTAACCCAAGCGTTTATCAAACGAACATCATCTCATCAGTGAATCACTCGACTGAAGAGATCACGCAACTATTGGAAGGATCGGAAGACATGAAAGTGAGCATCTACTATGAGAATGTTTTCCTAGGTACGGTCAAGCCACCCAAGTTGAAAGTGACACAGTCATCCTAAAACATCTTGCCCAAGCATCAGCGCAGAACGTATAAGTTATAAAAAAGCTTGTAGATCTTGGCATGAATGCTCTACAAGCTTTTTTTTCGCTCGTCGTTATTGACTCTGACTATAGGGAAGAATAAGCACTTCGACTCTTCTATTTTGAGCCCGGCCTTCTTCATTTTCGTTACTTGCCACTGGGTGGTATTCACCGTACCCGGAAGCACTAAATATTGGCGGTTCTAGTGCTTCGTTCTCAAGGAGAATCTTGAGAAAGTTGATCGCTCGCATGGCACTTAAGTCCCAGTTCGAGCGGAAATTTTGATTGCCATCTCCTATGGGCACATTATCTGTGTGGCCAGCAATCTGAATATGCCTTTGAGGTTCCGTCACAAGTAGATGGGACATTTCCCTTGCTAACTGGACAGCGTCCGGACGGATCTCGGCACTACCAGAAGTGAATAGGGCATCGTCCAAAATGGTAAGCAACAAGCCTTCCTTTGTCATTTCAGTCTGTAGGCTTAGTCCTAAATTTTCCTCCTGTATGTAATCATTTATTTTTTCCTGCAGCTGCTTTAAATCCTCTAAGTCTTGTTGACTCGCATAAAATTCAGCGAGTTGTTCTTCGTCTAGTGTCTCCTCCGGTTCATCAGGCGTAACGGGAATATCATCCGGAGGGACGACTGGGGCGTGATGTTCCATGACGCCTGTACCACCGGTAAAAGCGACCTTTAAAGACTCCGCTAGTTTCTCAAACTTTTGTGCGTCAACAGAGCTTGCCGCAAATAGCACGATAAATAATGCGAGTAATAAAGTGAGAATATCGGCGTAGGGGATCAGCCACGACTCGTCGACATGCTCTTCTTGATTTTTTCCGCGTCTTCTAGACATCGAACGCTTCTCCTCCTTCAGAAGACTCGATATGACGTTCTCTAGAAGGGATATAGGTTAAAATTTTATCTTCAATGACGCGAGCAGATACACCACTTTGAATGGCTAGAATGGCTTCGATCATAATTTGCTTCATTCTGACCTCTCGCTGAGACTTACGTTTCAACTTGTTGGCGAAAGGATGCCATAAAACATACCCGGAGAAGATACCAAACAAAGTGGCGATAAAAGCTGCAGCAATGGCTGGTCCGAGTGCATCTATATCGTCCAAATTACCTAAAGCGGCTACAAGCCCGATAACAGCTCCTAACACCCCTAAAGTGGGTGCATAGGTGCCTGCCTGTGAGAAAATACTCGCACCGGCGCGGTGACGATCTTCCATCGCATCTAGATCCTCCTCAAGTATTTCACGAATAAATTCAGGAGGTTGTCCATCAATCACCATCTTCATGCCGTGTTTGAGAAACGGCTCATCTATGTCCTCGACTTGTGGTTCTAATGCTAATAAGCCTTCTTTACGCGCAATACCAGCCCAATCTTTGAACAACGGGATAAGATCTTTTTCAGTAATGAGTTTTTCCTCTGTAAAAAGGATTTTCATTAAAGTAGGAAACTTCTTGATTTCTTGGTACGGGAAAGCGATAAACAATGATGCTGCTGTACCGAGAAAAATAATGAGTAAAGCTGCAGGGTTGAGGAGGGCCCCGATACTAACCCCTTTCAAGACCATTCCGATGCCGATGGCAAGGAACCCAAGTATGACCCCGATGATAGAAGTTCTGTCCATTTTTCTAGCCTCACTTGTTTTAGGATTTATGAACATATTAACAGGGTATTAGTGTAACACCCGACAGTGAAAAAGCAATAAACGCATGCCTTCTATGACGATTCATTGTCGACCATACATCGTCAGAATGATGAACGCACGAAATAGACAAACATAAATCATTCGTACACAACGCTTCTTTTATGTATATCGGATCGTTTTGACTTTATTTTTAGACCATCTGTTATATTCTTTTCATTCCTGTCACTATCAGAATAAAAAGAGACACTTCGATTTGTCAACCAGTGTGTTGGAGGGTTGAGGTGTAAAATCAATAAAATTAATTTTAACCCTTAAATATATAATTGAATAGGATGATATTGTTGAAAAAATAAATATATTTATTTATGATGTTAAAAAGAACAGTGTTAAAATAGATCAACATGATTATGTCTCGGAGAAAGGAGTTCTCAATGAAGCATCCCATACCAGAACAGTGTCCGGTTTGTCGTCATGAGCTCATTGTGAAGGAATTGCACTGTGATCATTGTCAGACAACGATACAAGGCCATTTTGAAGCCAGTACACTCACCTCACTGAGCCAAGAACAACTTAAATTTGTGGAAACGTTTATCAAAGTAAGAGGGTCGATAAAGGAGATGGAAAGGGCGTTAAACATCTCCTATCCTACAGTGCGAAACAGATTAGAACAAGTGATTGATGCATTAGAACATCGTACAGGAAGAAGTGAAGGCAATCAAGCGGACCTCGCTCAGCGTAACGGTGATGATAAGGTAAAAGCGTCCCAAAAAGACATTTTGAATGCACTAGATCAAGGAGACATTTCATCATCTGAAGCGTTAAGGCTTTTACAAGATATTTAAGGTGTTTGTATCTCGCTGACTTGAAAGGAGCGTGACCCCTATGGAAGAAAGACGCATCATTTTAAAAATGTTAGAAGAGGGTAAAATAAGCGCAGAGGAAGCAAATAAGCTATTGGATGCCCTTGACAAAAGTCATCAAACGCAGCATACAAGTGAGACGTTTAGACAGGAAGATGGAGATGACACAGAAAAGCAAGCCTACCGGGAACAGTTTCAACGTATGAAGGCGGATTTACATGAGACAACGGATAAGCTGATTGGGGGAGCGAACAAGGGTGCCACCAAGCTCCTAGATCTCGTGGGAAAAGCCGTTGATAAACTCCAAACCATGGACGTTGATCTCGACTTAGATTTTCAATGGAGTGGCGGAATGAAAGTAACGGAAGCCATCCGTATTCCGCAATTTTCATACACGGATGTGTCATTGCTCGCATCGAATGGCAGTATTAAGGTTAAGTCCTGGGATAGAGATGAAGGTCAAATCAACGTTATCGGTGTTATATCCAAAGCGGACGACGAACAAGAAGCTCGGGACATTATGAAGTCTTTGATCCATAGCTCAACTGATCAGGGAAAGTATAGATTTGAAGTAGAGGACAAGAAACATGTGAAGATCTCACTTGAGGTGACATTGCCTCGACGTGCTTATGAACGTATCAATCTCAGTACCAACAACGGGTCTATCCAAATAAGTCAGCATGAGGTAAACCTTTTAGACGTGGACACATCAAATGGTTCCATTCGTTTGCAAGACTTAACGACCGGGAAAATTTCCGGTAATACCTCAAATGGGAGAGTCCAGTGTTTGCAAGTGGATGCGGAAGAAAGTACTTGGAAAACATCCAATGGCAGTGTCCAGTTGCAAGGAAACCTAGCATGGATCTTGTGTGACACCACCAATGGGAACATTCGCATAGAGGAGCACCTTTTGAAGGGCAGTCATATCAAAGCGACAACGACAAATGGCACCATACGGGTTGTTTATCCCCCTGCCGTTTATGGTGTGCATGGCCAGTGCCAGACAAAAGTAGGGCATATACATGTCCAGATTCCGCATACAGTAAAAACAGAAGGACCCCAGACGACGAATCATAAGCAATATTTACTTGCTCAAGGTGAAGAAAAGGCGCATGATGTTGATTTGTTGTCTAAGACCGGCTCAATCTTTATACAGGAAAGAGAGGACGTTTAAATGAAGTGGTTGATTAGCATTCTGGTAAACTGGGCGACCTTAATGATTGTGGCTGGCTTTTTTGCAGGCTTTACCATTGAAAGTGCTAGCGTTGCATTCTTGGCAGCCCTACTTTTCTCAGTTGTGAATACGTTTATTAAACCCATATTGATTTTTCTCACATTCCCCATTACCGTCGTCACGCTTGGCTTATTTATGCTCGTCATTAACGCAGCTATGCTCCTGCTAACGGCAACCCTTATTGAAGGTTTTACCATTACTTCTTTTTGGACGGCGTTCTGGGCAGGCATCATTATCGGCATATTGAATTGGGTGATACAACGGGTGATTGTCAACCGCATCACGTAATGCTTGACGAGAAAGGTTAGTGCTTAATCAGACTGACCTTTTCGCTGTATTTGTATAAACATGACCTGTTTGTAATTGAAGGACAAGGACTAAAGCAATAATATCCAGGTGCCTAAGAAGCTACGTCTAAAAGGCTAGCTTCTTTTTTATATTTAATGATAAACTATACATATCTTGCCTAAGATAGACTAAGGGAAAAATCAATCGGTTAAGATTTTAATGATGATTCATTCAAAAGGAGTAAAAGCATGAGCCCTATAAAGGTCAAAGAGTTGGTCGAACAATTTAATTTTGAAGTGATTACAGGCGAACAGTACTTAGAACGCACGGTTACAACAAGTGATATTTCACGGCCTGGTATCGAACTAGCAGGTTACTTCACGTATTATCCAGCGGAACGCGTACAGCTGTTGGGTAAGACGGAGTTGACCTTTTTTAGTGGTATTGATCCTGAAGACAAAGTGATCCGTATGAATCGATTATGTCAGGAGGAGACCCCTTGTATCTGTATTTCTAGAGGGCTCAATGTGCCTGATGAGTTGATTCAAGCCTCACAAACATATAATGTTCCTGTGTTAAGAAGCCCATTAGCCACGACACAGGTCATTAGCAAATTAACCAACTATCTTGAGAGCCGCTTGGCTCCTAGCACAACAATGCATGGCGTGCTCGTCGATATCTACGGGATAGGTGTGCTGATTACGGGGAGTAGTGGTATAGGAAAGAGTGAAACAGCACTTGAGTTGGTTAAAAGAGGGCATCGCTTAGTCGCTGATGATAATGTCATCATTAGACAAACGGCCGAGGATATCCTCATTGGTCATGCGCCTGAATTGATCCGTCACTTATTAGAAATACGGGGTGTTGGTATTATCAATGTGATGACCTTATTCGGTGCGGGGGCAGTCCGAAACTTTAAGAAAATTGCCATTGTCTGTCGTTTGGAGAATTGGGATCAGAATAAGCAGTATGATCGTCTCGGTTTAGATGAAGAACAGCTCGAAGTCTTAGACGCCCAAATCCCACAGATTACCGTTCCTGTGAGACCAGGTAGAAATTTAGCTGTTATTGTTGAAGTCGCCGCAATGAACTTCCGTTTGAAGCGCATGGGATATAATGCAGCGGAAGCCTTCGACAACAGACTAAAAGACACGATCCTAAGTGAAGATAATGAAGAGCTGTAGATTGAGTGAACTGTAGATTGAGTCTGGAGATGCCCTAGAAGTAATGAATATCATTTCTACTAAAACGAGTGGAAAAAATGATGATATATGCTCATTGCGAGAATGTTATATCAAGCGAGAGAGGAGACAGATTAAATGAATGAAGCAGTTGAGCAGATTGAACCATTAAGTCCGATTGCTTTAGAGTTAGGCCCATTAACCGTACATTGGTATGGCTTGATATTAGGTTTTGCTGTGTTTGTAGCCCTCACACTATCCATACGAGAGGGGAAAAAACATGGCATCGTCCCGGATACGTTTTTAGACCTTGTTTTATACGGTGTACCCGCAGGTATCTTAGGTGGACGCTTGTACTATGTCATTTTTGAATGGGAGTACTACTCACAGAACCCTGTTGACATTATCGCGGTATGGGAAGGTGGGCTTGCCATTCACGGGGTGCTGATTGCGGCCGTGATCACCCTCATCGTCTTTACGAAAAAGAGGAATCTGCATTTCTGGAGATTAGCGGATACCGTAGCCCCTAGTATTATTTTTGCTCAGGGGATTGGCCGTTGGGGTAACTTCATGAACCAAGAAGCCCATGGCGGGCCTGTTACACGTGACTTCTTAGAAGGCCTTAGACTCCCGGAGTTCATCATTAACCAGATGTACATTTACAACGACAACCCAGGCCCTGGTATGAGCCCCGGTTTCTATTATCATCATCCTACGTTTTTGTATGAATCAATTTGGAACTTTGTTGGCTTTTTTATCTTGATCAGTCTTCGTAAACTTAACTTGAAAGTCGGGGAACTGTTTGCGTCTTATCTGATATGGTATTCTATCGGACGTTTCTTTATTGAAGGCATGAGAACAGATAGTCTGATGCTAACGGATACGTTACGTATGGCTCAAGTCATCAGTCTGTTTCTTATTGCAGCAGGCGTAACGTTTATTATTTATCGCCGTAAAAAAGGTGAGCATCCTCTCTACTACGCACAACAAAACACAAAATAATCGCTTGAAGGAGGTGCACGCCCTATGGATACATTAAAAGCGGGTATAAAAGCTGGACTACAGACGACATGGGTACTAGGAAAAGTCATTTTCCCCGTCACGTTAATTGTGACCTTGCTATCCTTCACGCCTGTGATCGACTGGATTGTGGTTCTGTTTGAACCTTTGATGCGTTTGATCGGCCTGCCGGGTGAAGCGGCTATCCCTTTTGTTTTAGCTAACTTTCTCAACCTTTATGCTGGGATCGGGGCCGTTTTAAGCTTAAGTCTTGACGTGAAGGAAGTTTTTATACTAGCAGTGATGATGTCTCTTTCTCACAATCTTTTTATTGAGACAGCGGTGGCAGTCAAAGTGGGGATTAAAGCATGGGTGGCAGTCACCGTGAGGTTAGGCTTAGCTTTCCTTTCTGCGTTCCTTATTCATCTATTTTGGTCTGGCGGTCAAACGCCTGCACAGTATGGGATGATACCGAACACCTCAACGGAGAACATTGAAGGGTGGTTAGCGATGACACTTCATGCTCTTAATACAGCCGTGATCGGTATTTTGCAGTTAGCAATGATCGTGATCCCGCTCATGATCTTTATTCAATGGATGAAGGACCGGGATTTCCTGAAGTTGTTCACGCGTTGGATGAGACCGGCCACGAAAGTATTAGGCTTATCACCCAATACGTCTACAACGTTGGGGGCTGGGCTTCTGTTTGGCCTCGCATATGGCGCCGGTGTGATCATTCAGGCTGTAAAGGAAGATAATATGAGTCAACGCGATGTGTATCTATTATTCATATTCCTTGTGGCCTGTCATGCGGTGGTAGAAGATACTTTAATATTTCTGCCATTAGGTATTCCGCTGTGGCCATTGCTCCTGACGCGTCTCGTGCTAGCGATATTGTTAACAATTGCGATTGGGCTATTATGGAAACGAACGGAGCACACCCCTAGTCAATCCTACCTCAAAGAAGAAACAAACCATTAAATGTACGTTATAGGTACAGACACAAAGGAGTATGAGAAGGACCATGGGAAAATACACAACCGTCTTATTTGACCTTGACGGCACAATACTGGATACAAATGAACTGATTATATCATCCTTTTTACACACGCTGAATCAATATTACCCTGAGAAAGCATACACCCGTGATCACATCATCCCACACATGGGGAAAACCTTAGTGGATATGATGACGATCTTTGCTGAAGAAGCAGAGACAGATACGGAACGTATACAAGACATGATACAGGTGTACCGTGAGCATAACCTGAGGGTGCACGATGACATGGTTGAAGCCTTTCCCCACGCCTACGACGTCATACAAACCTTACATGATAGAGGGGTCAAATTAGGCATTGTGACAACGAAGCAACGTAAAACAGCGATGATGGGCCTTGAGCTTTGTGGGCTCAAACCCTTTATGCAAACGGTCATTACAATTCAAGACGTCGACCACCCTAAGCCTCATCCAGAGCCAGTGCTAAAAGCCATGTCAGAATTGGGGGCCTTAGCACCGACGACCCTCATGGTGGGAGACAGCCGTTATGATATTGAATCCGCTCAAAGAGCAGGTATTGACTCAGCTGGTGTGGCTTGGACACTGAAGGGCGTCGATTACCTCCAATCTTTCTCACCAACGTATATGCTCGAATCGATGCAAGATTTACTGACCATCCAACAAGAGCTGTCACGTTCATAGTAACGCATAGAGAGTGGTGTAAGGCATAAATGGCTAGAAAGACGAAACGATATCCAGTTGAAGGACACAATAGTTTATGGCAGGTTTATGATACAGTGTCATTCATAAAAGTGATGAAGAATTTCATTTTTATTCAGGTGGCAAGGTACTGTCCGTTCTTAAAGGTTAAGAATGCGATTTATCGCACGTGCCTCGGTATGACCGTAGGACAGCATACATCATTCGCTTTGATGGTGATGGTGGATATTATGTATCCGGAATACATTAAAGTAGGAGATAACACCGTTATTGGATATAATACAACCCTATTAGCCCATGAGTATCTCATATCAGAGTATCGTCTAGGTGAAGTACATATCGGGTCAGATGTAATGATAGGAGCCAATACCACCATTCTACCGGGTGTGACCATTGGAGATGGGGCGGTTGTTGCCGCAGGATCTGTTGTGACAAGGGATGTGGCACCGGGATCTTTTGTTGGTGGGAATCCGATACAAACCATTCGTGAAAGAGTATAAATTTTTTATTTTAAGCAAACGAGAAGAGTGACGAACGTGTCGCTCTTCTCGTTTTTTGTATCAGAGAAGGAGGCAAGTTGAACGGTTGACCCCTTATAAATCTCATGATAGACTTTTTCACATAGCACTTTTACTTTAATTTGTTAGCAAGCTAAAGCGTTTGGTTTTTTAAGAGAGATTTTCATATACACTTGGGGATTTAATATACAGTGTTTTAGAGATTAAAATAGAGGAGTGGAGGTCATGTCAAAGCCATTTGTTTTTGAAAAGCCAATAGGCATGCGGGATACGCTGCCCACATTGTTAAAAAAGAAAAGCGACATTATGTCTCGGGTGCAACATACGGTGCAGCAATGGGGGTATGAACCTATAGAAACGCCGATGCTCGAATTTTACGACACCGTCGGGGGCGTGAGTGCCACATTAGAGCAAAAGTTATTTAAACTTTTAGACCGCTCAGGGAGATCGCTCGTCCTCCGTCCTGATATGACGGCACCGATTGCGCGAGTAGTGGGCTCTCTGCTTAGAGATCATCCTTTTCCCCTACGTCTCTCGTACCAGGGACACGTTTTTCGTGCACAGGAAAAGGAGGCAGGACGTAATGCCGAATTTCCCGAAGTTGGTGTAGAATATATTGGAGAGGAAGCGCCTGATGCGGACGCAGAAGTGATTGCGCTAGCGATTAGTGCCCTAAAAGCAGCTGGAGTACCCAATTTTACCCTTACCATTGGTCACGCCGGATTTATCACGGCGTTGTTCAAACAGTGCCTTGATCATGATGAACAAGAAAAAACGTTAAAACAATCCCTATATGACAAAGATTACGTTGGTTACAGACGGGCCGTTAACAACATGGCTTTAACCTCAGAGAAAAAGGAAGCGTTATTGTCACTCCTGACACATCACGGGTCAACGGATATCTTAAAGCAGGTCCGTGGTATGATTAAATCAGCGGATCTCGATCAAGTGATACAAGAGATAGAAGAGCTTTGGACGGTCTTAGAAGACTATAACGTGACACAATACCTCAAACTAGATTTTAGTCTGATGAGGGAGATGGACTACTATACGGGGGTACACTTCGAGATATACGCACAGAATCTGGGATTCCCCATAGGAAACGGTGGGCGTTATGATCATCTCTTGTCGCAGTTTGGAAGACCGGCTCCGGCCATAGGCTTCTCATTAAAAGTGGATCGCATTCTTGAGGTGAGTACCGTTGAAACACGCTCTGAAAACAAACGCGTCGTGATCACATATACGTCCAAGGAACGCCAAAAAGCGGTTGCGTTAGCTGAACGATTACGTGAAGAAAACCACACGGTCATTCTGCACAGAATGAAAAATGACCACACACCCGTATCAGTGGAAGCAGACGAAAGAATCGCTTTAGAACAGGAGGAGGGGTCACAGTGATGAGTACAGGACAACATACTTTAACCATCGCCATGCCCAAGGGTAGGATTTTTGAAGAAGCTGTCGACCTCTTAAGACAAGCGGATGATCACTTTCCCGATTCATTTGAGGAGAGTCGTAAACTTGTGATTGATGTACCTGAGGCGAACATGTCCTTTATATTAGCTAAGCCAACGGACGTCCCTACCTATGTGGAGTATGGTGTGGCTGACCTCGGAGTGGTAGGGAAGGACATTCTATTAGAGGAACAACGAGAGGTTTACGAGATTCTTGATTTACAGATAAGTCACTGTCGCTTAAGCATTGCAGGTCTACCTGATTGGAAACCAACCGTTGCCCCGCGTGTGGCGACGAAATACCCGCGTGTCGCATCAGCTTACTTTCGTCAGCAGGGACAACAAGTTGAAGTCATTAAGTTAAACGGCTCCATTGAATTAGCTCCTATTGTGGGCTTGGCGGACCGTATAGTGGATATCGTCTCAACAGGGCGGACGTTAAAAGAGAATGGACTCGAAGAAATGGAAACCATGTACGACATCACAACGAGACTGATCGCTAACCAGGTGAGTTACCGCACAAAAACTGAGCAGATAGAAGATCTCATGGCACGATTTAATCGTGTGATTCAAAAGGGGGACGAAATATGATTCGTATCACTGACCAATTAGATGAAGTGTCTTTACGGCGAAATATAGGGCAAGGGACAGATGCCCAACGACAAAGTGTGCTAAACATCTTACAGCGTGTGAAAAAAGAGGGTGATAAAGCGTTGTATCACTTGACGCTTCGTTTGGACGGCGTTTCATTAGATGATCTCCGAGTGAGTGAGGCTGAGCGAAAAGCCGCTTACGACCACGTGGATGAGGAAGCAGTCACCTACTTTCAAGAGGCCATCCAAAATATTGAACGTTATCATCAAAAACAAGTGAAGCAGTCTTGGATTGACACGAGGGAATCTGGCACCCTTTTAGGGATGAAAATCCAACCTTTAGATCGTGTAGGGGTGTACGTGCCTGGTGGGACGGCGGCTTTACTCTCCTCCGTTCTGATGACCGTCATCCCAGCTAAAGTGGCGGGGGTGAAGGAGATCGTGATGGTCACCCCGCCGCAAAAAGATGGCACACTGACCCCAGCGGTGCTCGTCGCTGCTGATCTGCTAGGTGTGACTGAAATCTATAAAGCGGGCGGAGCTCAAGCGATCGGCGCGCTCACGTATGGAACAGACACGATTCAACCGGTAGATAAAATTGTCGGACCCGGGAATATCTATGTCGCTCTGGCCAAAAGAGAAGTATTTGGCACCGTTGATATTGATATGGTGGCAGGTCCAAGTGAAATCGTGGTGCTCGCAGACGAGGAACAGAACCCAGCCTATATTGCTGCCGACCTTCTATCACAGGCGGAGCATGATCCCATGTCTTCCTCTGTGCTCGTGACACCTTCCCATACTCTCGCGCAACGTGTGCAATCTGAAGTAGAGACTCAAATTCAAAGCCTTCCGAGAAAGGCCATCGCAACAGCGTCTATTCGGGATTACGGCGCCATCTATGTCACAGAAACATTAGAAGAAGCGGTGCATGCCGTCAACGAAATCGCCCCTGAACATTTGGAGCTTCTCGTCCAAGACCCGTTTAAACTACTTGGAAATATCCGTCATGCTGGTGCGATCTTCCTCGGCGAGTATAGCTCTGAACCTGTGGGTGATTATTTTGCTGGTCCTAACCACGTACTGCCTACAAACGGTACAGCTCGTTTCGCTTCTCCTCTGAATGTCGATGATTTTACGAAGAAAAGTAGTATCATCTCATATAGCGAACAAGACCTCCTGCAAAACGCTCATAAAATAATGGCACTGGCTCGGTATGAAGGATTAGAAGGTCACGCTCAGGCGATTCAAAAAAGAGTTGAAGCGACCCAACAAGAGGAGGAAGACGATGGAGAATCCTAACCAACCGCGTTCGTACCGTGTCGTAAGGAATACGAGTGAGACACAAATAGAGCTTCAACTTAACATAGATGGAGAAGGAAAAAGTGAGATTGACACAGGCGTTCCTTTTCTAGACCATATGCTCGACCTATTTACGAGGCATGGCCACTTCGATTTACACATTAAAGCGAACGGCGATGTGGAGGTTGACGCTCACCACACAACCGAAGATGTGGGCATTTGCCTCGGGGCCGCCTTGAAGGAAGCATTAGGAGATAAAAAAGGGATTCGCAGATACGGTAACAGCTTCGTTCCCATGGATGAAACCCTGGCTCAAGTGGTGGTCGATCTGAGCAATCGCCCACACCTCGAATACAGAGCGACGCTGTCTCAGTCGACGGTCGGGCAGTTTGATACAGAGCTTGTCCATGAGTTTTTCTGGAAATTCGCCTTAGAGGCACGGATGAATCTACACGTGTTACTACATTACGGACATAACACACATCATCAAATTGAGGCGATGTTTAAAGCTTGTGCCCGTGCACTAGATGAAGCCACTGGGATGGATCCCAGAGTCAAAGGGATCCCTTCAACGAAAGGAATGTTGTAACGATGATCACCATCGTCGATTATGGAATGGGCAACCTCCACAGTGTGAGTAAAGCGATTGAACGACTCGGCCATGCTTACCAAGTGACTGAGGACGCTGAAATCATCCGTCAAGCTGAAAAAGTCATCCTGCCTGGTGTCGGTGCGTTTGGAGACGCCATTGCTCAGCTGAGGCGCACAGGCTTAGACCAGGTCATGCGTGAGCTTGTAGAGCGGGAGACCCCATTACTCGGGATATGTCTTGGCATGCAGCTCCTTTTTACGAGTAGTGAAGAGGGAGGACATCACGAAGGTCTAAACCTCTTGGAGGGACATGTTCAGCGGTTTTCGGGACAGGATGCGCAAGGACAACGTTACAAGGTCCCCCATATGGGATGGAACCGACTTGAACATCTGAAAAAAGGCCATCCGATTTTAGCAAATATAGACCAAGGCTATACGTACTTCGTCCACTCCTACTATGTCGCGGAGATGAAGGAAGAGGCACGCATAGCAGAAGCTATTTATGGGGACACACGCGTACCGGGTGTGGTCGGAACAGAACGTTTACTCGGGATGCAGTTCCACCCTGAGAAAAGTGGACCCACTGGGATGAAACTGTTGCGAAATTTTATCGAAAATATCGACGCCTAGACGCCAAAAAAGGAGCGGAGCATAGTGAGTGTAAAAGAAACTTTTACCGTTTACCCTGCCATAGATATTCGTGGGGGGAAATGTGTACGATTGTTCAAAGGAGACTATAATCAAGAGACGGTTTACGGCGAACCGCTAGAAATGGCGCAGAAGTGGGAAGTGCAGGGGGCTTCTTGGCTACACCTCGTTGACCTTGATGGGGCTAAAGCTGGGCATCCAGTTAATGATCAAGTGATCAGTGAGGTAGCCAAAGCCGTAGATATACCGGTGCAAGTGGGCGGTGGCATTCGTTCACTGGCGCATGTGGAACAATACTTACAATGTGGGGTTGAACGTGTCATTTTAGGTACCTCCGCGATAAAAGACCCAGACTTTGTGAAAGCAGCGTTGCAGCAGTATGGTAAGCATATCGCTATAGGGTTAGATGCTAGAGACGGTTTCGTCGCAGTAGAAGGATGGTTGCAATCCTCTGAAGTAAGAGTAGAGGAACTCGCCCTGCGTTTGGTTGATCAGGGGGCAGAAACGTTTATCTTCACCGATATTAGTAAAGACGGTACACTGTCGGGCCCGAATACGGAAGCGACTGCGGACCTTGCTCAGCGGGTGGGTAAGCCTGTCATTGCATCCGGAGGTGTGAGTCAGCTTGAAGATATACGCCACCTCGCTCAATACGTGGGTAAAGGGATCTCTGGAGCCATTGTGGGGAAAGCGTTGTATCAGCCTGTTTTCT
Organism: Caldalkalibacillus salinus; assembly: GCF_016745835.1. Taxonomy (NCBI): domain Bacteria; kingdom Bacillati; phylum Bacillota; class Bacilli; order Caryophanales; family Bacillaceae; genus Caldalkalibacillus; species Caldalkalibacillus salinus. The sequence continues at coordinate 101,929 of NZ_JAERVL010000006.1, read as the reverse complement.
CCCTGACGGACGCACAGCAAGTCGTAGAGGAGGTTTAACATGTTAACCAAAAGAATCATTCCTTGTCTGGATGTGAAGGATGGGCGTGTGGTGAAGGGGGTCCAGTTCAAGCAGTTGCGTGATGCCGGGGACCCTGTCGAGCTCGCGGATATCTATAGCCAGGAGGGGGCAGATGAACTTGTCTTTCTGGACATATCAGCCTCTCATGAGGGACGTCAGACGATGGTTGATGTGGTGGAGCAGACGGCAGCCAAGATCACGATTCCATTTACCGTTGGGGGCGGCATTAACACTCTGGAAAGTATGAAGCAAATCCTTCGTGCAGGAGCGGACAAGGTGTCTCTTAACACGGCTGCTTTAAATCACCCCGAGCTCATCACGGAAGGCGCCAATTATTTCGGCTCACAATGTATCGTGGTCGCTATCGATGCGAAGTGGGATGCAGATCGTCAAGATTGGTATGTGTATACACATGGTGGACGTCATCGTGTTGATCAGACCGCTCTAGAATGGGCTTCAGAAGCTGAAGCGTGTGGTGCCGGTGAAATCCTGCTGACAAGTATGGACGCTGACGGAGAAAAGACGGGATTTAATATCGCGCTCACTAAGCACATATCAGAGAACGTTAACATTCCTGTCATCGCTTCCGGTGGGGCAGGCGGAACAAAAGACTTTTATCCGGTTTTTGATGCAGCGAAAGCGGATGCGGCCCTCGCTGCTTCAATCTTTCATTTTAATGAGACGACCGTACGTGCAGTCAAAGAGGATTTACAAGAGAAAGGGGTCCCTGTAAGATGGCCAATCAAATAACGAGCATAGAGGATATCACATTCGATGAGCAAGGGCTTGTCCCGGCCATCGTTCAAGATAGGCAAAGTAAAGCCGTCCTGATGATGGCATATATGAATCGTACATCATTACAAAAAACCATCGAAACGAAGCAAACGTGGTTCTATAGTCGTTCTAGACAATCCTTATGGCACAAAGGCGAAACGTCAGGTCACACACAGCAGGTTCATGAGATACGCTACGATTGTGATGGGGATACATTACTTGTCATGGTCGACCCTGCTGGCCCCGCCTGTCATGAAGGCACCTTCTCCTGCTTTGCAAGGACCATCGATGTGGACACCTCAGCTGAGCAGAATGCCGGGACTGATTCACTTTACGACTACACGATTCTAAGTGAACTGATACAGACGATTGCCCAAAGAGAGGTCGAACGTCCTGAAGGCGCGTATACCACCTACTTGTTCGATAAAGGCGTCGATAAAATCCTTAAAAAAGTAGGAGAAGAAGCGAGTGAAGTCATTATCGCGGCTAAGAACCGTGACCCAGAAGAGTTACGCAATGAATCTGCCGACTTACTCTATCATCTCATCGTATTGTGGAAAGAACAAAATCTGGGACTAGACCAAGTGCTAGAAATACTAGAACAGCGTCATCGCAAATAAGACGACCGTTCTGATAAGTTGACAATGCCGGGTAGGTTTCCTATAGCCTATCCTTTTTTGTTTGTGTCGCATCATGGATATCAATCTTTACCCATTGTAAGCTAGGCTGTGGCCAAATTAAGGCACTAGGAATCGAGTGTCTTCCTATGGTATACTTTTGGCAAACAACACTGATAGCGACTATAGACGGGGGAGCGTTATGCCTAATACTAAGCAACAACTAAAACTAAAAAATAATATTGTCTCTGTACATTTTGATGCAGAGTTTTTCTTTGAAAGAGGCATTCGATACTTTCATCGAGGTGACGTTCCTAAGGCGTATAAATATTTACGACGATGTGTCGATCTTGCACCAGAGCAACCCACATACGTGCTTCATCTGGCGGCATGTTATACGGAAATGGGACATTACGAGGAGAGTAATAACTGGTTGTCTCAAGTGATACAGCATATGGACAGTACCCTTGTGGACTGCTATTACTACATGGCTAATAACTATGCGCATTTAGGAGAGTTTGATGAGGCCGAGAAATTTGCGCTTATGTATATACAAGAAAGCCCAGACGGCATCTATGCCGAAGAAGCAGAAGAGTTATTGGACTTTATTTGCTTCGAACTTGATCGTGCCCCTCGTGAATGGGATGAAGAGAATCAGTTAATAAAAGAGCATGAGAAAGCGCGGACGTGTCTAGAGCAAGGAAAGTTTGTGGAGGCCACGAAGCTTTTAGAACGGATGGTGGATGAATATCCGCATTTTCTTGCTGCACGTAATAACCTGTCCCTTTCATACTATTACCTGGGTGAATTTGAACAAGCGATGAGCGTCATTGATGACATTTTAGAGCGTGACTCTACGAATCTTCATGCTCTGTGTAATCTAGCGGTGTTTCTTAAGCACAGAGACATGCATGAGAAAGCGGATGAGATTATTGAAGGATTAACAAAAGTCCAACCGATCTTACCGGATCATCAATACAAACTAGCGACCACCCTTGGTATACTAGGACAGGATGGGAAAGCATACGAACTTTTTCTTTCCCTGACTAAAAAGGATATTGAGCATGATCCCAGCCTCTATCACTATATCGCGGTGGCCCTTTACAATACACAACAGTATGAAAAGGCACAGAAAGTATGGAAAAAGCTAAAAAGTCTTTATCCTCAGGACGAAGTGGCTGATTATTACTTACAGCTGCTCCATACCAGCACAGCACAGAATAGAGAAAAAAGGTTGTCTTATCACTATCAACTGCCTTATGACGTACAAATAAAAAAGAAAGAATGGTTTAAAGACGGTAAGATCCCGACGAATCTTTTACAAGACCCTGTTATACGTTCTTCTCTCTTGTGGTCGCTTCGTCATGGTGATCGAGACACCAAATTACAAGTGATTCAATCCTTCCAATACTTCGCTGATGCCGAAATAGAAGAAGCGTTAAGGCAATTTATTAAAGCCCCTCAAGAAGAAGAATATATTAAAAGAACGGCGATCTTTGCGCTGCGCCAAATGGGAGCACAGCCTCCTTATCAAGCTTGGTTGAACGGTCGGGTTGAAGAAGTGCACCCGGACACTCTACAGGAAGCGTATCCGGAATGGATGTCGCAGTGGCAGGACGTCCTTGATGTACTAAAACAACAGATGGCAGGGAAGTATAACGTCATAGAACATCAAGAGGCGCAAATATTATGGGCCAAGTTTCTACAGGATGTTCAGCCGAATGTCCCTATGATACGGAAACCTGAAGCCTGGGCGGCCGCGCTTGAATACTTGGTTGCCATCAACTACAGCAAAAAAGTGGTCAAGAAAGAATTGGCTCAACGCTACGGGATTACGCTTCAAACACTGAGTAAAAATATAGCCAAGATTGAAAAAAGCATATTACTAGACAGTAAAAAGGCAACCTCGTATGATAAGGATGAATAGAACAAGTAGGGGTGAATGATATGAATGAACAAACCATTTATGACGTCATCATCGTCGGAGCTGGCCCTGCTGGTATGTCAGCTGCGGTTTACACCTCTCGAGCAAACATGAACACACTCATGATTGAAAAAGGTGTACCTGGTGGACAAATGGCTAACACGGAAGAAGTTGAAAACTTTCCAGGCTTTGATTATATCTTAGGACCTGAGCTTTCAAACAAAATGTTTGAGCATGCCAAGAAATTTGGAGCAGAGTACAAGTACGGTGATGTCAAAAGAATCGAAAATGCTGATCCGTACAAGAAAGTGGTGACAAGCAAAGACGAATTCCTCACCAAGTCAGTCATTGTCGCTACAGGTTCTTCATACCGTAGCTTAGGCGTTCCTGGAGAAGAAAAACTTTCTGGTCGTGGCGTGTCCTGGTGTGCAGTATGTGATGGCGCATTCTTCAAAAATAGAGAACTCGTCGTGGTCGGCGGGGGAGATTCTGCAGTAGAGGAAGCGAACTATCTCACACGCTTCGCGAGCAAAGTAACGGTGATCCACCGTCGTGATACGCTCCGTGCGCAAAAAATTCTACAAAAACGTGCCTATGACAATGAAAAGATCGACTTTATTTGGGACCACGTTGTAGAAGAAATCCTAGGAGATAACAAAGTATCAGGGGTACGCATTAAAAATACCAAGACGGGTGAAACCCAAGACTTTGATTGTGACGGCGTCTTTATTTACATTGGTATGGACCCTATTAGCTACTCTGTAGAAGGACTAGGGATTACCAATAAAGAGGGCTACATCACATCTAACGAGGCAGACATGGCAACGGATGTTCCAGGTATCTTTGCTGCGGGGGACGTTCGAGACAAGACATTACGTCAAATTGTTACAGCCACAGGTGATGGTTCTCAGGCGGCCATTAGTGCGCAACATTATGTTGAGAACCTAGATGAGAAAATAAAAGAAAAAGTGAAAAACTAAGTTCTAAAATCGCGTGAATATCACTGGAAAAGAACATGAAATCCTCTGTTCAAAAATTAGTCAATAAAATGTAACGGGTTTTTAACGCTTTTGTAATATAAATGAAATAAAAGTGGGGTAGACTATAGTTAAGTAATTGACCCCCTTTTAAATATTTCATGCAGCGCAGGGAACACTTCCCTGCGTTCTTTTTTTGCGTGTGGCCTCGCTTGGTGGTATGCTAGACATGAGGTGAACGAATGTGCAGCGAGTAACGAACTGTATACTTTTAGACCGAGAAACGAATCAAGTATTATTATTAAAAAAGCCGAGACGAGGATGGTGGGTGGCACCTGGCGGTAAAATGGAAGCCCAGGAATCCATCACTGAATCCGTTAAGAGAGAATACAAAGAAGAGACAGGAATAGATATCGTGGACCCCGTTTTAAAAGGCGTATCAACAATGGTGATAGAAGAGAATGACCAAGTGGTTGATGAATGGATGATGTTTACCTTTTTCACGGACACTTACAAAGGGACGTTACTCGACGAATCACCCGAGGGAGAGCTTGAGTGGGTGCCAATCAAAGATATTGCCTCACTGCCTAAAGCTGAGGGAGATCAACAGTATATTGATCATGTCCTACGAGAAGCGCAAAACGTACTAGTCAGAAAGTTTAGGTACACAACGGAATATGAGTTAATCTCATATCAATAGGGGGATGTAGGATGGAGAACAAGTCCATACAACTCATCATTATCTCTGGCATGTCAGGGGCAGGGAAAACCGTGGCCATGCAAAGCATGGAAGACTTAGGCTTTTTCTGCGTGGATAACCTGCCGCCTGTCTTTATTCCAAAGTTTATTGAACTGATAGAACAATCATCTAAATCCATTAATAAAGTGGCGCTCGTATTAGACTTACGTGGGCGTGAGTTTTTTGATTCATTGCTCATGGCAATGGACGACCTTGAGCAAAAGGAACACTTTAACTACCAAATTCTTTTCTTAGACGCTGATGATCAGGTACTGGTCCAGCGCTATAAAGAGACCAGAAGACGTCATCCCCTTTCTCCAGACGGCACACCTCTTGATGGGATACGCAAAGAGAGAAAACTATTAGAGGAGCTGAAGGGGAGAGCGCAACAGATCGTCAATACGTCCAACATGAAACCGGCCCAACTAAGGGAGAGCATGATTCAGCGCTTTACTGACCTTGATCAGCACCAGCTGACGATCAACATGATGTCCTTCGGTTATAAGTATGGCATTCCTATTGACGCCGATCTCGTATTAGATGTCCGCTTCTTACCGAACCCGCACTACATTGAAGAAATGAGACCCAAAACAGGGCTAGAAGAAGAGGTTTCCTCATACGTATTAAAATGGGCTGACACCCAAACGTTTATCAAAAAATTAGAAGGAATGCTTGATTTCCTCATCCCACAGTATCAGAGGGAAGGGAAAAGCCAAGTGGTGATCGCGATTGGATGTACAGGAGGGAAGCACCGCTCAGTCACACTTGCGGAGTACTTCCACCAACGGTTTATAGAAGAGTATACGACACGTGTAACGCATCGAGACATTAACAAAGACCGATGAGGTGAAGCATGACGAAAGATAATAGAGAACATAAAAAAGCCGTTGTGATCGGAGGCGGGACTGGTCTTAGTACGATCCTAAGAGGGTTGAAAGTAGTCAGTTCTTTAGACTTAACAGCGATTGTCACAGTAGGAGACGATGGCGGTAGCTCAGGTATCTTAAGAGAAGAGCTCAAAATGCCACCACCTGGAGATATTCGTAACGTACTCGTCGCTTTAGCCGAGAAAGAGCCTCTCTTACAGAGTCTGTTTCAACACCGCTTTCAGCATGGAGACCAACTCTCGGGTCACAGTTTAGGAAACCTCCTTATCGCCGGTATGAAAGAAATTACCGGTGATTTTGTAACAGCTGTGAAAGCTTTGAGTCGTGTCCTGGCCGTCCGAGGAACAGTGTTGCCTGCCGCGAACCAAAGCATTAAGCTCACAGCACATATGGACGATGGGAGTATCGTTTCAGGTGAATCTAATATTCCAAAAGCGAATAAGAGAATTGAAAGACTCAAATTAGAGCCTCCAGATATAGAAGCATTGCCAGAAGCGTTACAAGCGATTGAAGAGGCAGATATCGTTCTGATCGGTCCTGGTAGTCTTTATACAAGTATTATTCCTAATCTATTAGTGCCGGGGATACAGACCGCACTAAAAGAAACATCAGCCGATATCATCTATATTGCTAATGTGATGACACAGCCAGGTGAAACGGACAACTATGATGTAAAAGATCATATCGATGCCATATACCGTCATGTATCTTTCCCACTATTTCAAAAGGCTATCGTCAATACAGGGCTTATTCCGCCTGAGGTCGTTGAGCGTTACAAGCTTGAAGGGGCCTCACCCGTTACATATCAGCCTAACAGTTTAGCTGACAAGCATATTGAAGTGATAGAAGACACGTTATATCAAATGAACAACTACGTACGACACGATGCTCAAAGATTAAAAGAGATTGTCTTACATTGTTTATATGGTCATGGTTATAGGAAGTGAGTTGATGTGGTATGTCCTTTGCTGCTCAAACAAAAAAAGAATTAACAAGTCTAGAGGTTCAGGAATGTTGCATGCGCTCAGAGTTAAGTGCATTGATCCGCATGAACGGGATTCTCACTTATAGAGATCGCAAATTTGTACTTGATGTCACGACAGAAAATGCAGCGATTGCAAGGGTCATCTACAGTTATGTGAAATCTTTATATCAAGTACCGTCTGAACTTCTTGTACGTAAAAAAATGCGGCTCAAGAAAAATAATATTTACGTTGTGAGAGTCACGATGAAAGTTCGTGAAATTTTAGAAAGCCTTAATATTGTCACCCCCAACTTTGAAATGAAACGAGACATATCAAGTGCGATGATTCGTAAGTCGTGTTGCAAACGCTCTTATCTCCGTGGGGCCTTCCTTGCTGGCGGTTCAGTAAACCATCCTGAATCCTCTTCCTATCACTTAGAGATCTTCTCCAGTTATGAAGAGCATGCCAAAGCATTAGTGAAGCTCATGAATCGCTTTCACCTGAACGCCAAATATATTGAACGAAAAAAAGGATATGTGGTGTACATTAAAGAAAGTGAAAAGATAACAGAATTTTTAAGTATCATTGGTGCCCATCAAGCGCTCTTTCAATTTGAGGATGTACGCATCGTCAAAGATATGCGAAATTCAGTGAACCGTCTCGTTAACTGTGAAACAGCCAATCTTAATAAGACGGTGTCGGCAGCGATGAAGCAACTGGAGACTATACAGTTAATTGAGGATAAGCTCGGATTGGAACAGTTACCTGATAAACTCCGTGAAATCGCCGAGGTCCGTAAGCAACATCCTGATGTCACCTTAAAAGAATTAGGGGATATGATCCCAAGTGGCAAAGTGAGTAAATCTGGAATCAATCATCGCTTAAGAAAGTTAAATGAGATAGCTGATAAGCTAAGATAACTTTTTTTGAAATGTGACGTTCATTTTGAACGAAGTAGTACAATTTGGAAACAAATCGTATATTTTAACAGAAACATGTTCTATTAGAACGAAGTAGTGCTATAATGAATTAAAGTGTAAACTCGTCATTCTGTAAAGGAGGAGTATGTATGGTACAAGAGAAAGTTGTTGTGAATCTCAAAACAGGCCTTCAGGCCCGTCCGGCTGCACTTTTCGTGCAGGAAGCTAACCGATATTCGGCAGATGTATTTGTAGCAAAAGATGATAAAAAAGTAAACGCCAAAAGTATCATGGGCATCATGAGTCTCGCCATTGGTAACGGTAAAGAAGTCACCATCTCCGCGGACGGAAGTGACGCAGAGCAAGCAGTGGAGGCGCTCGTCCAATTCGTTAAAAACGATGAATAAAAAAAGAGAGTGATAAGCGATTATCACTCTCTTTTTTGTCATCCGTCTTATGTCTGAGGTGTGCTTGTAATGACACGATCAATTAATCCATAATCTTTCGCTTCTTCAGCAGACATGAAGTTGTCGCGGTCTGTATCTTTCGCAACTCTTTCAATCGGTTGGCCAGTGCGCTCAGAGAGAATCTCGTTCAAGTGTTCACGCATTTGAATAATACGTCTCGCATGAATTTCAATGTCAGCTGCTTGCCCTTGTGTGCCGCCTAGAGGTTGGTGAATCATCACTTCGGCATTAGGGAGCGCAAAGCGTTTACCTTTTTCACCAGCAGCGAGTAGGAAAGCACCCATAGACGCAGCTAAACCGATACATATAGTAGACACGTTTGGCTTAATATACTGCATCGTATCGTAAATGGCCATACCTGCTGTGATTGAACCACCAGGGCTATTAATGTATAGGGAAATATCTTTATCTGGATCTTCAGAAGCTAGGAATAGTAGTTGAGCAACAACAGAGTTGGCGACCTGATCATCAATACCTGTTCCTAAGAAAATAATACGATCCTTTAACAAACGTGAGTAGATGTCATACGCACGTTCACCGCGGTTTGTCTGTTCAATAACTGTAGGGATCAAATTCATTAAGAGAACCTCCTTTTTTTCCATCAATTCCGTTTCACCTCTATTATATCAAAAGGTCAAAAAAGGTCAAATAATTTCATGCCGGTTTATGAATCGCTCTGTAAAGTCGTCACAAAAGTTCTTACAAATGCTAACATTATACCCGGTTAAAATTTGATTTAAACAGGGCCAACCATATAAATAGTAAAAACAATAGTGAAAAATCGAGCCCAAAAAAGCATGCCCAGTATCCGTGGCATGCTTTTTTCATAATCGTTAAGATTGCCGGTAGGGATGCATTGCGATCTGTCTGTTCGTGGTGGAGTAAAAGGTCGTGTGCTAAAAAGTGGTGCTAATATTACGATGCGACTTTGTCTTTTTCCTTGGCCTTGCCTTTTTTCTTATCTGTGTCTTTTGGGTTCTGTCGGTCTTCGTTCTTATCCGCAGCAGGGTCATTTCCGTTCTTTGTCTTTTGCTCTTCGCTTTGCTTTTTATGAGGCTTACCTTTCGTGTCTTGATCTGGGATGACCATCGTACTTCTACCGTTAAAGTAAGCGCCCTTCTCAACTTCGATGGTCTCAGATATCATATCACCCTCAATTTGACAGCCTTTAACCAATTGTATCGTGTGACGTACGGTCATATTTCCTAGAATATGGCCTTCAGCAGTGACATTAGCGGCTTCGATGTTACCTCTGACTTGCCCTTCTTTTCCAATTAATACGTTACCTTCCGTTTGAATCTCACCTACGAACTCACCATCAATGCGAATAGAGCTTGTTGATTTTATTTTACCTTCTATGGATGTACCATGGCCGATCACTGTGTTGACACGATCCGTTTGCTGCTTTTTAGACAACATGACTAATTTCCCCCTCTAATATAAGGCATTGGATTCACGGGTGTTCCGTTTTTATGTACTTCATAATGTAAGTGTACGCCTGTACTACGCCCTGTGCTGCCCATTTTACCGATGACATCACCACGTTCGACTGACTCGCCAGCGCTCACATCCATCGAAGATAAGTGTGAGTATGTTGTGACGTACCCGTTACCATGATCAACTTCGATATGTTTACCATAACCAGAATGCCAGCCAGCTGACTTCACGATGCCATTCGCTGTCACGTAGATTGGAGTGCCACTGTGACTAGCGAAGTCGATACCAGCATGCATTTTTTGCGAACCATTGAACGGATCACGCCTCCACCCAAAAGGGGATGTCAGCCTGCCATTAGACGGTGCGATGGAGGGTATAAATTGGGCGCGATACTGCTCTTCTTTAATTTCCTCTTTGAGCTGCTCTAGATTTTCTTGCTGGACGACAGCTTCTTCCTTAATCGTTTCTATTTGCTGTCGTATTTCATCTGGAGAAGTAGATTCCGCCTCAATGTCATAGCTGGCAACCGACAACATATTCTTGATGCGTTCATCATCATCTTCAGTCTGCTCTATATGACGGTGGCTTGTCCCATCTAACCCTTGTATTTGTTGTTCGAGTGTTTGGACTTCCTCTATGAAATTTTGTAATTCTTGGACATCTTCGTGCAAATCAACAAGCTCTTGATTTAAATGGTCGATTTCTTCTCTTAAGTCTTGATTTTCTGTGATGTAGTGATCCATTTCCGAATCTTGCTTTATGATTTTTTGATCCGATGACTTTTTTAGTTGCCATAGAAGATATGCAGAGGTGTATGCTAGGATCATCGTGGTGAAGAGTAGAAGAATCGTCATGATCATCGGGAATAACTTGATCTTGAATGTTTGGACCTTGCCTTTCCCATGGGGTATAAATTGTATCGTCCACCAACGTTTTTTCTTTCTCATGGGCCCACTCCTATGTTTGTACATAGTACTCGTATAACAAAAACATTTCGACTTTTGCACTCTAAGAATATGATATTCTCCGCTAAAAACGAAAATCCTTCTTAATTCGACAAAAAATGTGTTTTGAGACTTTAGGGCCATTGTCTTATTAAGGGGTAGAGTGTGCTGCCTTTCTAATTTCTTTTTCTACATATGTCCTTGCTTTTCGGCTACGATTGTAAACGATTTTGGTATGCCTTTATCAAAAACTTCGGACGAACGATTAGGTGCCTCTACCAGCTCTTTTACCATAAGGTGTGATTGTGCGATCGCCGTTACAATCTCACCCAATGTCCATTGGCGGATTTGAACCTTCTGCATGTCCTGTTTTTCTTCCTCAGGTAAAAATTTGGCGTAAGCCACTTCAGTTTCTTTTATAGAGGAATCAAAGTAATCGCCATCGACTTTATGCTTGCGTATTTTGGCTGTTCTCCCTCTAGATGAGATCAATTTAGTGGAGATAGGGTGGAAATCCTGTAATACCAAACGCCCACCCGGTTTAAGAAGGTGATATACGTTCTCCATCAAAGGGGAAAGGTCTATGAAATAATGTAAGATACCGAATTCCATCATAATGACATCGTAATCTCCTGTTAATTCCTGTTGTGGTAAAGCCAATACGTCTGACACGATGTAGCGAATGGACACACCTGCATGGTCCGCTAATGCGTGCGCGTAACGCGCATTTTCTGGTGCAATGTCAACAACTGTGACGTCCGCCCCCAGTAAGGCCAAGGCCACAGCTTTTGTACCGTTCGAACCTAACAGGTTACCTATTTTTAACCCTCGTACATCACCCATGTATGGCAAAAGTGCCCGTAGAGGTTTTTCTGGTGCTGACTTTAATTTTTCTGCTGCTTGTTGGGGTGTTCCGTGGCGCTGAACCCAGGCTAGATAAGGACTCTGGTTCCAAGCCGCTTCATTCTGTTCACGTTGCTCCTGTTGCACGGATGAAAACCTCCTTAAGAGTGGTAACAGACTTAAGATATTTGAAGGATGTTGAGGTTAGTATCCATCCTTACTGTTTCATTCATACGACACTGCTTCTTTCGACGTTAGGTTGGATACACACATGTGCCACTATACCTAACGTTGCTTTTCTTGGCAAGATACTTTTTCGCATGGATAAAGTGAAAGGAATGCCAAAATTTTTAGATCAAACCGTATTATAATTTAAGGCACAATGGACAAAATAAAATTGTAAACTTATAAACATGGAGGTCTCGTAAAGTAATGCAAGGTACAGTTAAATGGTTTAGTTCCGAAAAAGGATTTGGATTTATTGAAAGAGAAGACGGAGACGACGTATTTGTACACTTCTCCGCTATCAATGAGGAAGGCTTTAAAACGTTAGACGAAGGTCAACAAGTTGAATTTGACATTGTTGAAGGAGACAGAGGTCCTCAAGCTGAAAATGTAGTAAAAATATAACAGATTGATGATGATGGTCACTTCATAAACAAAAAAATCGCGTATGCCTGACTAGGTGTACGCGTTTTTTTGCTTTTAGGTTATGCATAGTACGCCATGATATCTCTCATTTGGCTGCTGTTTTTTCACAAGTTGCATTGGTCCACATACTGTGAGCCTCGATGTTGTTGTTGTCTTAATTTTATTAGTCTTTTTTATGCCATTGAGCCATAAATGACGCGAGCCGTTCTCGCGTCCATGGTTTACCATGCCCATGAATATACAGTTTGGCCTCTTCATCTAATAATCTCTGTAACACATCCATTGAAAACGACTCCCCCGGTTGTCTTTTCGATGAGGGAGGAGGGTAGAAGCTGTCTCCTACAAAAACGATGTCGTCTTCAACGACATGGATGCTGATGGAGTCTTCTGCATGACGGCCACCGATAGCACGGAGTTTTAATGTGAGATGGTCTATATGTAAAAACATGTGACCATTAAAAGTGATATCAGGCATCCTAAGCCGAACATTTTCCCAGTTTTGAATCACCCTTAGCTTTGCTTCGTGACCTGCGCTCTTTTCAGGGTGCTTGACCATGTCCGCTTTGAGATAATCCTCACTCCACGGGACGCCTGACAGTCTCTTAAGATGCTCATAACCTTGTTCGTGACATAAGATGAGACCGTCAAAAGCGCCCATGCCAAATAAGTGGTCCCAGTGATGGTGGGTGATGATGACGTGTGAAATGGGCGGTGCTTGTTGTTGCTCTAGCCAGTTTAGCACCACTTGAGCATGTTCAGGGCCGTTCCCAGCATCCACTAGCACCGTATGGTTTTCCGTTATAATCACACCAATCACCGGTTGTACACGTGTCGGATCGGGGTGAGCTTTTAGTATCCATGTGTGTCGTCCTATTTGTTGCCACTCAGTTTCGTATACGCTTTGGTCTATTATGTGGTCTCCCATCGTTTGATCTCCTAAAATTTATTCTTGGTATTAAATTGGTATTAAAAAATGGTGAGTTGAGCGTTGTGTATGTAGATAAGTCATTCAAGGTTTAAAGAGATTTAAAGAATCAATCTTATTTTCAGTCTAATATAAAAAGGCGTGACCCGCAAAAGGAGACCTAACAAAAACACCTTTTCTGTCCATACGTCATGACAAAAAAGGTGTATTTTTATATATATAGTTATATGGTTTTAAATCGTATATTCGTGTGGTTATGACGATCGTATGTAAGCTACAGCAGAGTTTAGTATCCAAAAGAAAGCTACAGCAAGGTATAATCCAGCAAGGTATAACCACTCAGAACAAAATTATGGCGCACCCGGAGGGATTCGAACCCCCGGCAGACGTGGTACCGGAAACCACCGCTCTATCCAGCTGAGCTACGGGTGCAGACAAGTTAATCCATCGTTAGTACATTGAATAAAAGGTGCAACGTATATTATACGATATGAAACCATGAGATGCAAGGGTTATTCAAGAACGTAAAGCCTGCATATAATGGTCATAAATACAATGACCAGACAAAATACAAGTGGTATGTCTGTCTCTCAAACTTTTCCCTCGTCTCCGTTGAGTTCTTTCCATAACTTGAAAAAGCAAGCGCTATCAAAATCATGTACAATATAAGGTAGATATCATTTGAACGAGGTTTTGTTTTGAGGTTCGTTGACGGCTGTGTGAGTCATACCTAACACACAAAGGAAGGATTGAGCAATAATGGAGCTAGGAATGGGATTACTACAGCAACAGCAAACAAAGCTGGCCATGACGCCAGAGCTTAGGCAATCTATCTCCATTCTACAGTATTCCTTGCCTGACCTTCTGCAATTTCTACATGAAAAAGCGATGGAAAATCCATTACTGGAAGTTGAGGACCCAGAGCACTGGCAACAAACGGTTGAGCGCAAAAATGGCCAGCAGGAAAGTTGGATTGATGATCGGTATCATGGTTTTCCTAGGTCAGAAACGGAGACCTACACCAACCCTATTGATTTATATGTTCATCAAGATCACTCTCTTAACACTTATCTCATAGAGCAGTGTGGATACCTGTCCCTATCTCAAAAAAAGAGAAAGCTGTTAGAGTTTATGATTGGTAACGTGGATGAGGATGGCTACCTGACCACAATCTATGAAGACAGTAAGGAACTGACAGGGTGTACCCGTTCTGAATGGCATGAAGCGCTGTGTACATTGCAACAGTTTGATCCACTCGGCGTTGGCGCCAGAAGTATAGAGGAATGCTTACAATTACAAGTGCGGCAAAGCGAATGGAGAGAGAGCAAGATTGAATCGCTCATTGAGCATCATCTCCATGATCTAGCCAGACACCGTATAGTGAAAATAGCGAAAGCACTTAATGTCACCTCACAAGACGTGCAACAGATGGCTGAATTTATTCGTACCTTAAACCCTCGTCCGGGCGCGCTGTTTCATAAGGATGAAACCAAATACGTAGTGCCAGACGTCATTGTGGAGCCATTACAAGGGCGAGAATTTATGATTCAGGTGAATGACCGAGTGCTGCCTCAGATTCAGATGAATCCCGTGTATCGCCACCTAGAGTATGATCAGGACGCCAAGGCTTATCTAGAGGAAATGAAGCAACAATACGAGTGGATTGTCAGTAGTGTCAAGCAACGTCACCGTACGATATTAAATGTGGCGCAGATCATTGTTGATGCCCAGCGGGATTTTTTCCTATCCGGACAGACAGCAGACCTCAAGCCCTTGACATTAAAACAAGTATCGGAAAGGCTTGATGTCCATGAGTCTACTGTTTCTAGAGCCACGAATCAAAAGTATGTTCAGACCGTTTGGGGTGTCTATGAATTAAAAACCTTTTTTTCAACCCGATTACAGCAAGACCATGGCGGTGCTCTTTCAACGAATGCAGTTAAGGAGAAGGTCCGTGAGCTCATTGATCAGGAGGATAAAACGAGGCCTTTATCCGATCAAGCCATTGTCAAAGCCCTACGTGAGGTCGGTATAAAGGTCGCGAGAAGAACAGTGGCAAAATATAGAGAGGAAGCGGGCATCCTGTCTTCTGCTCAAAGAAAAAAGTACGGTAACAGACGCTGATGTAAGGGTTTACAGCGCCTCGCCAGCGTCTTTTTTTATTGCAATGCGTATAAGCCACTGATAAAATACAGGAAGAATGAATTTTTTTACCTCTGGTGGGACATAATTAGTCTCAGTGGGATAAAAGACGTCCCGGTTTACAGTCTCTACACGGAGGGGGTGTTGATCTGAAGCAAATCATTGAATTGCAAAAAACGCTCGTCCCAGATGTCGTCGATACCATGCGCAATAGGATGTACATCATGCACTTAATCCGTGCTGCTCAACCTGTCGGACGACGTACGCTGGCTCAAATGTCAGGCCTAACGGAAAGAGTCTTACGTTCAGAAACAGATTTTCTCAAAGACCAGGGTTTAATACATATCTCTAAAATAGGGATGAGTCTTTCACAGGAAGGTTCAGAAGTCCTATTAGAGATGGAAGAGGTCACACGAGAGCTGTTCGGCCTACAAGAATTAGAGCAAGCGTTAGAAACGAAGCTAGGGCTTAATAGAGTCGTCGTAGTCATGGGAGACACCGATGAATCTCCGTGGGTCAAAGCAGACCTTGGTAGAGCGGCTGCAGATCAGTTGCGTCAATTGGTACAGCAAAACTGGGTCATCTCCGTTGCTGGAGGGACGACTGTCGCTGCCGTGTCAGAAGCACTCACCTCTAGTACTGTGCTAAAGTCTCTATTATTTGTACCAGCTAGAGGAGGGTTGGGTGAAGAGGTTGAGCTACAAGCGAATACGATTAGTTCAAAGATGGCTAAACAAACGGATGGTAGATACCGTTTGCTGCACGTGCCAGATGAGTTAAGCGTCACTTCTTATCAGTCTTTGTTAAGCGACCCCCAGATCAAAGAAGTGGTCAGGTTAATTCGATCCTCTCGTATGATCATACACGGAATCGGAGAAGCTAAAACCATGGCCAAACGTCGAAAGTCTCCACAGGAAGTCATAGATTTGCTGACGGATAGACACGCTGTAGCCGAAGCATTTGGGTATTACTTTAATGCCCAAGGTGATATTGTACATAAGATACGTACAATTGGATTGCGTCTTGAAGATGTCAGACAAGCTGATCATATTTTAGCTGTGGCTGGCGGAAAGAATAAAGCATCAGCCATACGCGCCTTTCTCAAGCAAGGTGTCCACGATGTGCTGGTAACGGATGAAGGCGCAGCAAGGGAAATACTTAAAGCATAGGTGTTTAGCTTTTTTTAAGCTTACTTATACATTAACTTTTAAAAACAATGAGGAGGATTTACATTATGGCAACAAAAATTGGTATTAATGGTTTTGGTCGTATCGGCCGTAACGTCTTTCGCGCAGCTTTAAACAATCCTGAGGTAGAGGTTGTAGCTGTTAACGACTTAACAGATGCGAAAATGCTGGCTCACTTACTTAAGTACGACTCTGTACATGGCAAGTTAGACCTCAGTGTAGAAGCAACAGAAAACGCGATCGTGGTAAACGGTCAAGAAATTAAAGTATTAGCTGAGCGTGAGCCTGGCAAATTACCGTGGGGAGACCTTGGTATCGAGGTCGTTGTAGAGAGTACTGGACGCTTCACAGCTCGTGACGACGCTGCTCAACACTTAAATGGCGGTGCTAAGAAGGTTATTATTTCAGCTCCTTCTAAAGACGCAGACTTCGATGTCGTACTCGGTGTTAACGAAGATAAGTATGACAATGGTTCTCACCATGTGCTATCCAACGCTTCTTGTACGACAAACTGTTTAGCACCTTTCGCTAAAGTATTAAATGATGAGTTTGGCATCAAGCGTGGTCTGATGACAACGGTACACTCGTACACGAATGACCAACAGATTCTAGACTTACCTCATAAAGATTACCGTCGTGCACGTGCAGCGGCTGAGAATATCATCCCGACAACAACAGGCGCGGCTAAAGCAGTTGCCCTTGTACTACCAGAATTAGAAGGAAAATTAAACGGATTCGCGATGCGTGTTCCAACGAAGAACGTTTCCGTTGTTGACCTTGTTGCTGAATTAGATAAAGACGCTTCAGCTGATGATGTGAACAAAGCGCTAAAAGAAGCGGCTGAAGGGCCATTAAAAGGCATTCTTGCTTACTCTGAAGAGCCTCTTGTATCCACTGACTACAATGGGGACCCACACTCCTCAACCATTGACGCGCTATCTACAATGGTGCTCGACGGAAACATGGTTAAAGTCGTATCTTGGTACGATAACGAGTGGGGCTACTCTAACCGCGTTGTTGACCTTGTTGAATACATCGCATCAAAAGGATTATAATCAACGTAACCACTGGGGAGGAGAATTGAACATTCTCCTCTTTCCCATGCATGATACGATTGACTGAGTCAGGAGGCGAAAGTAATGAATAAACAAAGTATCCGTGATATTGATTTAAAAGGGAAGCGGGTCTTCTGCCGCGTGGACTTTAATGTTCCTATGAGCGAAGGGCGCATCTCAGATGATACACGTATAAAAGCAGCCCTACCGACGATTGGATACCTCATTCAACACGGTGCCAAAGTCATCCTCGCAAGCCACCTTGGTCGACCTAAAGGTGAGGTTGTTGAAGATCTTCGTTTAGACCCAGTGGCCGAACACTTAGCCGAGTTACTTGGTAAAGAAGTGTCTAAGGCCAACGATGCTTATGGGACGGAAGTTGAAAACCACATAGCAGAGATGAAAGAAGGGGACATTTTACTCCTAGAGAATGTGCGTTTCTATGCAGGAGAAGAGAAAAACGATCCTGAGCTAGCTCAATCCTTTGCACGCCTAGCAGACCTTTATGTCAATGACGCATTCGGTGCCGCTCACCGTGCCCATGCTTCTACAGAAGGGATCGCTCATCATTTACCAGGCGTTGCAGGTTTACTCATGGAAAAAGAACTTCAGTTCCTAGGAAAAGCACTTGAGGACCCTGACCGTCCATTTACGGCTATTATTGGCGGTGCGAAGGTAAAAGATAAAATAGGTGTGATTGAGTATCTATTAGATAAAGTCGATAACCTTATCATCGGTGGCGGACTCTCATACACATTCGTTAAAGCGATGGGACATGAAATTGGGAAATCCCTACTAGAAGAAGATAAGCTAGACTTAGCAAAAACTTTTATGGAAAAGGCCAAAGACAAAGGCGTTCATTTCTACTTACCCCAAGACGTGACTGTCGCTGATGAATTTTCTAGAACAGCGAACACCAAGGTAGTCGATATAGACGAGATTCCATCCGATTGGGAAGCACTCGATATTGGCCCTAAGACCATCGAGCGCTATAGAGAGATCATCCAGGACTCTCAACTCGTCATCTGGAACGGCCCAATGGGTGTTTTCGAGTATGACCTATTTGCCCAAGGGACGAATAGTGTAGCCAAAGCGGTGGCTGAATGTGAAGGCACGACCATTATTGGTGGTGGCGATTCTGCTAGTGCTGTACAACAAGCGGGGTTATCTGACGAAATGGATCATGTATCCACTGGAGGCGGCGCTTCACTAGAATTTATGGAAGGTAAAGTACTTCCGGGTGTCGCTGCACTACAGGACAAGTAAGTGTAAATAGAGGAGGAAACAATGATGCGTAAACCTATTATCGCCGGAAACTGGAAAATGCATAAAACAGTAGAAGAAGGCAAGCATTTCATCAATGAAATCGACGGCCTTGTCCCTAACGAAGCCGATATCGATACGGTCATTTGTGCGCCATTTGTCCATCTCCCAGTACTTGTCGACCTTGTGAAAGAAAAGCCGGTTGCCATCGGAGCTCAGAACATGCACTTTGAAGAGCAAGGCGCTTTTACAGGAGAAGTGAGTCCGACAATGCTCAAGGACCTCGGTGTCGATTACGTCATCTTAGGGCACTCTGAGAGAAGACAGTATTTCAACGACACGGATCAAACAGTGAATAAAAAGACCAAAGCGGCGCATCAGTATGGTTTAGTACCGATCGTATGTGTGGGGGAAAACCTTGATCAACGTGAGGGTAACCAGACAAAGGACGTCGTCAAAGAACAAGTGACGCTAGCGTTCGATGGTTTATCCGCTGAGCAAGCTTCCCAAACGGTCATTGCCTATGAACCCGTATGGGCCATCGGAACTGGAAAATCCTCATCCGCTGAAGATGCGAATGAAGTGATTACATACATACGCAGTGTCGTTTCTGATCAGTTCGGTTCTGAGGTTGCAGATAAAGTACGTATCCAATACGGCGGTAGCGTAAAGCCGGAAAACATCAAAGAATATATGGGACAGTCAGACATTGACGGTGCCTTAGTAGGTGGCGCCAGCCTTAAAGGAGATTCCTTCCTACAATTACTGGAGGGACATAAAGGATGAGTCAGAAAAAACCTGTCGCTTTAATCATCTTAGATGGATTCGCCTTAAGAGATGAAGAAAAAGGGAATGCGGTCGCACAGGCCAAAACACCCCATTTTGATCGATATTGGGAGAACTACCCCCATACCATGTTAAAAGCTTGTGGTGAAGCGGTTGGGTTGCCTGAAGGGCAGATGGGGAACTCAGAAGTAGGCCACTTGAACATCGGCGCAGGCCGAGTGGTATATCAAGATCTTACACGTGTGAATAAGGCCATCAACGAAGGGACGTTTTACGAGAATGACGTCATGGTTAAAGCCATGCGATACGCACGTGAACAAAATAAAAAACTCCATTTTTATGGTCTATTGTCTGACGGGGGCGTTCATAGTCACATTGAGCACCTGTTTGCTATGCTCGACCTGGCCAAACAGGAAAAGGTGAAGGACGTCTACGTGCATGCCTTTCTTGATGGACGTGACGTTGCTCCTGACAGTGCACGTGGCTATATTGAACAACTCATTCAAAAAATGGATGAAATCGGTGTTGGTCAGCTAGCCACCATCCAAGGGCGATACTACTCAATGGACCGTGACAAGCGTTGGGACCGTACGGAAAAAGCGTACCGTGCCATGGTTTATGGTGAAGGGCCCAAATATAAGGACCCAATCCAAGCGATTGTGACGTCGTACGAGAACAGTGTTTATGATGAATTTGTCGTGCCGACCGTCATGGTTGATGAAAATGATCAGCCAATCGGTTTAATCGAATCTGAGGACGCCGTCGTATTCTATAACTTTAGACCGGACCGTGCCATTCAAATCTCACAAGTCTTTACCAACGAAGACTTCCGAGGCTTTGACAGAGGGGAACAATTCCCTAGAGATCTTCACTATGTGTGTCTCACGCATTTCAGTGAAACAGTCGATGGCTTTGTCGCTTACAAGCCAGAAAATCTAGATAACACATTGGGTGAAGTGCTCACACAGAACGGCCTCACCCAATTGCGTATTGCAGAGACTGAGAAATACCCTCACGTCACGTTCTTCTTTAGTGGTGGTAGAGAAGCCAAATTTGACGGGGAAACGAGAGTACTCATTAACTCTCCGAAGGTTGCCACGTATGACTTACAGCCTGAGATGAGTGCATACGAGGTAAAGGATCAGCTGCTAGAAGAGATTGAGTCAGATAAGCATGACGTGATTATTTTAAACTTTGCTAATCCTGACATGGTAGGACACTCTGGTAAACTAGAGCCAACAGTGAAGGCTGTTGAAGTTGTTGACGAGTGTCTCGGTGAGATTGTGGATAAACTTAAGGCCAAAGGTGGCACTGCTGTTATTACAGCGGACCATGGTAACGCGGACATGGTGATGGATGAAGAGGGTAACCCTCACACGGCCCACACGACGTATCCTGTGCCGTTTATCGTCACACAAGAAAACAGCACCTTAAGAGAAGACGGTATTTTGGCAGATATTTCACCGACGATCTTAGACTTATTAGAGGTTAAGAAACCAAAAGAAATGACGGGAACATCATTGATTAAAGGAAACGAAGTATAACTTTATACATTTAAAATAAGGAGTGATAAGCATGATTATTTCTGACGTATTTGCACGCCAAGTATTAGATTCTCGTGGGAATCCTACAGTAGAGGTAGAAGTACAGCTCGAGTCTGGTGCGATCGGAAGAGCAATCGTTCCTTCTGGTGCTTCTACAGGTGCTCACGAAGCCGTTGAATTAAGAGATGGGGACAAGGAAGTCTTTCTAGGTAAAGGGGTTACCAAAGCTGTAGAGAACGTCAATGAGACGATCGCCCCTGAGCTTATCGGTTATGATGCACGTGACCAAGTTGGGATCGATGAATTAATGATCGACCTAGACGGGACACCTAATAAGTCTAAGCTTGGTGCCAATGCCATCCTAGGGGTGTCCATGGCTATAGCAAGAGCTGCTGCTGAAGGTCTAGGACAAGAACTATATGAGTACCTTGGCGGATTCAATGCCAAGACACTACCTGTCCCTATGATGAACATTCTCAATGGTGGGGAGCACGCGGATAATAACGTGGATATCCAAGAATTTATGGTTATGCCAGTCGGTGCGGACAGCTTCACACACGCCCTACGTATGGGTGCAGAAATTTTCCACAGTCTAAAGAAAGTGTTAAGCGAACAAGGGTTGAACACGGCGGTTGGTGACGAGGGTGGTTTTGCCCCCAACCTTTCTTCAAACGAAGAAGCGATCAGTACCATCATCACAGCGATTGAAAAAGCAGGGTATAAGCCAGGAGAAGAAGTGTTTATCGCATTGGATGTCGCTGCAACTGAGCTATACCAAGATGGCCAATACGTGTTAAAAGGTGAAGGTGTCACACGTACAACAGACGAAATGGTTTCCTTCTACGAAGAGCTGATTAACAAGTATCCGATTATTTCAATCGAAGACGGCTTAGATGAAGACGATTGGGATGGCTGGAACAAGCTAACGGAAACGATCGGGAACCGCGTACAGCTTGTAGGCGATGACCTATTCGTGACCAACACTGAACGTCTATCTAAAGGAATTGAACAAAACGTGGGTAACTCTATCCTCGTAAAAGTAAACCAAATCGGTACTCTAACTGAGACGTTTGACGCAATCGAAATGGCCAAACGTGCCGGCTACACAGCTGTCATCTCCCACCGTTCTGGGGAAACTGAAGATACAACGATTGCCGATATCGCTGTAGCCACAAACGCTGGACAAATCAAAACGGGGGCGCCTTCTAGAACAGATCGCGTTGCCAAATATAACCAGTTACTTAGAATCGAAGACAAACTCGCATACGTTGGGCTTTACGGTGGCTCTGACGCCTTCTATAACTTAAAGAAGTAATTGAAATGTGGGACAAAGTGTGATACTTTAATAGTATTGCATACTCACTTAGGAGGTGGGAGAGATGATCTTTAAAATACTACTCATCATCGTTTCCCTTGGTTTGATCGCTGTAGTGCTACTTCAAAGCGGACGTAGTGCTGGTTTGTCTGGCGCTATCGGCGGTGGTGCGGAACAAATTATGGGGAAACAAAAAGCTCGTGGTGCTGACGCACTACTCGGAAAGCTAACAACGGTATTTGCCGTACTGTTCATCTTATTGTCTATGACAGTAGCATATATTGTGGGTCAATAAAATATTTCGTGCATACATTAAAGACAGTAGGGAGTCAAAGCCTGCTGTCTTTTTCTTTTTAAAGACAGGAAAACAGGGTAATATAAGTAGAAGAAATGACAACAAGGAGTGAAGTGTGTGAAGGGGTGTATGTTGATCCACGGTTTCACCGGTAGTCCCCGTGAAATCAAACCTTTAGCAGATTATTTTCGCGAACACACGGAATGGAAGGTTTATACTCCCACTTTGGCTGGACACGGAAATGAACACTCTTTAGAAGAGACAACGTGGCAGGATTGGATTCGTTCAGCAGAGCAAGCCCTTCAAACTGCCGTACGAGAATGCGATGAAGTCTATCTCATTGGCTTCTCGATGGGTGGCCTCATTGCCGGACATCTCTCTTCGCGTTACCCGGTATCTAAGTTAATATTGCTTAGCCCAGCTGTATACGCACCACATACCCAACAGCTAGTCAGAGAGCTGTCTGGCGTCGCCAAAGGTTTCTTTAATGAGGAGGCGTACGCACGACAAAGTTTGCAACGTTACAGAAAGAAATGGACGTCCACACCGATCAAAGCGGTTGTAAACTTCCGTAGGCTTGTTAGACAACTCAAACCATCATTAAAAGACATACGCGTGCCTTTGTTAATTATACATGGCGAGAAAGATCACGTGGCCCATCCTAAGGGGGCTAAATACCTCTACCAGTGTGTACAATCTTCCGAAAAAGAGTTGCTCTTACTCAAAGATTCAAAGCACATCGTGTGTCACGATTGTGAGCGAGAGATATTGTTTGAGAAGGTCTCTCAATTTCTAAACGCAACAACCAAAGAGCCGATGCTAGAGCCCGAGCACTAATCTCGTTGTCATGCGGCTCTGTCATCAGCAGCATTAGAATGGAGGAATGGGAGTGCACCTATGGAACATACAACGTTACCACAGCCATTGACATTAAAAGCTACCGATTCAAAGGTAGGCGTTTTACTCATACACGGTTTCACGGGAACGACGAATGAGATTCGGGAGTTAGGAGAGTATCTACATGCTCAAGGATACACGGTTCACGCCCCTCTGCTAAAAGGACACGGTTGCACACCAGAGGAAATGGCGTGCACAACGTGGGTAGACTGGTGGGTGAGTGCCAAGACAGGCTATAGCCACTTAAAAGCGTTGGGGTGTGAGCATATTGTACCTGTTGGTTTGTCCATGGGTGGACTCCTATCACTTAAAATTGCTCAGTATGAGCGGGTCTTGGGGATCGTCACCTTGTGTGCCCCAATTAAGGTACACGATCGAAGGATGGGATTAGCACAATACCTTTATCATCTAAAGCCTTACCTCAAACGTCGGGAGAAAAAGGCCTATCATATTGAAAAAGAACTTTTCATCTATGATCGCACGCCCATAAAATGTATCGCCAGCTTGCATAACCTTATGGAGAATGTGGGCTATGCACTACCCGTGATTCGAGCGCCTATCATGATCATACAATCTGAGCAGGATGAAACGGTAGATCCCTGCAGTGGAAGAATCTTATATCAGAAGATTGGCAGTGCCACAAAGGAGCTTAAATATTTTCAGAAATCAGGACACATAATTACCTTAGACGAAGAAAAAGATGACCTGTTTGACATCGTACATCAATATATCAAACGACTAGAAAGGAGTGATAGCCTTGATCAACAGGGAAACATTACTTGACTTTATGCGGGAGGACGCCTATAAGCCCTTAACCGTTCAGGAGCTTGAAGAAGTGTTTGAGATCGACGGTTCAGACGCGTTTAAGCAACTCGTTAAGCTTTTGAATGAGCTGGAGGAAGAAGGCGAAATTATCCGCACTCGCTCGAACAGATACGGTGTACCAGAAAGAATGAACCTGGTCAAAGGCACCATTCAAGGGAATGCCAAGGGGTTCGGTTTCCTTATTCCAGACATAGCGGAACAGCCTGATGTCTTCATTGCGGGGAAAGATTTAAACGGTGCGATGAACAGAGACAAAGTACTCGTGAGAATCAATCATGAATCATCCGGTCCCAAGCTAGAGGGTGAGGTTATTCGGATTATTCAGCGTGGTGTACAACAGGTGGTCGGCACCTTCCAGGATCTTGAGAATTATGGCTTCGTTGTCACCGATGATAAGCGCATGACCCACGACGTCTTCATCCCCAAAGAGAAATTTAATGGGGCAGCTGAAGGACATAAGGTTGTTGTTCAACTGACCAAGTACCCCGAAGGCAGAAGGAATGCGGAAGGGGAGGTGCTCGAAATTCTGGGACATAAAAATGACCCGGGCGTCGATATCCTTTCCATCATACGTGCCTACGAGCTACCCGGTCCTTTTCCAGAGGATGTCATGGCTGAGGCTGAGGCTGTTCCTAACGAAATAGATGAGGAAGAAATCAAAGGCCGCCGTGATTTAAGAGAAGAAACGATCGTGACCATCGACGGGGCAGACGCCAAAGACCTAGACGATGCGATCTCACTTGAACAAAATGACCAAGGAAACTACGTCCTAGGCGTACATATTGCTGATGTGAGTTATTATGTGAAAGAAGGTTCAGCTCTAGATAAAGAGGCTTACCAACGGGGGACCAGTGTGTACTTGGTTGATCGGGTCATCCCTATGATCCCCCATCGCCTATCCAACGGAATATGTAGTTTGAATCCAAAAGTAGATCGTTTGACGCTATCCTGTCAGATGGAAATCACACCACAAGGAGAAGTGATTCAGCACGACATTTTTCCGAGCGTGATTCGTTCAACAGAGCGTATGACTTATACCGACGTACGTCAAATCGTGGAAAGAGAAAACGACGATGTAGTCAAGCACTATGAACCCTTAGTGCCCTTCTTCGATCTTATGAGGGAATTGGCCCTGATCTTAAGAGGAAGGCGTATGGGACGGGGCGCGATAGACTTCGACTTTAAGGAAGCGAGTATACAGGTGGACGAAGATGGTAAGCCAGTGGAGGTGCACATTCGGGAACGTTCCATTGCTGAACAGATCATTGAAGAGTTCATGCTGGTCGCCAATGAAACCGTAGCGGAACACGTAAACTGGATGGACTTGCCCTTCATATATCGTATACACGAAGACCCCAATCCAGAAAAACTCCAAGCGTTTGTTGAGTTTATCACTAATTTTGGATACCTAGTGCGGGGCAAAGCGAATAGTGTCCATCCACGAGCGCTACAGCAGTTGCTTGAGCAAATTCAGGATACGCCAGAACAAGCGATCATCAGCACAGTCATGCTACGCTCCATGAAACAAGCAAGATACGAGTCTGAAAACGTCGGGCACTTCGGCTTAGCCGCAGACTATTACACTCACTTTACGTCTCCGATTCGTCGTTATCCTGACCTTATCGTGCACCGTCTTCTGCGCAAATATATATTTGAGAAAAATGTGCAAGAGAACACGCAGGCAACTTGGGCTGAAAAACTCCCGGTCATTGCTGAGCACACGTCTAATCGAGAACGTTTGGCTCAGGAGGCTGAACGTCAAACGGACGACTTGAAAAAAGCACAATACATGGAGGATAAAGTAGGGGAAGAGTTTGAAGGCGTGATCAGCGGTGTGACCTCCTTCGGTATCTTTGTAGAACTCCCCAACACCATCGAAGGGCTCGTCCATGTCAGTTACTTAACGGATGATTATTATCACTACCATGAGAAACAGTACGCTATGATCGGTGAGCGCACAGGTAAAGTCTTTCGTTTAGGAGATCAAGTCACTGTACAGGTGGTCAAAGTAGACTTAGACGAACGCTCCATTGATTTTGAAATGGTGGATCGTGAAACAGGCCAGCCACTCAAAAGAAATAAAAAAGCCAAAGTCATTAAGCTAAACGACGGCAAAGATAAAAAAGGGACACGTAAACCCAAAAAAGACGATAAGAAAAAACAAAACAATGGCTTAAAAAGAAAAGCGAAGAAAGCTCAAAAGAAAAGAAAACGCTAAACACACTATATATATAGGTGGATAGATGTAGATGCAGATATACGTAGATGTAGATATATGTAGATGCAGATATACGTAGATGTAGATATATGTAGATGTGGATATATGTAAGAAGCAGATAATTCTTGTGTACAAGCAGATACATTTGTACAAGCAGATACATTTGTACAAGCAGATATATGTACAATCAGACATAATGTACCATGAGATATGTGACAGACTATGAACCCCATTTTTATTAAGAAAACAAAAATGGGGTTTTTTTGCTTGGGCATTTTTTGGCAGCACGCCATTTATCTCTTATTGACTTGCACAGACCCATTTCGTCAGGAATAATAAGTTGAGACCGTAAGCATTAAAGTAGACAAATATAAATGATAGTAATAAAATTCATAACGGTAAGTTATACACAATAAAACTTTTGTAATGGGTAAGAGAGGAGATCTGTACGTGAAGAGAAAAATGGAAAAACACAAGACTTCATACGTCACAACTTTTGTCTTGATAGGTTTATGTCTGTTTGTTTTATCTGGCTGTTCACAGGCTGATAGTCAAGGCCAAGGTGAGGAAGCGGGTGGTGAAACGCTGTCAGTTTTCGCAGCGGCTCAACTACAAGATGCTTTTACGGAACTGAAAGAAGTATTTGAGGAAAAGCATGACGTTGACGTGAGCATTAATTTTGCCGGGAGCCAGGTCGTTCGGACACAGATCGAGCAAGGGGCGCCAGCGGATGTTTTTGCCTCCGCTGACTTAGAACATATGGAGGATTTACAGCAATTAGGGCGTGTGGGTGAAGATACCATTTTCTCTCACAATACTTTGACGGTCCTTTTGCCCGTAGATAATCCAGGTAACCTTGAGCGTTTAGAAGAGCTCGATAGCAAAGATTATAAACTTGTCGTAGGGGTAGAAACAGTGCCCATCGGAAAGTACGCCAGAGCGTTCCTAAAAAAAGCGGAAGACACCTTCGGATCAAACTATAAGGAAAATGTGCTAGAGAATGTGGTCTCCCTAGAAACGAACACGAGAGCTGTATCAGGTAAGATTACGCTTAAGGAAGCAGACGCAGGAATCGTGTACGTGACGGATGTCATACCAAGCATCGAAGACCAAGTGACAACCATCGAGATCCCAGAGGATTTAAATGTGATCACAAATAACACGATTGCCGTCGTATCAGATGCCCCAAATCCTGATCTTGCTCAGCAATGGGTGGATTTTACCTTGTCCGAGGAAGGGCAAGACATTTTAGCCAAACATAAGTTTATGAAAATAAGTAATGTCATAGAGTAGGTGAAGCGATTTGAATATGTATAAATGGTTCCAAATTCCTTTATTCTCATTGATTGTCATCCTAGCGTTAGGGTTTATCTTTCTCCCTATGGTCGCTGTTTTCTTTGATATGTCTCCTCAGGAGATATGGACCCAATTACAAACCCCTATGGCTTACGAATCGTTAAAACTAAGCATCTATACCACATTAATCACGATGACCATTATCCTCGTCTTTGGGACACCCCTTGCTTATTTCTTAGCGACAAAAGATTTTCCGGGGAAGCAGTTCTTAGACGTCCTCATTCAGCTTCCGATAGTGATCCCGCCAGCTGTAGCCGGTGTGGGGCTTCTCATGGTCTTTGGCCGTTACGGGTTGCTCGGTACCTGGATTGACATGATGGGGATTCAGGTTGCTTTTACAGCCGTGGCGGTTGTCATGGCTCAAACCTTTATATCTGCGCCATTCTATATCATGGCGGCTCGTACCGCCTTTTCCGGCGTAGATCCTAATCTTATTTCGGTCTCTCGTACACTAGGCAGCTCAAGGTTGCGAACATTCTTCAAGGTGATCATGCCCTTGGCTGCGCCAGGACTTATTACCGGTGCAGCGTTAAGCTGGGGACGTGCATTAGGTGAGTTTGGGGCCACGATTATGTTTGCGGGAAACCTTCCCGGAGTGACGCAAGTGATGCCCTTAGCCATTTTCTCAGCGATGGAATCCGATATGAGCATCGCCGTTGCGTTGTCGGCATTGCTGATCCTCGTGGCCTTCATTTTATTACTCAGTGTCAAAGGGGTCGAATACTATCCGCGCTTCAAGCGATATTGGCGTAAGAGAAAGGGGAAGCAGCAACATGCTCACATGTAATATCCGTAAAGAACTACGTGATTTCGAGTTAGATATTGAGTTTACAATCGGGAAGGAAACGCTCGTGATCGTCGGGCATAGTGGCTGTGGTAAAAGTACCACATTGAGAGCCATCGCAGGGCTAATTCGGCCCGATCAGGGTGAGATCACCATCGGTGACCAGTTCCTATTTAGCCATGACAAAAAGATTAATATGATTCCTGAGGAGCGTGAAATTGGCTTTTTATTTCAAAATTATGCCTTGTTTCCCCACTTAACCGTCTACGAAAACGTCGGCTTTGGTCTGGCGGCCCGACACATCCCCCCTGCTGAACAAAAAAAGAGGGTGGAGGAACAGCTGGCCTTAGTGGGGATGACGGAGTACATAGATAATATGCCTGATGAACTGTCCGGGGGTCAGCAACAGCGCGTGGCCTTAGCCAGAGCACTCGTGCTAGAACCGAAAATCCTTCTACTGGATGAACCGCTATCGGCCCTTGACGTGACCACACGCGATCGCGTGCGAAGAGAGTTGAAGAAAACATTGTCCTTATTAAACATCCCGGCCGTTGTGGTGACACACGATTATGAAGACGCCATCTCTCTAGGGCAACGTATTCTCGTCATGGACGAAGGCAAAATCATTCAGGAAGGGACATCTCAAGAACTTATTCAAGCGCCGCGTTCCTCTTTTGTCGCTGATTTTAGTGGCACCAACTACTTCGATGGGCGAATGACGAAACAGGAAGATGGGTTAGCTCATTTTAAACTAGAACGATGGGGAGAAACGTTACGCTCAACGGCGAGAAGTGAAGGTGAGCAATCCATCGTGATTCAACCATGGGATATACGACTGACCAAGGAGAAACCATCAGCCTCACGGGCCAATGTCCTCGCTAGTAAAGTAATCAACATACTCATGTACGGAAACCGCCTACGGGTGGACTTAGAAGGGCCCATACCGCTCGTTGTAGAGGTTCAAGGAGAGGACATCACAGCACTGATGGGCATGGAAGAAGGGGATGATGTTTACGCCGTCATCGAACCTGAAGCTGTGAAGGTCCTAGAGAAGTCGACCCCTGTAAGGAAGTCCAGTTAGACGGATCGCGCACATGTAGAGGAGAAGGAGGGAGAGAGATGACGAAGCAACTGGGGATGCTCATAGACCTGAGAGCTTGCGCAGGATGTCACGCCTGCTCTGTTTCCTGTAAATCGGAGCATGACGTTCCGTTGGGGTCTTTTCGAACCAGAGTTGAAACACAAGAACAGGGAACGTACCCCCAAGTAAAAAAGCAATTTGTACCGCTCATGTGTAACCAATGTACGGACGCCCCTTGTATCACCTCGTGCCCCACAGGTTCATTATCTAAAGATGAGAACGGCGTCGTTGTCGTCAATGAGGACACGTGTACCAGTGTGGGTGCATGCGTATCGGCTTGCCCTTATGATGCCATATACTTGCATCCTGACACGGGTAAAGCAGAAAAGTGTGACTTTTGCTCCGACAGAATGGCTGACGGTGGCCTACCGGCATGTGTCAGTACGTGTCCAACCAACGCTTTAGAGATAGGAGACGTCAGCGATCCCGATTCCGACATTTCCCAGCATATACGTGAACACGGGGCGGAGCCTATATACAAATCGGACGACGAGCTAGTCCCACACGTGTACTACATACAACCAGATGAAGTCTTCAGAGAGGGTTTAGCCCGCCTTAGCGGCATTAACGACCTTGCACAAAAACATAAAACCACTCGCCTAGCGTCATCCATCCCGCGTGGAAGAGGAGAGGGTCGTCCATGAAGCAGCAGGAGCAGCAGATCCCAACCATGTGTATTAACTGCAGCACAGTATGTGGCATGATCGCCCATGTCAAGGAGGGAAAAGTCACCAAGCTAGAAGGCAATCCCAAAGACCCTAATAGCAGAGGAAAGCTGTGCGCCAAAGGTCACGCGGCGATCAATATGCTCTACGACCCTCACCGGATTCTTCATCCCTTAAGGAGAGTAGGAAAAAGAGGCGAAGGACAATGGGAGCGTATCACGTGGCAGGAAGCGATCGATGAAGTAGCGGATCGTTTGCGTGAAGTCAAAAGGCGTCATCCGGAAAAACTGGTGCTTCAGTACGGTCGAGATCGCACGAATGGCTTACTGGAGCGCTTTACAAACGCCTTCGGTACCCCGAATAAAGTGGGCCATCGTGGGTTGTGTTCCTTGAACAAACGGATGGCCATTAAAGCCGCTATTGGCGATACAGATTGGGATACCAATGATGTGGCCCACACGTCTTTTATGTTGAACTTCGGGAGTAACTTATATGAGGCGCACCAAGGCCATGTCCCCTTTTTACAACGTGTGGTTGAAGGGAAGCTTAAAAAGCAAGCGACGTTAGTCACCTTCGATGTGCGCTTATCTCATACGGCTGCGCAGTCAGATGAATGGCATCCTATTTTTCCTGGGACGGACGGTCTTGTGGCACTGGCCATGGGGAATGTGATCATGCAGGAGGGCTTATATGATGAAGCGTTCATTGAAAAATGGACGACAACCTCTGTGCAAGCGCTCAAGGATCACTTGTCTCAGTTCACCCCTCAGTGGGCCGAAGCGGAAAGTGGCGTACCCGCTGAAACGATCGTGCGACTGGCCAAGGCGTTCGCTGAAGCGGCACCCCAGTGTACCACGATCTCTAATCGAGGGACACATGCCCATCGTAACGGCTTTTATAATGAATCCGCCGTCACACTCCTTAATGCGATCGTTGGCAGTGTAGGGCAAAAAGGGGGCTGGTGCTACACGTCGAGTAAACCTG
This sequence comes from Caldalkalibacillus salinus, assembly GCF_016745835.1. Taxonomy (NCBI): domain Bacteria; kingdom Bacillati; phylum Bacillota; class Bacilli; order Caryophanales; family Bacillaceae; genus Caldalkalibacillus; species Caldalkalibacillus salinus. Next base: position 70,342 of record NZ_JAERVL010000006.1, on the reverse strand, counting down.
ACTCAAGCGCTTATCCGCCGCCAGTGCCAATGCCGCCCAAGCCTCAAAAGCAAACGGAACTTTCCCATCCGTCGGCGTTCCCGCTCGCTAACGCTTTGTATCCCGGTGCTGTGTCTTCCACCATCTATCCTTATATTGCCGAGGGCAAGGTGGATGTAGAGGCACTGATCACTTATTACGTGAACGCGCCCATGAGTTGGCCAGAAGGAGAAACAACGGTCCAGGATGTGTATTTAGATGAATCATTGGTCCCTTTTCATGTGGCCATTGACGCTTTTTATAGTGAATCAGCGCATCTTGCCGACCTCATATTACCGGATGCTACGTTCTTGGAGAAATGGGACCTAGACACCAGAAATTCGTATGAATTAACTCCCTATATAGGGTTACGGCAACCGGTTGTGCCTCCACAAGGAGAATCTAGAGATATTAGAGATATAATGAAAGACATCGCCTTAGCGATTGGGGAAGGGATGGCGGCTTATTTTGCATACGACTCGGCGGCAGACTACGTGCAAAGGTGGGCGGTGAACGTCCCTGGAGGCTGGGAAACATTGAAGCAGGAAGGGATACACTGGCACAATGAAGCCACCCCGAACTATGAACCGTACAAAAGGAAGCTGACGAAGGAAGCGTTACAAGGCACCTATGTCGAGGATGGTACAGATATCATACGACGTGAAGACGGCACGGCTATAGGTATAATGGTAGATGGGCAACCGTATCGTGGGTTTCAGACCCCCACTCGGAAGTTCACCATCTACAACCCTATGATAGATGAATTGAATCGTACACACGGGACGTCATATAGTCCATGGCCGACGTACGTGCCCTTGGATCATCAGGAGCTGGCTGACGATCAGTTTGTCCTCACCACTTTTAAATGGAACGTTCACACACAGTCTCGAACCATGAACCAGAAGTGGTTAGCGGAGATCGTCCATGATAACCCGATGTGGTTACATCCAAAGTCGGCGCTTGCGATAGGCATAGAGGATGGCGATGATGTGACGTTACATTTACCAGACGGAGAGCAGTACTTAGAGGTCAAAGCGTTCATAACCGAAGGCATTCATCCAAAAGTGGTTGCCATCTCTGCCAGTATGGGTCATACCGCATACGGTCCTGTCGCTTCAGGTCAAGGCTTACCCCGATCTGTGCTTCAAGCCCATACGTCCAAGCGTCAAGACAATGGCCGGGCACAGGCAGATACTTCTGAACAGCAAAACGGTGGTGAGGCACGGGCAGATATCCTTGAGCGTGAAAATGGGGGTCGGGTACGGGCAAATATCCTTGAGCAGCAAAACGATAGTGGGTTACGGGTAGATACCCTTGAGCTTCGAAATGGTAGTGGGGCACAGGCGGATACCCTTGAGCGTCAAAACAGTAGTCGGGCACGGGCAGATATCCATGAGCGTCAAAATGGGGGTCAAAAACAGCAAGAACAGCGAGAAAACCAAGAACAGCGGTGGTGGACGACAACGGGCTATAATCCTAATGCGATTATCCGCAGTGATGCCGATCCTGTCGGTGGTGGGCAGGCTTGGAACGATACGGTTGTGTCCATCCGAAAGGGTGAGGAGTAAGGATGGCAGAATCGCTGATCACTTATTGGCAACTATTTATAGGTTTCGTTAAGCCAGGGCTCTTCGGTTTCGGTGGTGGGCCTGCGTCTATTCCTTTTATAGAAAAAGAAGTCGTCGAAAATTACGGTTGGATGACACATGATGAATTTATGGAGGCCTTAGCCTTAGGGAACACACTCCCCGGTCCTATCACAACTAAAATCGCTGCCATTGTCGGTTATAAAGTTGGCGGTGTTTTTGGTATTGTTTCAGCCATTGGGGGAATGGTCATCCCCACGGCTGTCCTCGTCGTCATACTCACCACGCTCTACATTAAATTTAAGAACATCTCTAAGATAGAGGGCATCGTCAAGGTTTTACGGGTTGTGGTGATCGTATTCCTGCTCCAAGTCACTTGGGAGCTAGGGATGAAGGAAATGACGAACACGATGAACATAGCTATTTTTGGCGTTGCAGCTGTGCTCATCTTCGTTTTCCATTTGCATCCTTTAGCTGTGATCGGGATCGCCATCTTATTCGGGGTTGTTTATCACTAATGGCGTTATTGTGACCTCTTACAAAATCGGACCTGTTGAACTATGGAAACAGATATTGATATAATGAAGGGTACAGATAGAATCGAGGTGTTACCCTATGGCTAGAGGGATTAAAACAGTGGCCCAGAATAAAAAGGCCAGACACGATTTTCATATAGAAGAAACGTTTGAGGCTGGTATTGTTCTTACGGGGACAGAAATTAAGTCTATCCGAGCCGGAAGGTCTAATTTAAAGGACAGCTTCGCCCGTGTCAAAAACGGAGAGGTGTGGCTACACAATATGCACATCAGCCCGTATGAGCAAGGTAATCGCTACAATCATGAGCCTGAACGGGCGCGGAAATTATTGCTCAATCGTAAGGAAATAAATCAGTTGATCGGTAAAACACGGGAACAAGGCTTTTCTTTGGTTCCGCTAAAATTATATCTCAAAAACGGTTATGCCAAGTTACAATTGGCTCTAGCGAAAGGTAAAAAGCTACACGATAAGCGTGAGGCGCTAAAACGAAAGGATGCCAAGCGGGATATCGAGCGGGCGTTTCGGGAGCGGCAGAAGATGTAATTTGTTTAGTGGCGTGGCCCCCTTCTCCGCAACTCGAGCATCGCTCAAAGGTTGCTTCGGAGGGGGCACGTCACTTGCTATAGGTGTCAAATAGCGTAAGGCTGGTGCTCCTCTCCTCCGCAACTCGAGCATCGCTCAAAGGTTGCTTCGGAGGGGCACGTCACTTGCTATGGGGTGTCAAATAGCGTAAGGCTGGTGCTCCTCTCCTCCGCAACTCGAGCATCGCTCAAAGGTTGCTTCGGAGGGGGCACGTCACTTGCTATAGGTGTCAAATAGCGGAAGGCTGGTGCTCCTCTCCTCCGCAACTCGAGCTTCACTCAAAGGGTGCTTCGGAGAGGGCACGCCAATTGCCACGTGCTATAGGGTGTCAAATAGCGTACGGTTGGTGCTCCACTCCTGCGCACCTCGAGCCTCGCTCAAAGGTTGCTTCGGAGGGGGCACGTCACTTGCTATAGGTGTCAAATAGCGGAAGGCTGGTGCTCCTCTCCTCCGCAACTCGAGCATCGCTCAAAGGGTGCTTCGGAGGGGCACGTCACTTGCTATGGGGGGTCAAATAGCGTAAGGCTGGTGCTCCTCTCCTCCGCAACTCGAGCTTCACTCAAAGGTTGCTTCGGAGAGGGCACGCCAATTGCCACTTGCTATAGGGTGTCAAATAGCGTAAGGTTGGTGCTCCACTCCTGCGCAACTCGAGCCTCGCTCAAAGGTTGCTTCGGAGGGGCACGTCACGTGCTATGGGGTGTCAAAGAGCGTAAGGCTGGTGCTCCTCTCCTCCGCTACTCGAGCTTCACTCAAAGGTTGCTTCGGAGGGGGTTACGGCACACTTGATCAGTGTAAAAGTTGCATTTTTACTGTGAATATGCTATAGTATATTATCTAGTGACACTATCAGAGACTAGCGATTGAGTCACTGACGACAGCTGAATAGAGCGTAACGTACGCTTGAAGATAACAGCTGAGCTGTAAAACTATCTTAGAACAGACACTCCTATGAGGGGGCGTTCTGGATTCGACGGGGATAGTTCGGGCTTTAGCTGCGAGTCGAGGGGTCGGCCTCGTAAAAACGCATTCGCCAATAATAACTGGCAAATCTAACAATAACTTCGCTTTAGCAGCATAATGCTAGCGGCTCTACCTGTCAATCGCCCATGTTGACAGACTAGGGTTCACTCATCAGTGGGCTGCAGCATGGTTCTCCACCTGCGGATCATGTCTAAGCTAATCAGGTTAGCTTATTAGGTGGCCAGTCGTTGGGCGTTCTAATAGGCGAAGCTCAAATACAATGACTACGCTCGTAGAGGCTATTGTTGCGTTATCTTCGGACGTGGGTTCGACTCCCACCGCCTCCACCAAAATACTAATTTGGTGGTTTTTTTATTTCTGTGTGACATAAACCATAAAATTTCCGTTCGGAAAGCTTATGCTTCAAAAACTCGCCGACAAACATATAATTCGAATGTTTGACAAAAAGTGCCTGAAAAAGTGCCTGAAAAGGTGCTTTTTTTGTTTTTGGGAAGGATTTTTGTAGTATACTGAAGAACTAAAGAAATTATTTCCATTAAAAAGTATGCATTTATGATATATATAACCATGTCAGACACCATCGTATCACTCCAATTTAAAAAGAGGTAAAGCTATGACGATAAGGATAAAAAAAGTAAGTGAATACGAGCTACACGTATATTTTCCCTACTCTGAAGAACGAGTACAGAAAATAAGAGCAGTAAAAGGACGTCAGTGGAATCAAGAAAAGAAATGTTGGATTATTCCAAACACGAGAAAAGCACTGGAACACGTCAAGGGAGTCTTCTCAGAAGAAAAAATTATCTATTCACCAACGTTCAATAATCCCGATTCTTCTACAATGTCCAACAGTAAAAATATAGAGATTCCTCTAGCCTATACGTTAGAAAAAAAGAAACATGAACTTCAGCTACGCGGCTATAGTTCGCGGTCTCGCAAGGTATACGTATTACATATTAAACGATTATCTAGATATTTTAATAAATTACCAAGTGAATTAACGGAGGAAAATGTAAAGCAATATCTGCTTTTCCTAATAGAAGAGAAAGAAAGAACCCATTCATATGTTAACCAAGCGATCAGTTCCTTTAACTTTTATTATGAATATGTAATAGGAAGACAGATGAAACTAGATATTCCTCGACCCAAAAAACAACAAAAACTGCCTACTATACTGAGTCTTAAAGAAGTTTATAGTTTACTAAACTCTGTAAAAAATAAAAAACACCGAGCTATACTTTATGTGACATACTCAGCTGGCCTACGTGTGAGTGAAGTGGTACAACTAAAAGTAAGTGATATCGATAAAGACAGAATGTTGCTACATGTTAAGCAAGGAAAAGGAAGAAAAGATAGATACACCATCCTTTCCAAAGCTGCATTAGACGTCATAATAGATTATGTGATGATGTACCGACCACGTCAGTGGCTGTTTCCCGGTGAAAATCCAGATAAGCATATTACAGCAAGGACAGTTCAAAGAATCTTTGAAAAGGCTTGTACCAATGCTAAAATTACCAAAAAAGTATCGATTCATTCTCTGCGTCATTCATTTGCTACTCATTTATTAGAAGGAGGGACGGACTTAAGGTATATCCAAGAATTATTAGGACATAAAAATTCAACGACGACTGAGATTTATACACATGTGACCAAAAAGGATGTCAGTAGGATCCAAAGTCCATTGGATCGAATGTTACATGAAAGGCCTGATGAACAATAGATTTCAAGTTTTAAAGTGATTATTTACGACATCTGTCGTAAAATCTATTAAAATATCATTTATTATGATAGATGTCAGAAAAAATATGTTATCGGAAAGCGATGTATGGTTGCGGTCGCCCATGGCCACAAATTTTAAAAAATCGAAAGTGCTTTAATTAATAATATTTATCTTCAACTATCGAAGTAGGATTGTTAAAGATATTAAAATGAGGAGTGTGGGGTAATGGTTCATGCAAAAGAGGTTTTATCTGAACTGTTGTTAGCAAATGCTAATGACCCTAGTTGGTATATAACATTTTCAGAATCAGTAGAAGATTTGTCAGAAGAGCAAGCATTTTGGAAGCCAAACGAAAATAGTCATAGTATAGCCGAAATTGTGCAACATCTATTATATTGGAACCAAACATGGCAAAAAAGATACCAAGAATCTGATTTCAATGCTGTACAGTCAATAGGAAATAATAATAAAAGTTTTGAAATCCATGCTAACCATACATTTAATTACTTAAAAGACCACCTATTAGAAGTGTTATTACGATGGCAAAGTTTATTAACAAAAGAAAAAATTGAAAATGATGTTGTAGGTTTTCCAGTGCCTGCGAAGTGGTGGGCATTACTAGGAAATGTATCTACTCATAACGCATATCACATTGGACAAATCGTTTACATTCGGAAGTTGCAAGGTAGTTGGGAAACAGGAGAATAAGAATAAAATTGTACTAACGGGGAAGGTAAAAAGGGATAACAATATGCAGCTTAAATTAATTATCAAATATTGAACTTCTTTGATTAACTATAGGGTGCTTTAGATTAACAAGAAAGGGGTTGCCGTCCATGGCAACCTCTGAACAGAGTAGACATCACCATCCGATAACACCGTTTTCACGCGCCGGGCGACAAGCGCCCTCGGTCTCGAAGAGGATACAAGGTAGTATCGCTCGACACAACTCGTTCACTAACCGTGTCTGCTTGGCTTCACCAAGAAAGGCATTTCTAGGTTCAGCCTTCGCCTGTAAGCTCACGGGCGTTGTGAACACAAGAACGTTATCGGAAAGCGATGTAAAGGTGCGTCCGTCCATGGCCGCAGTTTTTAAAAGCATAGAATATACTAGTTTAACAAGAGTTATGAAACATTAATTAAAATTTATATGGGAAGGAAAGTCTTTTAATGAAATATTTCATATTTGGCATAGTGAGAACGAGTGTTCTTTCTTTGTCATAGAATAAGAAGTATACAGGGGGAGAAACAAAGTGAACCAGAATGATTTAATAATACTAAATTTTGAAGAAATTAGACGTAGGAGCATAAAAGTATGGAAAGCAATACCGAGCAAGATGCTAGAATGGAAACCTGATGAAGAAGCAATGACTTGTGCCGAGATGATTAGACATATATTAGAAGGTGAATTTCTTTATCATCAAATTCTTGTGGGAAAAGGTAGCGGAGTGTTAACAAGTTTGTCTAACCCTTTTGATGCAAAAAAATTTACAACAGTAGAAGATGATTTGGCATTTGCCCAACCATATCGTGAAAAATTCATTTGTTACATAAAGACAATCAATCCCAGTGATTTAGAAAACATTAAAATAGATCGTTCTGATGTAGGATATGTTAGAACACTTGGTGATATGTTGTTGCGTATAGCTTATCACGAATCTGTTCACACAGGTCAATTGTTAGACTATATGAGAACAATGGATATTGATAGACCACAAATCTGGGACTGAAAATATTTCGATTTTTTGTTGAAGTAACGGGTGCTTTAGTTTAACAAGAAAGGGATTGCCGTCCATGGCAATCTGAACAGAGAAGGCATCGCCATCCGATAACACAATATTCACACATTGCCGCGCGGGGGCGGCTCGGTCGACAGTTGTCGAAAGGCATTGAAGTGAATTCAGCGACACATCCTGTTCGCCAACCGAGTCGGCTTGCCTTCACCAAGAAAGGCATTTCTAGGTTCAGCCTGCGCCTGTAAGGCTCATGGGCGTCGTGAATACGCAACGTTATGTAAAATGATTGCAATATAGAAAGGAGATACAATGAAGAAAAAAATAAATTATCAGCTTAAGGCTATAGAAGATATAAGCAATTATGTTTATGGTTATAGAATTGTATCTTCTACAATTGGATTTAACAAGAACATTTATGTGTTGCTTGTAGATGAAGAGCCTCAAAGAATTGATGGGATGTTTGTTAAATCCAAGCTCTCAGATGCACATACTTATAAAGTGCTAATTTTGGACAGTCAGTATATATTTGAAACTTATATTTATAATCAATTTTTTAACTATCATTTTTTGCAACCTTTACAAGAGGATAAGCTACTTCTTGTAGGTGCTAGAACCAGATATTACGGAAATAATAAATATGATCTAAACGGTAAAATAGTTACCTTAGACGGAGTAGATATTATAGAGATACTGTTAGGTGATGGTATTGAAAATGTACAAGTAAGCAAAAAGGGAAAGATTTGGACAAGTTATTTTGATGAAGGCGTTTTTGGAAATTATGGATGGAACCCGCCTGTAGGTGCTTCTGGGCTAGTAGCATGGGATGAGAAAGGAAACAAAGTATTTTCAAATAATGATGCGGATATCTGTGACTGTTATGCTTTAAATGTTGTTAATGATAATCAAGTCTGGTTCTACTACTATAGTGATTTTAATCTAGGAAAGATAGAAAACAATGAAGTGGATTTTTATAATCCCAATATTTCAGGTTCTTCTGGATTCATAGTATTTGATAATTTTTTCTTATTTGATGCTGGATATAGTAAACACAATGAATATATACTACTTGAAAATAGAGGTTCCAGAGGATTTAAAACTCATAAAACAATTAAGTTTGTTAATGAGGAAGGTAAAACTATTAAATCAACCGATAGAGACTTCAGAGGAGACATGTTAATTCTAAGAGAAGAAAATAAGATGTACCAGGTTCACTTAAGAGAAATTGTTAACGACATAATGTAGGATTAATGCGGGCCAATAACTTTACATAACAAAGTATCTACGCTACGGGCTAGCGCCCTCGGTCCCGGGAGATTGAAGCAGAGGGAGTATTTACCGGGACACACTCCATTCGCCAACCGAGTCTGCTCACCTTCACCAAGAAAAGCATTTCTAGGTTCAGGACATCGCCTGTAAGGCTCATGGGCGTCGTGAATACGCAAACGTTATATGTAATTACTGTTTTTGTTAGAGAGTAACTAAAAAGATGCAATTATAAAAAAACTGTACCCATATTAAATTACGATTGTTGTGACTTATGAGGTGAGAAAAATGGTTCAAATAAGAGAGTTCAAAATGAGCGATTTAAAAGATGTTGTTGGATTGATGGAAGACTTGGGTTATCCAACAAATTTACAAGAGATGCAGTGTAGAATGGAAAATATATTAGCCTTGTCCATGTACTCTACTTTTGTAGCAGAGGAAAATGATAAAGTAGTTGGAATGATTGGATTAAGAGAACTTTATATCTATGAAGAAAGTAAACCTTTTGTTCAAATATCTTTACTTGTAACAAGTAAAGAAGAAAGAGGTAAGGGAATAGGAAAATCACTTATAAATAAAGCGGAGGAATGGGGAGTAAATAGGGGTGCTTCAACAATGTTTTTAACAAGTGGGATAAAGCCTGAACGTGAAGCAGCACATTCTTTTTATAAAAGCCAAGGCTTTGAAATTAACGGATATAGATTTACAAAGCAATTAAAAGAAGACTAGTAGTAGATTTCTTTTTCACGAAGTAACCAGTAACTACACATAACAAAATATCTACACGGCGCCGCTTGAGGCGGCTTGGTCTCTGGATGCCGACAGGCTTAGAAGTGAACTCAGATACACATTTCTTCGCTAATTGAGTCAGCATGGCTAAGCCAAAGATAAGAGCTATCTAAGGCTTAGTCATGCTTGTAAGCTCAGAGGCGTCGCAGATACGGAAACGTTATCTGAAAAGCACTTTAATAGAATAATCTGGAGTTTTGTTATAATGAAGCCTATTGAAATAGAAAAGATTCCATATGAATTTACTCAATTAATCGGAGGTATTAAAAACATTTCTTTTCCTAAGCAAGGATGTACTTCGAGTGTAGGCATAGTGACTAGTGAGAAGGGAAAATTTGTTTTAAAGAAAAGTGTTCAAGAGCTATATCGAAAGTGCCTATTCCAGGAAAGCAAAATCTTACATATTCTAAACAATACATCATTACCAGTTCCCAAGCGTTATAAATTTACAGAGGATAGAAATTCCTCCTGGTTGCTAATGAGTTTTATAGAAGGTGAAACAATACGAAGTTTGTTTCAGAGAGGTATTTCAAAACAACACAAAGAAGAAATCTTATATAACTATGGTCAAGTATTAAGGGATTTACATAGTACAACATGTCCAAAAGAGCTAACTGCAGGTGAGCAACCATGGTTAGAAAAGAAACTTATCGAGGCTGAATATAACCTAAAAAAATACGAGGTAGATGGTACAAAAGAATTACTCAACAATTTAATGAAAAAGAGACCAATAAAAGTTGATCATACATTAATCCACGGTGATTTTACTATCGATAATGTATTAGTTCAAGGAACAGAAATTGTTGGCATTATTGATTGGTCTGGAGGTGCGTTTGGAGACCCTAGATATGATCTAACACTAGCAACTAGACCAAAGCCTTATATTTTTAATAACGAAATAGACAGAGAGATTTTCTATAAAGGCTATGGAATTGATGCTGTTTGTGATGAGGACATTAAATATTTCAACGACTTATATGAATTCTTTTAGATAGTGCCCATCAGATAACACCGTGTTCACGCGTCGGGTGACAAGCACCCTCGGTCTCGAAGAGTAGGCAAGGGAGGTAGTGCTCGACACAACCCGTTCGCCAACCGAGTCGGCTCGCCTTCACCAAGAAAGGCATTTCTAGGTTCAGGCTTCACCTGTAAGACTCATGGGCGGTCGTAGATACGAAACGTTATGCGCAATTACTAAAAAAGAAAAAAAAGCCACTCTATCAAGTGACTTGTTAAATTACTTTTTATAGATATCTCCACGAGGTCCAATTTTTACTATGAAAATTATCAGTACGTCATCATAAACTGAATACATAACACGAAAGTCACCAATACGAAGTCGGTAAAGGCTTTCTTCACCTTGCAATTTCTTTATATTTAATTCGGGATGTCGTGGATTTTCTGATAATATTAAAATGTGATTAAGGATTCGATTACGAGTTTTTTTATCAAGTTTTCTTAAGTATTTATTTGCTGAACTTGATAACTCAACTTCGTAACTCATTTTCAATATCCTTTAAATTTAAAGTTTTTCCTTGTTGGTATTCAATTTTAGCTTCTTTAATAGCTCTTTTATCATCTTCAGTTAAAGGTTCATCATCGTAAGGAATGTGTGAGTCAGTTGAGTTAATTAATCTTTTCACTAAATTATGAACTAAATCAAGATCTTGTTCAGGTAACTGTTGTATCATTTTGGAAAGTTCATCTTTTGATATGGCCATGTTCATCACCCCTTTACATAAACATTTTTGCCATATATTAATAACTTTAGTTCAATTATATCATATTCATTTTACCGATTGTATTTTCAAAGAAGGGAAGTAACTGTGCATAACAATATATCTACAGTGCGCCCTGGCAGGTCGCACATTTTGGTGGGGGGAGATCCCACCAGGGTAAGGGCTAGCCATCCGCTCTGTATTAAGTCTTGGAGGCATAGCGGTAACGTCATGCTTTAAGCGTAGACAGAAAGTCAGCTAGGCAATTAAAAACGACAGAATATTATTAGGGGAACAAGGATTGGCAAGATCAGATTTTTTAGGAGAAGCAGGAATACATAAGATCATATTGTAAATATCTCTAAGAAGACATGAACATCTGATAACAAAGTGTTTCTACTACGGATCACAAGCGATCCTTGGTCTGCAAGAGGGATTTCGGAGAAGTGGATTCAGGCGACAACCCTTCACCGACTAACCGCATCGCGGCCGTTCCCTTCGGTCACTTAAGTCGGTGAGGGTTCGTAAATGCGGCCCGTTATACGAAACACTTCAGAAAGGATAGAGATATAGTGCAAGTAAAACCAAAGCTTATTTTCTTAATTTTTATTTTTCTCACATGTGGAATAACTCAGGCGTGTGCATACTCTGTACATCAATCTGAAAATGAAAAACCTGTTAAAAATATATTTGAAAGCGGACAATATACAATCGATCAGAAAGAAAAAGAGAACATTGAATTGTTCATTGACCCAGAATGGATCCCTTTATCGTCAGTAGATTCGCATAAACTAGATGTTCAGGTTGCAGAATTTCACAATACTAGCTTTTTACTTCATAAAGTAATTAACCGTGAACACGACATTCTTTTTATTTTTCACACAACGTATATGCTCGATTCTGAGGAGGGTACTTTTCTTTATAACAAGATATTTAATAATGATGGGACATATACAAGTACAGGGGCAAATGGGCAATTTATCCTGAGAGATCCACAGGGGGAGATAATTGAAACTGGGCAAACAGGATTTAATTCAGATTTTTCATTTGCATTTGGAATCCAGAGTAGTGAGTTTGAAAAATTAAAAGAAGGATTCAGTGTCGGTTATTCGGGGATGATTTTGTATGAGTATTCATTGAAGTGAAGTCCTTCGCATAACACAGCATTCACACATTCGGCCAATACGGACCTCGGTCCGCAAGAAGCATTTTCGAAGAAGTTGGAGCTGCGGCAACCCTGCACCGGCTAAATCTTTGACCCAGCATGCCCGAGCCTAAGATAAGATAAGAGCTATCTAAGGCTCAGCCTGCGCCTGTAAGGTCAGGGACGTCGTAGATACGAAACGTTATACGACAGAAAAGAAAAACATGAAGATAGAGAAAAAGATAGGATATAAAAGCATATGTTCGCATTCAGCATTGTGTATAATATGGATGCAATAGAATCGGTTCTCAAGGGTGGTTGGTTCATCTCCTAGAAAGGAGGTGATACCATGGAAGTAAAGGATACTTTAATTTGATGCTCATATTTGGCATGTTCATCCTCGCCTTACTTTCCTACTTAAAAAAGAAGTAGACCTCCCTTGAGCCTGGAAGTTTCGGAGGTCTTACTTCGTTAAGAATCCATTAACGATCGCCATTGAGGGCAATCTATTGTGCAGACCGTAGATGCTTGCAACATCTGCGGTCTTTATAAGTTTATGCAGACTATTATATTGGTAAACCAATTTTATCACACGATTCTATATAAGAAAAGTAGCTCGCCAATCCACGGCATTTGCGCAACATGCTTCGCTTAGAACTGCAAGCAGTCCTAAAGCTCAGAAACGTCGCAAATCCCGCGGCCCGTTATGTGAAATCAGTCAAATTCAAGAGCAAATCAATGGAGTGATAGAATGATAGTGATGATCAATGGTGCATTTGGTGCAGGAAAAACCACTGCAGCAAACATGCTACATCCATTTATTGCAAACAATATGATTTTCGATCCAGAAGAAATTGGATACATGCTTAGGAAAATTGTTACTGATGAGATTAAATTGAAGGAAGAGAAAACAGATGATTTTCAAGATATGGAGCTTTGGAGAGTACTAGTTGTAAATGTAGCAAAAGAATTAAAACGAAAATATAATAAACATCTAATTGTTCCTATGACTATATACAAGCATCAAAACTTCGAATACATATACAACGGATTAAAAGATATTGATAAAGATATATATCACTTTTGTCTGATTGCGTCTAACGAAACATTACATGCTCGGTTAACAAAAAGAGGGGATACTCCTGGAGGATGGACCTTTCAACAAAATGAAAAATGTGTAGACAAGTTGAAAGAGATTAAAATTGGTGAACACATCTTTACAGATCAAATAGATTCAACGGCAGTAGCTAACCGAATTCTATCTAAGGTTCAACATGACGTGTAGCTTAATTGATAAGCTGACTGATATCACATAACACGTGTATTCGCGACGAAATGTTATCTTAATCCCCCCTAAAGAAGGTGATTCATTTGAGGCAAGATTGGAAAGAGGCATTAAGCGAATTCTTAGAAGATTGGGTAGACAAAGATGAAGTTGAAGCCGTTTTAGTGTGTGGAAGTTATATTACAGGTAACCCTTCAAAAAGATCAGATATTGACGTTCATATAATTCTATCTGAGAACACTAGTTGGAGAGAACGCGGGAACAGGGTGGTTAGAGGATTCCTCATTGAATATTTTATAAATCCACCAACGCAAATTATCAGATACTTTAAAGATGATTATAAGAACTATAGTACAATGTCTATGGTTCAATTTTTAACAGGAGTGGTGATCCTTGATAAGACAGGAATCACTAAGAGGTTAAAAGCTGAAGCGAAGATTTGGAAAGATAAAAAATATGAGGATCTCTCTAATGTGATAAAAGAAATAAAGAAGTATTCCCTTTGGGATTCATATGATAATCTTTTAGATTGTTATGAAGAGAGAAGACAAGATTTTAACTTTGTTTATTTTAATTTTATGAATTTTATATTTAGTGAATATTGTAGATTTTTGAAGTTAGAGCAAATCCCAGTATATCAGATATCATCATACTTATCAGAACCCTCTTACTTAGATCGGTACTTAAAAGATGAATTTCCAGATCCTTATTTTGCTGAAATGTTTTTAAAAGGCATAAAATTAAACGATAAGAAAAAGATGATGAATATGTATAGGAATTTGATAGAGCATGTTTTTGAGCAAGTTGGTGGTTTTAATATTGATGGGTGGAAGGTCAGAAGTGATGTACAATCCTAGTTGGCTAGGGGGTATCGGAGAAGACATTTTTTTCGAAGGAGATTAAAATAATGACTATATATAATAAACTAGTTCGAGATCGAATCCCAGAAATTATTCGTACACAATCTAAAAAGATATCAACTCAGATATTGGACTCGAAAGCCTATCATTCCGAATTAAGAAAAAAACTTAAGGAAGAATTTGATGAATATCTGAATGCTAGATCAAACGAAGAAGCACTTGAAGAATTAGCGGACATCCAGGAATTGTTGCGATCGCTTGCTGAGTCACATGGTTTTTCAATTGACGATCTTGAACGGGTTAGAGAGGAAAAAGCAAATAAAAAAGGCGAGTTTAAAGAACGAATATTTTTAGTTGAGGTAGAAGATTAGGCAACAAAAATAAGTGATATGTACATATAAAGCTAATTGTTTTCAATGAATATCGGGGATGCTGTCTGCATCAGATATCACCGTTTTACCGCATAGGATCGCAAGCAATTCTCGGTCTGCAAGAAGCATTTCGGAGAAGTAAATTCAGCAGACACACCTGCACCGACTAAGCGCAGTCGCGCCCGGCTACGGCCTTAGAAAACACCTCAACTTAGAAATTTAAAGCAAATCAATAGATAATCCGTCAAAAACAACACCGTTTGCAAAAAACACTAATAAACATATGTAAATGAAAGAAATTTAAAATTAAAATAGATAGGGTAGTGTTTCGTAGTAAAAATGTAAAAATCTAATAAAAGGGGGATTTTTATGTCTTTGGAAATGAGAAATTCATGTGAAAAATGTACAGAGGAACTTAACAATAATTCAACTGCTTATATATGTATACATGAATGTACATTTTGTTATGAATGTACGGAAAATATGAATTATGTTTGTCCTAATTGTGGAGGAGAACTGGTTAGGAGGCCAAGAAGTGGTGTAGGCCGTTAAACTGTGTAATAAGTACTTAGTCTTTCTTAATTCACAAAGGATTTATTTTAAAAAAAGAGGGTGCCGTTCATGAATTCGAGAACGATTCGGCCCTTATAAACTCACATCTGAAATAGATGGATAGAGAATCCACCGACCAAGCGGACGATAAGCGCCCTCGGTTACGGAAAGTTTAAGCATAGGAGTAGTTTTCGGGGCACATTCTTGAGCCTAACCGAGTCGACTCGCCTTCGATAAGAAAAGCATTTCTAGGTTAAGGACAGCGCCTATAAGGCTCATGGCGTCGCAGATACAGGAACGTTATATGTAATATGACAAAAACCAAAAAAATAGTGTGATAGAGGTGATCAAATGATAGCTCATATTATATTGAATGTTAAAGACTTTAAAGAATCGAAAGAATTCTACGACTTTCTCTTAGGTCATCTTGGTTTTTTCAACGACTGGGAAGACGACGATGGAGAAGTAGCTGTTAAATCTTATAGAAAGAATGAACATAATATATGGATTAGGTGTAATAAGGCGTCAGTACATAAGGATTTTGTGAGAGATATAGGATTAGACCATATTGCTTTTTTAGCTGATTCGAAGGCTGAAATTGATAAAATATATGAAATGTTGAGAATGAATAATATTGAAGTAACTAGGACACCACAAAGCTATCCTGAATATACGAAGAACTATTATGCTTTTTACTTTCGGGACCCTAATGGTATTCCGCTAGAGGTGTGTGTGATGTAACAGAAAAAAGAGGAAAACAGCTCGTAAATAACTCGAGAGAGCCAACCATCATATAACACTAAATCTTTTTCTCTTATGAAAGCATACTCAATTGAAGAGATCTAATGAGGAAGAGAGGTGAAAATATGCACGAGATTCTAGCAAATCTAGTAAAATCTTTTGAGAAGACAGGGGACATTGAGAAAGATGTTGGCAATTTTTTAGAAATGCATGGCTTTTATCAAACTGCTAAACACTCTATTCAGGTTGGCTATGAATCGAAGAGACTAGCTAGAGATTTTGGAGTTGACCAGGATTCGGCAGCTATGTCTGGCTTTTTACATGATATAAGCGCAGTTTTTCCTAACAATGAACGAATAAATGTATCTAACGAATTGGGAATCGAAGTTTTACCGGAAGAGGAAACATTCCCTCTTATTATTCATCAAAAGATTTCAAGAGTCATGGCAAAAGAAATATTTCATATTAATGAAGAGTTAATTTTAGATGCAATAAGCTGTCATACTACTTTGCGTGCAAATTCAACTACTTTAGATCGTGTATTATTTGTTGCTGATAAGATAGAATGGGATCAAAAAGGGACTCCACCGTATATTGAAGAGCTTAAAAACCAATTAAATATCTCACTAGAACACGGGGCATTTTCTTATATTAAGTATCTTTGGGAACAACGAGAATCGTTAAAAGTAGTTCATCCTTGGTTGGCTGATGCTTATTTTGAGCTTAAGTATAAATTAAATTTGTAATGGTTATTAGGAATTTGAGAAGGATGGCGTTAACATCCTATAACAATATATCTACCCAAATCCACGCGAGGCGGCATTCCTGAGTCTAAGCTAATAGCTAGCTAAGGCTCAGAAACCCCTGTAAGCTCAAGGGGTTGTGAACACGGAACGTTAGTCCATGGCCGAGATGCTGGTGCAAAATTTATAGTAGAATATCTATACTTTAATAATTGGTTTTCGGTCGTTACACCACAAATAGATATAATGGAGGGATTTATTTGAGTATTATATATGCTGTTATAACTTTTATCATTTTAGTTTGGGTTATTGGAATTCCTTTAGGTTGGATTAATATGCCTCTTGACTTCTTTGCTAAATGGGGAGTTCCATCAATAATTATAGGCTTGTTAATTAGCATAAATCATAAACTATCAAAACTATTACCAACCAAAGAAGAAAATCATATTGAATCTGTTTCTAATGAAGAAATTAAAAAAGAACTAGAATTGGAGAATAAGAAATAAAAGATTTTTAAAAATGGTTAATGGTTTTGCACAAACGTCATTAAAGCAGGTTGCTTTGGTAATATTTATAAGTTCAGGACAAACATTATATAGGCGGGTAACGCTGGACAATCTCATTCGCTAACCGAGTCGGCTCGTCTTCACATACCTTACAAATGTTGATGAGATGACAGAGCGGATGAAAGTTAGTCTTAACAAACAACTACTGGAGGGGTTGCATGGTCCTTAGAAAAGGTTTGGTCTTCATCTGTAGTTCTATTCTAACTGGTATAATATTAACAATACTGATGATGTCTGGAGGAAATTATAGTTTTTTTGAGACATTTGGATTTATTCTTATATTCTCTTCTCCAGTCATTCTTTTATTAGGGATATCTGTTTCAGTTTTTTCAGATTTCATCCTAAAGCATAAACAAGGGAAGAGTAGGCTTGGCTTAGCATTTGGAATTCATATCATTTTTGGCCTTGCTTTCGGTACAGTCCTAAGTTACATAGCTGAAGGGAATGTGTATTTTATCGCTTCAACCATAGCCTCAATATTCGTTTGGACTACCGATGAATTATTAAAGATTATGTTCAGGCGGAGTTGATTAACTGACTGGCAAGCTGCGCCAACCTCCAAAAGGGAGGACGAACACGCCGTGAATGCCGGAACGTTATATGAAACTTGTCGATTTGGTGCGGCCGCTCATGGACGAATTTTTAAAAGCCTATTTCTAGCCCATATTCGATTCAATTCTTGTAAAATAGACACTAAGTTAGTTAAATAACCTAGAGAATATAAAAATAAGCTTAAATAGAAGGACAGGGGACGAGGGATGAATGATGAGAAAGGAAAAAGTTTACTGTGAAGAGTGTTCTTTGCAAATAGAGTATAAAGAAGATTTGGTAGTTTCTACTTTCTTTTTTTTCGTTGTACCATATCATGATAGTTGTTACTCAAAGTCATTAAAAGGTTGTCAAACTGCGTTTGTTAGCAACGTACCTATTAACGGATTCTCTGGTACTATTAAAGCAATATGTGCCTTAATAGGATCTCTTATTTTATTTTTATTGAATGACGATACACTTCGATTTTTTGCCATAATACTGCTAATTTTTTCAGGGTTAAGGGTATTCTCATGGTTTTCTTTTGAGAGGCATTTAGAATAAATATATTCATGGAGCAGGTTGGTTACGATTACGAGGTTCTAACCATTGCCGAAAATAATAAAGGGAGTGTTCTCAATGAAGAGAATATATCTTGTCAGACATTGTAAGGCAACAGGTCAAGCTCCAACAGCGTCATTAACTGAAGAAGGACAGTTACAAGCTGAACATCTAGCCAACTTTTTTACGGACAACCTCAACCCCATTGATTTTATTCTTTCAAGTACATATGCACGATCGAAAGAAACAATATATCCTTTAGCGCAGAAAATCAAATTAAAGATACATACTGATGATCGACTTTCTGAGAGAATATTATCATCTGAAGATAGAGTTGACTGGAAGGATAAGTTAAGAGAGTCGTTTGTTGACCTGGATATGAAGCTTCCAGGTGGTGAGTCGTCAAGAGAGGCAATGAACCGAGGGATAGCCGTTATTAACGAAATGATTAATGGTTCAAGAGAAAATGTAATAATAATTACTCATGGAAATTTGATGTCTTTAATGTTGAAATACTTTGATGATAGTTATGGTTTTGAGGAATGGAAAAAATTAACTAACCCTGACGTCTATGAACTTACAATACCGGAGAAGCGAGAAAATTTGAAGATCAATCGTATTTGGGAGTAGTTTGATGAAGTCGGCAAAAGCATAGGGCTAGAGTCTGATGCAGTCTCATATTATGAAAAGGCAATCTCACAAGGTCTCTCTGGAAATGATTTAGAAGGTGCGTTAATCGGATTAGGCAGTACATATAGGACAATGGGGGAGTATGAAAAATCAAAAGCTGTACTCGAAAAGGGCATTAATATATTTCCAGAGAATAGAGCAATCCAAGTATTCTATTCGATGACATTATATAATTTAGGACATCATGAGAGATCTATGGCATTCTTATTAAAGAATCTTGGTGAAACAAGCAATGATCAGGACATTACTTCCTATAAAAAAGCTATATTGTTCTATTCAGATAAATTAAACACGACATGGTAAAGCAATTGTACCATCGCATAACAATGTTTTCATGCTGTTCCGCGCCAGGGCGGCTTGATCGCCTAGAAGTGAGACGTAATCACACAACAAAGTTTTTTAAAAGCAATGATGTAGATTTAGCGACACATCCCTTTCGCTAACCAGGCAGCATGACTAAGCCCAAGAGCTATCTAATGCTTAGCCATGCCTGTAAGCTCAGAGGCGTCGTAGATACGAGAACGTGATATGATATCGCAGTTACTAATATTGAA
Source organism: Caldalkalibacillus salinus (assembly GCF_016745835.1). Lineage (NCBI taxonomy): Bacteria > Bacillati > Bacillota > Bacilli > Caryophanales > Bacillaceae > Caldalkalibacillus > Caldalkalibacillus salinus. Next base: position 50,814 of record NZ_JAERVL010000006.1, on the reverse strand, counting down.
AGGGGTTAATATATATGTTTGAAATAAAAACCGAAATTGAGATTAATGGGACTGCTAAGGAAGTTTGGTCAGCATTGGTTACAACTGATCAATATCCAAAATGGAATCCATTTATCATAAGTGTAAAGGGAAAAATAGAGAAGGATTCAATTATTGAGATCATTGTCCAACCAGCTGGAGAAAAAGGGATGAGATTTAAGCCTAAAATAACTAGTTACGAAGTAGAAAAGGAGTTAAGGTGGCTTGGAAGCTTACCAATACCAGGTTTGTTTTCTGGTGAACATATCTATCAACTTAATGAACTGGAAAACGGTGCTGTGAAATTTATTCATAGAGAGACATTCAAAGGATTGTTAGTTCCCTTTATGAAATCAAAACTTAATCGGGGTACAAAACAAGGATTTGAAGATATGAATAAGGCGTTAAAAGAGTATGTTGAGAGATAACAACAACGTCAACGCGACTACATATAACTAGAAACACGACGCATATAGAATTCATCAACTGCGTCAAAAAGGGGAGATCCAAGATGAAAGAATCTTGGGAACGAACAAGCAAAAATATAAACATCAGTTATGAGACTATAAGTATAATGATGAGCCAAGTGTTTAAAAATAAACGGCTCATAAAAGCTGAAAGAATGAAAACAGGACTTAGTAGTGGTACCTATAAAGTTGAACTTGAAGGACTAGCTACTCCTTTCATTTTAAGGATTTCTGCGGGTGGTTCAGACGTCGCATCAAAAGAAAAAGCAATTGCTGAGAGATTGAGCGGCGACGTGCCTGTAGCAGATTACATCTATCTGGATACAAGCCAAAATTTAATAGAATATGACTGGGCTGTACTGGAGTGGAAAGAGGGAGTATTGCTGCGGGATATTCTGCAAAGAGGAGAAAAACGACAGATTGCAAAAGCTGCAGAATCTATTGGTGATGTATTAGCTCGCATACACAGCTATACTTTCGACTGCCCAGGCTTTTTAGCAGGGGACCTTACTATTGCTAAACCATTTAACACGGGTGAGGCCGAATTTTACTCTTTTATTTTAGAAAGCCTAGATAGTGGTGCAACCGGTCATTATCTGGGAACGGAAGTGACGGAAATGGTTCGATCATTCTGTGTGTCCCACCGTTCGTTATTATCTGAAATTTATGAACCGTCAGTTCTTGTTCATTCTGACTTCAATGGCCTAAATATACTGATGTTTGATAGTCCAAACGAGGTTGAAGTGTCAGCGGTCTTGGACTGGGAGTTTGCTTTTTCAGGAAGAAAATATGTTGATATTGGGAATATACTTCGGTATGAAAACGAAAATTCCTGGTTCGAACGTCATTTTATAAAGGCTTACCAGGATTCTGGAGGATCTTTGAATGAGAATTGGGTCCAGATAGCTAAACTAGAAGATTTAATTGCTTTGTGCGATATACTGAATTGTTCGACCCCGGAAATGCCTAATCGAATCTCGGACTTAAGACAGCTTATTATTCAGACGGTACAATAAGAGGCAACTACGAAAGACGTTAGGTGAAGCCACGCTAGGCGCTTGGCCTATATAAATAGGGAGAAGCTTAATGAGTTTATTCAAAAATAAAAATTTTACCGTGATGTGGGTTGGACAGCTTGCTACTATATTTGGTCATCGTTTCAGCGAGATAGCCATACCTTTAATTGTTCTTCAATTAACAGGTTCACCATGGCAAGCTGCATTAGTCGTTGTCTGTTCCCAAATAGCCCCGTTAGTATTGTCTCTACCAGTTGGAACTACCAATATATGGATTATAGCAGGAAGTCTACTTATTTTAGGAGCTACAGGTTTATTATTTAGAGTTTCCTTTGGTGCAATGGTTCCAGGAGTTGTGGGGAGAAAACGCTTAGTAAGTGCACACAGTTATTTCGAAGGAGCTGATGCGTTAACCTGACAGTTATTTAGCTCGTATTGGTGCTGGTGGTATCTTATTGTCAGGAGTCATGGCCATGAGTGGTAATCTTTTTGCAGGTGGTTTATCGGAGTCTATTACTCCAGAGTTTCCCCTTGCCTTTTGCATGTTTTTGCTCTTAATAGGATCTCTAATATCTATATTTTATAAAAAAGGCAACAAGAAAGTTGAGGATCTAAAACCTATTGAGATTGGTGAGAAGTGATGAGTTTACAAAGTAAAAGGTGCTCCTAAATCATTGGAATAAGTTCTTGAGGTTTTATACTTAACCTAAAGGGCTAGGCCATGGACTATGAAGGGCAATAATGATAGGCAGTTAAAACTATTAAGTAAATATTATGATATGGGACGTACCGATAACCATAGGTTGCGTCCCATATTTTTGTTTCCATCAGGTCATTGATTTGCTGAGTAAGGTTGTGTAATGAGAAAGGCTCTCATTAATGTATCGTCCCGTGGTACGTCCTATCCTAGAAGTTAGTCCCTCACTGTTTACAACCAAAAAAAAGCATGATATCATAAAAATCATTCAAAACGTTTAAAAAAAATTAAATAAAGTTAATGAGCAGGGAGGGAACTTCATGAAAAAAATGTTCATAAATGGCGAATGGGTTGAAGCCCGTTCCGGAAATACGAGAGAAATCATTAATCCATATAATCAAGAAGTTATTGCCACAGTGGCTGAAGGAAACGCGGAGGATGCGAAACTGGCCATTGCTGCAGCAAGAAACGCCTTTGATCATGGTGATTGGAGACGTACACCGGGTAACGAGCGCGGAAAAAAAGTCCTCCACATCGCTCAATTGATCGAGAGGGATAAGGAAGAGCTTGCGGAATTGGAATCCCTTGATACTGGAAAAACCGTTGAGGAAAGCCGTGCCGATATGGATGATATTGCAGAGGTTTTCCGTTACTTTGCCGGGTTGGCTGACAAGGACGGTGGCGAGATCATTGAATCGCCGATTCCGAATAGCCAAAGCAAAGTGGTGCGTGAACCAGTAGGGGTATGCGGGCAAATTACGCCGTGGAATTATCCTCTTTTACAAGCAGCGTGGAAAATTGCTCCTGCTCTTGCTACAGGAAATACCATTGTCTTGAAGCCAAGTGAGATCACACCACTAACGACGATAAAGGTGACGGAATTGATGGAAGAAGTCGGTTTTCCTCAAGGTGTCGTCAATCTTGTTCTCGGTGAAGGAGCAACGGTGGGGAACGAGCTAGCAGAAAGCAACGACGTTGATTTAATTTCTTTTACGGGCGGCATTATCACCGGAAAGAAAATTATGCAGGCGGCTAGCGGAAACGTGAAAAAGATTGCTTTGGAGCTAGGTGGGAAAAACCCGAATATCGTATTTGCGGATGCTGATTTTGATATAGCGCTTGACCAAGCGATGAATGCCGTATTCTTCCATGCCGGTCAAGTATGTTCTGCAGGGGCAAGATTGCTTGTTGAGGATTCCATTCATGACCGTTTTGTTGAAGCCCTAGCTGAGCGAACGAAACGAATTAAGCTAGGTAACGGTTTTGAAGAAGAGACTCAGTCAGGTCCGTTGATCTCTGCTGAACACCGGGCAAAAGTAGAGGAATATGTTGAAATCGCAAAACAGGAAGGGGCTCACTTATTAGTGGGTGGCGCTCGTCCAGAAGATCCAGAACTACAGAATGGCTTTTTCTATTTACCTACCATTTTCACCGAATGTCGTTCGGACATGCGTATCGTGCAGGAGGAAGTGTTTGGCCCTGTATTAACGGTTGAACGATTCAGCGGTGAAGAAGAAGCTGTACGTCTTGCTAATGATTCAATCTATGGACTGGCCGGAGCTGTATGGACGACGGACGGAGACAAAGCAGAGCGCGTAGCTTCTGAATTGCGCATGGGTACGGTATGGATCAATGACTTTCACCCGTATTTCGCACAGGCTCCATGGGGCGGTTATAAACAGTCCGGAATTGGCCGTGAACTTGGTAAACCAGGGCTGGAGGAATATACGGAAACGAAGCATGTTCTCCGCAACTTGAAACCTGAACCGATTAACTGGTTTAAGTAACTTGAAGGAGAGTTTTGATGAATAACGCTTCAAGTTGTATAAATTATTGCATTTATTATCAGTCTTCAAGGAGGTACAAAAGATGAATGAATCATATGACATCGTGATTATTGGTGGCGGAAGTGCGGGCTCTGTACTCGGCAACCGCCTAAGTGAAGATGGGACGCGCAGTGTCCTTGTTCTAGAAGCAGGACGTAGTGATTATGCATGGGACCTATTAATCCAAATGCCAGCAGCTTTGCCCTTCCCAGCAGGGAAGCCATTATACGACTGGAGATACGCATCTGACCCTGAGCCTTATATGAACGGTCGACGTGTCAAGCATGCTCGAGGAAAGGTGCTCGGTGGTTCGAGCTCAATCAACGGCATGATTTACCAACGAGGTAATCCAATGGACTACGAACGTTGGGGAGCAGATTCAGGTATGGAAACATGGGACTTTGCCCACTGTCTCCCGTATTTCAAGCGCTTAGAAACGGCTTTAGCAGCGGACCCAGATGATGAATACCGCGGTCACGACGGTCCTCTCAAATTGGAACGCGGGCCGGCTACCAACCCTCTATTCCAAGCCTTCTTCGACGCAGCTGTTGAGGCTGGCTACTCGCGAACGCCAGATGTGAACGGTTTTCGCCAGGAGGGATTTGGACCATTCGATAAGCATGTGTACAAAGGCAGACGGATGTCAGCTTCACGTGCGTATCTTCATCCGGCTATGAAGCGTAAGAATCTGACAGTAAAAACACGTGCTTTCGTTTCAAGTATCGATTTCGACGGTACTCGAGCTAAAGGTTTGACATACCAAAGAAATGGCAAAACCCATCAGGTAAATGCAGGTGAAGTGATCCTCTCCGGCGGTGCAATCAACACGCCACAGCTACTTCAACTGTCAGGTGTAGGCGATGCCGATCACCTACGTTCACTTGGAATCGAACCGGTCGTTGACTTGCCAGGTGTAGGTGAAAACCTTCAGGATCATCTCGAAGCCTACATCCAATACGCTTGTCCGCTTCCGGTGTCCGAACAGCCGAACTTAAATAAACTACGGATGCCTTGGATCGGCTTACAGTGGTTACTCGGACGTAAAGGTCCAGCAGCAACCAACCATTTCGAAGGGGGAGGTTTCGTTCGTTCCAACGAGGACGTCGAATACCCTAACTTGATGTTCCATTTCCTACCGTTAGCCGTTCGGTACGATGGACAAAAAGCGGAAACGAGTCACGGATTCCAGGTACACGTCGGACCTATGTACTCTGATGCTCGTGGGTCATTAAAGATACGTTCGAAAGATCCTAAAGAGCATCCGAGCATGGTCTATAATTATCTTTCTACCGAGCAAGATCGACGCGAGTGGGTTGAAGCAGTACGTGTGACAAGGGAAATCATGTCTCAACCAGCGATGAAACCATACAATTCGGGAGAAATATCACCTGGTCCTTCCGTTGATACAGACGAGGAGATTTTGGAATGGGTGAAGAAAGATGCCGAGACAGCCCTTCACCCGTCTTGTACGGCTAAGATGGGACCTGACTCAGACCCTATGGCTGTTGTAGATCCGCAAACCATGAAGGTCCATGGGCTCGACAATGTACGAGTGGTCGATGCATCAGCCATGCCTTACGTCACGAACGGTAATATTCATGCACCGGTATTGATGTTGGCGGAAAAAGCAGCGGACTTAATTCTTGGACGTAAACCGCTTGAACCGCTTCATATTGACTTTTACCGTCATGGCGTACATCCACCTGAAGCAGGTACAATTTCTGGATAAGCAAATGAGGGTTTAAGTCTGTTGAGTTTAATTCAATTAGAACAAAAAAACAGTAAATAAAAAGCATATTGACATCAGGGGCTTAGTTTTTTGGTAAACAAGCCCCTGAATGTTATAGCGTTCTATCGCGTATGTTTTAGTGCGCTATCCTGTATGCTATAAGTGATATATAGAGTTATAAAATGATATCTAATAAATTTAATTTATTAAATCATACAGCTTAAAGGAAGGAGGAGATACTCCTTGGCAAAAGAAGCTGAACAATTAATTGAACGTGCGGAAAGTGCCGTCATCAATTCTATTGCGGAAACAATGGACCTATACGGCGTAACACCGTCAATCGGCAGATTATTCGCCATGATGTTTTTTAAGCATGATCCCATGACGCTTGATGATATGAAAGATGACCTCGGGATGAGTAAACCGAGTATGAGCACAGCCGTCCGCAAATTACAGGATATAAATATAGTCCAGAAAGTATGGCAAAAAGGGGCCCGGAAAGATTTATTTATGGCGGAGAAAAATTTCTTTAAATATTTTTCCCATTTTTTCGGAAGCAAGTGGGAGAGGGAGGCCAAATTAAATCTATCTGCCATTGATAATGCGGAAACCATGCTGAAGCAAGTCATAGAGGATAAAGAAACAGAAGAAGCATTGAAACAACGAGCCGAACAAAATTTGCAGCAATTGGACGAATACAGAAAATATTGTAATTGGCTGGAACGGCTAGCCCGTTCCGTTGAAACCGGGGAAATCTTTGAATTTTTACCGATCGAAGCTTTACATTCAAGGGAAGACAATGAAGACACTAATAAAACAGAGAGAAAAACAAAGCTGTAGAGGAACTCGTGACGTATACAAACCCATATAACATCAAGAGAGCTCTGGCTAAAAGTCAGGGCTTTTGTATGTCGATGAATACACCTACACTTTTTAACTAAAATCTACGCTTCTGGGTGATTATGATTTTGAAACTAATTCGTCTCGATTAACAGCTAATGGTATTTGTTCCATCTCTCCATTATGAATCATAATATTGGCACCATCTTCTACATATATGGCGGAATCCATTTGCATTTTACCAAACAAGGTACCAACATCTTTTCTTCCGTCAAGTGACGCACCGTTTGCGTATTCCCTCACTTTCATTGAGAACATGTCAACTTTATGGTACAGCATCAGTTTATCTGAAAATGGAGGTACAGTTGAAGAAGTGACTAAATGATCTTGAAGGTTTGGTGATGGTAAGTTGTTTTCAGTTAGTTTTTCAGACATCATTTCGATGTGTTTTTGATTAAGGTTCTTCCCACGTTCTAAATATTTCTTAACTTTTTCGTCCTTTGCCCCTTGAGAAAAACCCATAATCAAGGCTTTACTAGTGACATCATTGTTAATGCATCCATAAAGATGAGTGATTTCTAACATATGAAGCGGTCTCTTATCTCCCCAAAAAGAGTTTAAGTAATTTTGATTGGTTACAAATTCGACTCTCTTTGGTGCAGGAATGACTGGTGTGTTCATTAAGGAATTTTTTGATTTTAAGGTGTCTGTTACAATAGATGCTAAATGTGCTGTATCCCTAAGACAATTAATAAAAAAATCTCTAATATCTTTCCTCGTCACTAGAGGAATAGCTACACTGTAAATACTCATTCCAGCTTTACCCACATACGTTAAATAATGAAGGTAAAATTCATCATTGAATAGTCTCGGCGCCTTTAAGTTCACATCATCATCTGTGAATCCAACAGGTATGGGGAAATTTGATTGTTTAAAAAATGCTTGAATCTCCTCTATATAGGTTTCTGATAAACCCAAGGCATATTCTAAAACCTTTTTTATATCCTTGTCATCCACATGTTGAAGGTAATAACTAATCACATATTTTCCCAATGTATTCCCAACATAAGTAGCCCAAAGTTTCCCCATTTCTGTTGCTGTTAGCTGTTCTTTACCTGTCTTCACTCAAAACTCCTCCAAAAAAAAGCGTCTTTATGCTTAGATTGTGCAGTGAGTGCCGTAATATGTATGCCCGTTTTCAAAAGGGTTGTTACACATGACAAGAAAAGGATCGAGTAGTGATGGCTAATAGACGGAAAAGATCTTCAAACTAATACTGGAGACTCTTTGTTTTGGTTTTAAGATATGCGGCAATGCTTGAATGCGAAGTTACGAACGGCTGCAAAATGAGTCAATCCATTTATCGTGAGGTGTGGAGATAAGCGTCCACTTTGGGGTAAAATGTGGTGAGGAGCAGTCAAGATAATGAGTGTACTTGCCCAATTAACGCTAATGGGAGGAGAGATAAGTTTGGCCACATGGGATCTGTCTACGACAAAGCATCACGTTCTGATATGTAATGGTGGCAGTTGTATGAGGAACGGGGGAGAGGAAGTCACACAGGCCATACGAGAAGAGATATCTGCGTGTGGGCTAGATGATACGGTACATACGACCCGTACCCGCTGCAACGGTCGGTGTGAAGATGCGAGTGTTGTCATCGTTTACCCTCAAGGCATCTGGTATAAAAATATGACACCCGAACTGGGAAAACAATTGATTAAGCACGATTTAGCAGGAGACCGTCATTTAGATACACACATCACTTACTCTTATCAAGAGGATCATTTTCAGCCCTCCGAAGGTGCTGTTCCTGGTAGAAAAAAGTCAGACTAACATACATGTTCTGTCGTCCTACAAAAAGTGCTAGTCGAAACAATAAAAATGAGTTTGCTTCCCCACAGCCGAATACCCTGAAAAAAAAGAACCTGTTTGCCCTGATCATGTTCCTCTTAGTAACAGTTTTATTATTTTAACTGTCTACCACGGGCGCATATAAATGATGGCCAAACAGGTCCTCTTGTTTAAGTATAATGTTTAAACTAGGGTCCTTACATCTTCTTACTCTTTCTTACTCTTTCACTCTTCACAGCAGTGCGATTGAGTGCCTCGATCTTACTTACTCCACAGCAGTCCGATTGAGCTGAGGTGCCTCGATCTTACTTACTTCACAGCAGTCCGATTGAGCTCAAGGGTGCCTCAATCTTACTTACTCCACAGCAATCCGATTGAGTTCAGGTGCCTCGATAGAACCTCCCTGATTCTCGATGTACTCTACCATCGCATCTAGTGCTAGAGGGCCGTACGTTTGGTTTTCTCCTTCTTTTAATACTGTAAAACCGTCCCCGCCTTCAGCGATGTAATTATTAACCGTCACGCTATATGATCCATCCGGTTGGATCGGTTGGCCCTCATGGTCAGTCATCGACATGATTTTTTCACCGTAGGGGGCGTTTTGATCCCATGTGTAGTGTAGGCCTGATAGTTGCAAGATGCGAGGATAAGACCCCGCCCATTGTTGTTCAAGTAATGTTTCGATTTGTTCGCCAGTAAGGGTCATGGTTACCAAGCTATTACCAAATGGAAGCATCGTATACAGCTCGCCCCATGTAATCTCACCTTCATCTAGATCTGTCCGTATGCCGCCGGGGTTCATGAAAGCAAAGTCAGTATCCATGGCCGCTCTTTGTGAGTCTGCCACAAGATTTCCAAGAGCTGATTCTCCCGCTTCATTTTGGTCTCTTGTGATGATCTCGTTAGTTTGGCCAACCACGCGATTAATCAACGGGTCAACAGCTTCAACGTACCCGTTAACCATATCTTTTATTTCACTGTCAGGGTCTATGCCATCATGATACGTGGTAATAATCTTTGCCTCTTTTTGGACAATATCTTTTGTTCTCGGATCGATTTGGAGATCAATTTTTGAAAAAGCGGTGCCATAGGAGTAAGATTGTACGATTAATTTTCCGTCGACAACCGCATTGGTATAAGAATGGTTGTGTCCAGCTAGTATCACATCAACTTCATCGTCTAGCTGTGGTGCGAAATCAACCACCTCGCCTGCTGGATTTGCACCGTCTTCATCAGAGGAAGCGGGCACGTGGGCAAGCACGACAATAGACTTAACGCCTTCAGCCTTTAATCCTTCAACGGCGTTGTTTATCGCTGTGGCTTCATCTGTAAATGTGACCCCTTCAATACCACTGGGAAGCACGATGTTCTCAGTATCCGTTGTGACAACACCCACAAATCCAATGGGCATACCGTTCACTTTTTTGATGATGTACGGCGGCAGTATAGGTTCTTCGGTTTCCTCATCGACAACATTGGCTACTGTGTATGGAAAGTTCGCGCCTTCAAATTCACCTGTGACCTCATGTTCACCACCGTCAATCAGGCGCATCATTTCTTCTACACCCTCATCAAATTCGTGATTGCCAACCGTTCCGACATCAAAGCCGACACGATTCATAAATTCAACGGAGGGCTCATCTTGTAGGAGGGATGAAACGGGGGAACTTGCACCGACCATATCACCGGCGTGCACGATCAACGTGTTTTTGTTCTGTTCTTCATAAGCTTTCAAATACGCTGCGAGGTACTCTGCACCTCCGGCCATTTGACCATCGACTGTGCTATAGACATCGAGTTGGCCGTGAAAATCATTAGTCCCTAGCAATTGCACTTCAATATACCGTTCTTTGTAAGCGTCATGCCCTGCAGGGGCTGCAAAGACGTTAGAACTGACCAGGGTAAGGGAAAGAAACAGGACACTGAGCACTTTCTTCATTTCCATGTGAGTAAACCTCCTCCTAATATTTATATCTTTCTACTTGTAAAATACCATAAATATATTAATCTATCTTTTAAATTTGATTAATCTTTCATGACAAAGCAGATGACGATAGGGGAAAATCTTTTTGTCATTTTTTCCTAATGGACGTACAAGAGTCTCAGCGTGTAAACGAAAATCTGTATAGACACAAAATGACAAATATAAACAAAATAGGTTGCAGGAGGAGAAGCAGGATGGGTCTGCAAACAACAGCTTTGAGAGATTTTAAGGACTTAGAGCCGCTCGTCAAACAAAATCGTCTAGATGTGGCCCTACCATTCATAGTCGACACCATTAAAGCGTGCTATGAGCAGCGTTCATATGCCTACCTCAAAAAGGTGCTCAATCGTATAGATGAGGAGGATATTCTCAACATTCTTCGTGTGCTTGATGCCGGCATGATGTATCGCCACTGTCAATTCTTAATCAAATTCGTACATAGAAAATACAATTCGACGTTGACCCGTATTTTATACTGTGATGAATTGCTTGAGAACGGAAAAGCGTTAGAAGCGGAAACGCGTTTAAAGACCATGATTGAGGAGCTTAAACAACAATCAGATGAAAAAATGTTGCGACGGGCGTATTTAGCCCTTGTTCGTGCGCTTATTCATATGAAGCGATTGAAAGAAGCCAAATCCTATTTATCAGAAGTGGCCCAACAGGAGGACGTACAAAATGATCTTTTAGACCAATGGGGGTATCTGTATGTGAATGAAGGAGACTGGGACCTAGCAGAAGACTATCTACGGCAAGGGATACAAAATGATGATAAACCACAGTACTCCTATCTCCTTCTTTCCTCAATCTATGCTGCTCAGGGTGATATCCACCAATCGATGGCGGTGATAGAGGAGGGCATTCAAACGGTCCCCATGTTTTTGCCTCTCCGAATGGAAAAAGCGAGAAAAGCGAAACAACGAGAAGATTGGGAGACTTTTTTACAAGTCACAGAAGAGATTGAAAGGACGTGTCCATACCACGTTTATAAACCGTATTTTCAGTACGTACGGGCAGAGTATTTTTACCAAAAGGGAGATTTTGAGTCATTTCAGGCACACGTGGCTCAGTACCCGCAAGTGTTTGAGGGTTCAGCTTACGCCAACTGTCAGACGTACGCACCGGAGCTCATGATCACTCTACCAACACAGCCTATCTTACAGAAATATAATTACTGTGTACCGGCCACCCTTGTCATGTTAATGAAGAGGTATGAACGCCATTATACACAGGACGAGATTGCTAGGCATATCTTTCATGTGAATGGGACGAAGTTATCTAGCTCCGTGTCGTACTTAGAAGCGCAGGGGATGAGTTGCCGTTACTTTTTTGGGACCGTGGCTCATTACAAGCAATTAACTGAACAGGGAGTTTCAGTGGTCATCAGCGTTGATTATCCGAACTCAGCCCATGTTCAACTGCTTAAAGGGTATGATGACAATCTTCAAGCCTTCTATATTCAAGATCCTAGTATGGCAGAAACCCTGATCGTGAGCTATGCGGACATCGAAAAGCAGTATGGCCACAACAAGTGCTTGTCGATCGCGGTAATTCCTGAAGCTTATGAAGCGTTGTTACAAGGCTTAGATTCTACGGAAGATACCCTCGTACGCCAGCTCTATGCCTTTGAAGATGAAGACATATTCAACGACTCGTCTCATAAGGACAAGTTCATGTCCTTCCTACAGGAACACGAGGCGCACACGTATGTCCAAAATTATATGGTACGGTCATTAAGTCATCCAGATGTAGAAGAGATGCTAAAAACGACGATTGAACAATTACGAACAGCGCACCCTGATTCAGATTACTATAAGCTTACTGGGGCAATGGCGCTCTTAAGGCTTGGTGAATATGAGCAGGCAGAACAGACCATCACATCCGTTCATACACAGCGCGTACATTTATACTATTTTTTACGAGGACGGATGGCATACGAGCAACAGCAGTTTGATCAGGCGATACAATATTTTAAAACAGCGTTAGAGCTAGACCCTACTCATTATGATACCTTCTCGTATCTGTCCCTATGTTACTTCTATACAGGTGACACAGAAAACGCTTGGTTTTATGCCCAGGCGTCTATAGATATGAATGACCAAGACTTCTGGAACAGGATGAACGCGGGTTTGGTCCTATTTGAGACACAACGCTATGAAGAAGCGCGAACGTTATACCATCAGGTTATAAAAGACTTTAAACGATATCCCCATCCGTGGTATGAGCGGGCGAGATGTGATCAAGCTTTGGGGAGATTTAGGCATGCCCGTCGAGGATTTGAAGTGACGAGACAGTTGGACCCAAGTGTTCCCCACGCTCATCGTGAGTTAGCTTGGCTATATGCGCAGCAATGGCAAGATATTGAGCATGGGGTGGCAATCGCTCAGGAAGGATTAACTCACGTTGAGGGAGATTATTCACTTTTAATGACCTTAGGTGATTTGACACGAGAAATGGGGAGAGGAGCGCAGGCTCAGGCCTATTATACTGAAGCCATGGACAAGCATGGTGACGTTCCGTACCCAGTGTTATCTCTTGCGAAGCTGCTAGCAGAATCAGACAAGTCAGAAGCGAGTGCCTTACTTCAAAATCAGAGGATGAACTTCCGGGATAACAGTGACTTTCTTATTAATGGCGGGGAACTGTTGTGGACGCTGAGTGTAACCGAAGAAGATACTGAAAAAGCGCTAGACTGGCTAGAGGAGGGTATAGCCCATGAAGAAAATCAACGAGAAGCCGCTTGGGATCTGTATGTGCGTTTAATCGAGGATACACCGTATAACGAGCGAGGGCGGGAGTATCTACAACAGCAGTTGAACGCGTGTCATGAAAATAAGATCGAATTGATGTGTTATATAGGTTGCCTTTATGAAAAAGCCAATCATCTCGACACGGCTGTGGCGTACTATGAAAAAGCGTTGGCCATCGATACGCATACCTTTCCTTTGTATCGTTTGGGTGAGGTCGCTTTACAAAGGCAGGATGTTCAAAAGGCGGAAACATATTATCTGCAGTGTTTAGCTCTCGATGCACAGATGTACGCTGTCCATCTAAGAATGGCGCAGATAGGAAATCAAAAAGAGGATACCCCTATGGCGCATCGCCATCTGTTTTCAGCTTTTGAGCTTAATCCATTAGATGTCGACATCCAATATCTCGTTCAGCTTGCATCACAAATGGATGAACTAGACGCTGTTAAAACATATTTATCTGACGTACAGGGACGTGTGAATGAGGCGTGGCGTCTTGATGCCTTAGCCTATGTGGCAGGGGAAGAAGGTGATGTTCAACAAGAACATGCCTTGATTAATAACGCCTTATCTGTCGACGAGGATGCATTCCCTTTACATGAACATTTAGTCGCCGTTCACCTTAAAAACGAAGATCATGATCAGTCGCTAAAGACGACACTAAGCTTAATAGAGCGTCATGTTCAACAGCGCACTTTATATACACCACTCATCCAGTCTGTGGTGGCCCAACAGGCTGAAGTCGATCTTCTTACACTGATCAACCAACTTCAGCTCTCTCATGAAGAGAAAAGCGAAGCGTACTTGTATACCGCTTATGAGTATGAACAATACGTGTGTCGCATGAGTGCACGGATCGAGTCACTCCCTATGATCGAAAAATTTAAGGAAAGACGAAAAGCCAATAAGCGTCAGAAGCGACTAGAGACGCTATACGAGCAGGCCTATGCCCTAGATAAACAAAACATACGGGCGATCATATGGCTGTGTGAATACTACAGAGAGCAAGGGGATATGAACAAAGCGACACAAGTGGCCAATGAAAAGTTAGAAGGACAAGACGTCTTCAACTTTGACCTCGCGCTGTACTTAGGCTGGGTTATGGTGATTCAGTATCAAGGAATGGAACACAAGGACAAAGCAGCAACCTACCATAGTGCCGAAACGATGCTAAAACATTGCTTAGAAGAAAATCCTTATCATGCAAGGGTACATCATACGCTTGGGCTGTTATATTATGAATCTGATCGACTCTCGCAAGCCGAAGCCTCCTTCCTCCAAGCCATAGAGATAGATCCCCAACCGTACTATTACTATGACTGTGGGAGAGTGTACGAGGCGCTGGAGGATTATCAACAGTCTGAAGCGTGTGGCTTAAAAGCCATTGAGTTGAACGTACAGTACGATGATGCCTATAGTCTCGTTAGTGTGGCCAAGCATAGACAAGGGGAGCCCCAGGAAGCGCTTCGCTATGTTAATTTAGCACTCGACATAGACCCTAGAGATATTTCCAATCTGTATAACAAGGCTTGTTATCTTTCAGCGCTAGGTGAGGTTGATGAAGCTTATCACATCTTACAGGATGTGATTGAGCACGAAGGGGGTCAGACTTTTTCGCAGCAGGCTCAGGATGATCCTGACCTTGAAACCCTTAGGAACCACCCACAAACGAAGCAAAAGATGAAGAAGCTGTTAGCTTAATCGCATATTATTGATATATGAGCTCTTTGGACGTTTGAAGACTTTTTAAAGTCTTCGTTGGACGTTGCCAAAGGGCTTTTCTAATGTCATTTTTAATTTAGTCAGAAAATAATAAATGATAAGAAAATATTAATGATCTTTGCGCATAATATATAAATTAATTTTATAAAGTAAATAAAGCGCTTTTTCACTTCGGTGACAAAAGGTCAGGCAGGTCCTAGGTCTTATATCAATATGGGAGGGAGAGTCTGATGAATCAATTTTTACGATACCTTGGCTTCGTGATGTTGGTCGGGGTCATGCTTGCGGGGTGCACAGGAGAAAACAAGAGTAATGAAAGCGAGGATATCGGAAAGGGTGATGGGACCTCAGGTGAAATCAAGGTCGCTGCATGGAATTTAGCCGCTGACGCGTTGAGTCAAACAGCGGACGCGTTTATGGCAGCATATCCTGATACTCAAGTGACAGTCGAGTACGTGACGAGTGATTATGATAGTATTATTCCGCCTCTAACCGCTGGTAGAGGGGCACCAGATATCGTGCAAATCCAACAGAGAGATTTTCCTAATTTTTTAGAAAGGTTTCCGAATCAGTTTGTCGATATATCCGAGCAGTTAGGGGATCACAAGGATGAGTTTGCTGAAACAGCTTGGTTACAGGTAGAGAAAGAAGGCGTTCCGTATGCTGTACCTTGGGATCTAGGTCCAGTTGGGGTTTACTACCGAACGGACTACTTTGAGCAAGCGGGCATAGACCCGGATACATTAACGACTTGGGATGCTTTTATAGAGGCAGGCAAGCAACTGCAGAATGAACGAGACGGTGTTTATATGATGGCCCATGACACAGTCAGTGGTGATATTACTGACGTTTGGTATATGTTATTAAATCAACTAGGGGGGCAATTCTACGACGCTGATGGGCGTATCAATTTTACTCATGAAGCCAATATAAAAGCCCTTGAGATGACCAAGCGATTCAATGAAGAAGGGATTGTCCTGAACGCTTCTTCTTGGGACGATCGTATCCGTGCGGTCGCGAATGGTCAAACGGCCACAATGATCTATCCCGTTTGGTATGCTGGTACGATTAAGACTCAAGCCGAAGATCAAGAAGGGAAGTGGGGCGTCATGCCTCTGCCCGCGTTTACGGAAGACGGACCTAACCAGGCCAACCTCGGTGGTTCCGTCCTGGCAATTACGGAGCAATCCGACAACAAAGCGTTAGCGTGGAAATTCCTCGCGTTCACGTTGTTGACGAATGAAGGGCAGGATATTCAGATGGCACACGGCTTATTCCCATCATGGCAACCGTACTATGAAACTGAGAAATTCAAGGCCACTGACGATTATTTTGGTATCCCTTTATCCGATTTCTTTGGGCAGGTTTCCACAGAGATCCCGCCTCTAGAGTTCGGCGCCCATTTCCTCGATTTCCAGAAGCCTTTTGAGGATGCAACCGCAGACGTCATGGCCGGTCAAAAGAGTGCTGAAGAAGCCCTAAGGGATGCTGAGCAGCAAGCGGCGAGAGCCACGGGACTAGACATCAGTGAGTAAAAATGAAGCCCACAAGCCCCTTATCGGAGGTGAGACACTTGTCTAAATCGATAATACGAGTGTTTAATTTGCACCCCTATTTATTTATCTCACCGTTTTTTATCCTGTTTGGCACGTTTATGTTATACCCACTCGTGTACGCATTGGTTCTGAGTTTTAGCCGTTGGCAGGGCGGGCAAAGTACGTTTGTAGGTTTAGAGAATTACAAGATGTTAATGACAGACCCGCTTTTTTGGAAGTCTTTAGGCAACACCAGTCTCATCTTATTTGTTCAAGTTCCTATGATGTTGCTGCTGGCCACCTTGATCGCCGTATTCCTCAACGTGAAGCATTTAAAATTTAAAGGATTTTTCAGGATGGCGTTTTTTCTACCTGTCCTCATAGATTTAGTGACATATGCTCTCGTCTTTTCTCTTATTTTTAACGAGCAGTATGGACTGATTAATCAATGGCTGGGGTGGCTTGGCCTTGAGTCGATTGCGTGGTTCTCTGAAGGAATTTGGGCAAAGGTACTCATCATTGTTGCCGTCACATGGCGCTGGACAGGATACAACGCTGTCATTATCCTATCAGGTTTACAGACGGTGCCGAGTGATCTATATGAAGCGGCGAGTATCGATGGTGCGGGAAAGGTAACCCGCTTTTTTAAGATTACCGTTCCGATGTTAAAGCCCGTTTTGTTATTTTGTGCTATTTTATCGACGATAGGGACGCTGCAATTGTTTGCTGAACCCTATGTCCTGACAGGTGGTGGTCCCAGAAACGAGACCATGAGCGTCATTCTGTACCTTTATGATACTGCTTTTGGTACGTTCAATTTTGGTTTGGCTTCAGCTGGCGCCTATGTTATCACAACGATCATTGCCGTCCTATCTTATTTCCAAATCAAGTTAGCCAAAGGGGGTGAGATATAACATGGATATCGTCAGAAGGAGAGAGTTCAATCGCTTACTCATGTATATCTTTGCCGGAATAGGCGTAACGATCTCAATCTATCCATTTTATTGGATGATCAATGCTGCCACGCTGTCAGAACAGCAAATCTTTAGAGTGCCTCCAACATTCACACCGGGTACAAACTTTTTTAGCAACCTACAAGCGCTACAAGAGGCGATGCCCGTATGGCGTGCTTTGTTTAATAGTCTTCTCGTTTCAGGTATAACCACAGCCACCACAGTGCTTTTTTCCGCGTTAGCTGGATTTGCTTTTGCTAAGTATACGTTTAAGGGACGCGAGCCATTATTTTTTATTGTGCTACTTGTGATGATGGTGCCGATACAGGTGATGCTCGTGCCGATGTTTATCATGATGATGACTTTCGACTGGATTGATACTTATTACGCGTTGATTGTCCCTTTCTTAGTGACGCCTTTTGGGGTTTTTCTTATGAGACAACAGATGTTGAATTTCCCTCGTGAACTATTAGAGTCTGCTCGCGTGGATGGATGTAGAGAAATCGGCATGTTTTTCAGGATTGTACTGCCCACGATGAAGCCTGCGTGTGCCGCCCTAGCCATCGTCACCTTTATGCAACAATGGGGGAACTTCATTTGGCCTCTCGTGGCCGTCAATTCGCAGGAGATGTATACCCTGCCGCTTATGTTATCGATGATGGTACAGCCGGGGCAGGTCGTACAGTACGGTCAGGTGATGGTCGGAGCAGTCATCGGACTGATCCCCATGATCGTGCTATTTTTAATGTTCCAAAAGCATTTTGTCTCAGGTGTGTTTGGTGGTTCGGTGAAGGGCTAGCGAATCGGGGAGGGGGATTAGGATAAAGGTTTTTATCTAAAAAGTATTGCCAATATTCCGAGGAAAAAGTATAATATGACTACAGTGTGCAACCGTTTTCTTCAGTTTTTTTAATCGTTTGTGCAACCGTTTTCCTATAACAAAATAATGATTAATAAGATGAGGGGGATTTAATTATGTTTAAACAATCACGTATCTTAACACTGCTATTATTGTTTATGTTATCTGTTACCCTAGTGGCTTGTGGTTCTGATGAGAGTAACGCAGATAGCAGCCCATCAGATGGACAAGCAGAGGACGGCTTGAGTGAAGACTTTGAAGTTGTTCCTGAAGAGGGAGCAGAATTAACACTTTGGAGTGATGGAGACGAAAGTCTTGACTGGGCAAAGGAAATGGCGGAAGCTTTTGAAGCAGAATACGGCATCCCTGTCACAGTAGAAGAAGTTGGACAAGAGGATGCACCTGAACGTTTGGCAACGGATGGCCCTTCAGGGCTAGCTGCAGACGTCTTTCCGTCTACGCATGACCGTATTGGACGTGCCATTTCAGCAGGGCTCGTTATTGAGAATTTCTGGCCCGAAGAATATGAAGAAGCGTTTGTTGACGCAGCGATTGAAGCCACTACATTCGATGGTATGCTGTATGGTTATCCTAACCGTATAGAAACCTACGCTTTATTCTATAATAATGACCTCGTTGAACAAGCGCCTGAAACGATGGATGACCTTTTTGAAATCGCTAGCAATATTAATGATGAAAGCGATAAATACGGCTTCATGATGGAACCCGGCAACTTCTACTTTAACTATGCGTTCTTCGGGGGTTATGGTGGCTATGTGTTTGGCGACGGTAACACAGATGTGAGCGATATCGGTCTCAATAATGAAGGCGCTGTAGAAGCTGTTGAGCTCATCGAACGTATGCGTCATGAATTGCTTCCGGCATTTGCATTAGAGGATATTACGTATGACGTTAAAACGGCTTTGTTTGAAAATGGTGATTTAGCGTTAGATATTAACGGGCCATGGGCTGTAGAAGGGTACAAAAGTGCCGGTGTTGACTTCAGTGTGGCACCACTTCCTGTCTTAGATAACGGTGACAACCCTACGAGCTTCTCTGGTACAAGTGGTTTTTATGTCAATGCGTATACAGAATATCCGAATGCAGCCTCTTTGTTAGCGCAATTTATCACCAATGAGGAAAACCTGTTAAGACAATTTGAAGTGGCCGGTCATTTACCACCGCGCGAAGTATTAATTGATGATGAAGCTATACAAAGCAATCCATATGCTGTTGCTTTCTTAGAACAAGTGGGGCATGCTGTGCCAATGCCTAATATTCCAGAAATGCCACTCGTTTGGGACCCAATGGAAGCTGCAGTGGCCAATGTGTGGAATGACGGATCTGATCCTCAGGAGGCTTTAGATAAAGCAGTAAACACCATTGAACAAGCCATCCAAGAGCAACAAAAGTAAGGCTACCTAAGAAGGTTAATTTTATAGGGAACGAGTGATAAGGTAACAGTAGTATCAGTGAGGTGGTGTACGACGGTTTTGACACGACGCCTCAGTGAGGTGGTGTACGACGGTTTTGACACGACGCCTCACTGATGACGCTATGACTGACCCCTCGTGACTAGATTAATAGGATCGTAACAATAGAGAGAGAGAAAAAACGTGACCAGGGTAGGAGATTTTGAAAGAAGGGAGCACCGAGCCATGGAGACACAACGAGTCCAAACGGGCGTCGTCAGGCGTCACAGCAAAGTAGCAGCATGGTTGTCTGTTTTTTTTATGGGATTAGGCCAGATCTACAACAAGCAGTATTTGAAGGGGAGTTTGTTATTTTTATTTGAGAGTTTTATCCTCGTTTTTTGGTCCAAAACGATCATTACCGGACTCCATGGTCTCATCACTCTAGGTGAGACACCGCAAGTAAGGAGAAGAGGAAAAATCGTCGAAGAAGGCGATCACTCTATACTGTTAATGGCAGATGGTCTGTTAATTGTCATTGCACTAGTTGGATTTTTAGCCCTTTATTATATTAATATTCGCGATGCTTATAAAACAGGTAAAGGACGAGAGCAAGGGGAGCCGCTATTATCTTTCAAGGCTTCTATTCAAAATTCTTGGGACAAGGGGTTTCCTTATTTTTTAATAACACCCGCAGCTCTATTCATGATCCTACTGACCGTCTTTCCATTGATTTTTACAGCTTTAATTGGCTTCACCAATTACTCATCGCCAAACTATTTACCGCCTAGGGCGCTAGTGGATTGGGTTGGGTTTGATCAGTTTTTACGTTTATTTACAATGGAATCCTGGCGTAGCACTTTTCTTGGTGTATTCACATGGACTGTGGTCTGGGCTGTGTTGTCTACGGTCATGGTGGTATTTGCCGGGCTTTTTGTGGCCGTGGTGTTATCTCGCAAAGAGGTAAAGTTCAAGAAATTTTGGAGAAACATGTTTATTATCCCATGGGCTGTACCTGCATTTGTGACTATTCTAATATTCAGAAATTTGTATAACGGACAAACGGGTGTCATTAATCAGATGTTGAATGCGGTCGGGCTCCAATCCATCCCGTGGTTATCCGATCCGACATGGGCCAAGATCGCGGTACTGCTCACGAACCTGTGGTTAGGCTTTCCATTCTGGATGGCTTTATTTACAGCGATACTCACGACTATTAGTAAAGAATTATACGAGGCAGCTCAAGTGGATGGTGCGTCCTTCATTCAACAGTTTAGAAAGATCACATTCCCTATCGTCATGGTGTCAGCGGTACCCCTCATGGTCTTTACTTTCGCTTTTAACTTTAATCAGTTAACTTTCATTTACTTGATGACAGAAGGTGGACCGATTAACGCAGATTATAACTATGCTGGGCATACCGATATCCTCTTGTCATGGATTTTCCGTATGACACTAGAGAACGGTCAGTATGCGGTTGCGTCTGCTGTGGCATTGCTTGTTTTCCTTATCATTGCCGGATTTGCGTATTTCAACTTAAGGAATACCAAATCGCTGAAAGGGGATGTGCGATAACATGTATAACCATAAATTAAAGAAGATATTAACCAATGTGCTCATATACGGAATCTTAGTATCCTTAATGGTTATCTGTCTATTCCCTGTCTACTTTGTTTTCATTGGATCATTAAACCCTGGCTCATCGTTACACACATCTAAAATATTTCCAAACATCTCGGAGCTCAACTGGTCGCACTATCAAACCTTATTCACTAAATACGATTACTTTACATGGTATAAAAATACGGTGGTCGTTGCTGTAGCCAATATGGTTGTGTCCACTTTCTTTGGCGTTTTAGCAGGTTATGGTTTTTCCCGATTTAATTTTAGAGGTAAGAAACAAGGGCTCATGGCTATCATTATCCTGCAGATGTTTCCTACCATTATGGGGATGATCGCCATCTATTCACTGTTGGGTGTTTTTGGACTCTTAGACACTCATCTAGGGTACATTCTCGTGTTATCTGCAGGGAGTATTGCTTTTAACACATGGATTGTCAAAGGGTTCTTTGATGGCATACCAAGGAGTTTAGATGAAGCGGCTAGAATAGACGGTGCATCAAATATAAAAACCTTTTATCATATCATGCTGCCATTAGCGACGCCGATTGTCTCTTTTATTGCTTATAACAGTTTTATCGCTGCAAGTATGGACTTTATCATGGCAGAGGTCATACTCCGTTCTAGTGAAAACTGGACGTTAGCACAAGGGTTATTTACCCTCGTGTCTGGACAAGCCAATAACAACTTCACGGTGTTCGCAGCCGGAGCAGTACTCATCTCTATACCATTAATGTTGCTCTTCTTCTTGTTCCAACGTTATATTGTGGAAGGTATGACGGCTGGTGCAGAGAAAGGTTAAGGATAGAGGTTAATGACATCACATCATAAAAATACAATAAAACAATGAGAAGGAAGGGACGTCTGACTCTTTAGAGGGGGGCGTCTTTTTTCAAGCGTATGTGTTGACATCCGCTTCAATCTTAGATTAAATAGAGATATCTCGAATTCAAGATAATAGATCATGAGCCTATAAATTGAGCCTCTAAAAAGGCTGTATGATTTTTATAAAAACGCGTTGGACATGATAATGGACAACACACACCTTAGCGTCATAAGTATGAGTTGGAGGGATAGAGATGAACGATTTAAAAGGCATTCACCACGTGACGGCTATCACGAGTAGTGCAGAGAAGAACTATGAATTTTTCACTTATACACTAGGGATGCGTCTCGTTAAAAAAACGGTCAATCAAGATGATATTCAGACGTATCATTTGTTCTTCGCTGATGATACTGGGAGTCCAGGAACTGATATGACCTTCTTCGACTTTCCAGGTATACCAAAAGGCGTTCATGGGACGAATGAAATTTCAAAAACATCGTTCCGCGTCCCTAGTGATGCGGCGCTTGAATACTGGGTTGAGCGGTTTGATCGTCTAGAGGTTAAACATACGGGGATTAAAGAGCAGTTTGGGAGAAAAACCTTGTCCTTTGTCGACTTTGATGATCAGCAGTATCAACTCATTTCAGACGAGCTTGACGAGGGAGTGGCTTCAGGTACGCCATGGCAAGACGGACCGATACCGCTGGCGTACGCTATTACCGGGTTAGGGCCTATCTTCGTCCGTGTCGCCAATTTTGAATACTTTAAAGAAATGATGGAAAAGGTTCTGTTGTTTAAGGAAGTGGCCCAGGAAGGTGATTTTCACTTGTTTGAAGTAGGGGAGGGGGGTAACGGTGCCCGGGTCATCGTCGAGCATAATGTTCTATTGCCACAGGCCCGACAAGGTTACGGTACTGTACACCATTCCGCTTTCCGTATTGAGGATCGCGAAGAATTAGATCAGTGGCAGAAACGACTAGAAGGCTTTAACTTCCAGACGTCAGGTTATGTTGATCGTTTTTACTTCAAATCCTTATATAGCAGAGTGGCGCCCCAAATTTTATTTGAATTTGCCACGGATGGTCCAGGATTCATGGGAGATGAACCTTACGAAACGCTTGGAGAGAAATTGGCACTTCCACCATTCTTAGAGCCCCACCGTGAAGCGATTGAGCAACAGGTTCGCCCCATTGACACAGTCAGAAGTACAAAGCATTTTAAGAAAGAATAGCGTAACAAACCGAAAAGAAAAACAGATCCCACTTATATGAAAGGCTGTTGCTTGACACGTGTATGCGTTGGTTTAGGCAACCGCCTTTTTTATGTAACGAGGATGTTATTCGCCTGCATATAATAAAGGAGGTGAGAGGAGGAGCATTGAAATGATTGGCATCATGAAAAATAGTCTTAAATATAAAAAATCTTTAACATCATTAGCTCTAGCCGCGATGGAGGCTGGTTTCAAACAGGTCGTTGCTTTTACCCCTAGAGATGTTCACCTAGCCAAACGTAAAATACACGCACTTGAATTTACACCTAACGGCTGGGTCAAAAGGGTGGTACCCTTTCCAAGCATTATTTATGATCGTGGATACTATACGAGTCCAGAGGATGCGCGTATGGCCATACGTTTACAAAGTAAAGTGCCCTTTGTGGGATATTCAATGGGGACAAAATTAAACATACACCGCCACTTAAAAAAATCAAAAGAGATTTCCCCCTATCTCATCCCTACGACACTTATGACAAACATTGATGATGTGATTAAAGCTCTCTCAGAAAACCAGCTTATACTTAAACCTGTTAATGGCTGGGGTGGCAGGGGGATTTATCGGCTTGAAAGAGAGGATGACGCACATCGATATACTGTTTATCAGAACCAGGAGCAATATGAGTTAGACGAGTATCAGGTGCGCAAAAAGTTGCAGGTGTTAAAGCATAAACGCTATATCATGCAACCTTGGCTTGACATTCGTGGCAAAGATGAACGTATTGCCGATCATCGTGTTTTAATTCACAAGGACCATACAGGTGTGTGGAATATACTCGGCATTGTCACTCGTCTGGGACCTGAAGGTAATGTGACTTCAAATGTTAAAAGTGGCGGTGATTTAGTCCACACCATGGATTATCTCACAACACAGTTTGATCATAGTCAAGCTGAAGACATGTACCGTGAGATGGAAGACCTTTCTTATAAAATTGCTTCACACCTAGAGAAGTCTTATCGCAGAAGATTTTTTGAATTTGGTATAGATTTTGCCATTTGTCGTGATGGAAGTCTTAAACTGATTGAGGTCAACATCAAACCGGGTAAAAACATATTAAAGGTGACAGCGACGCAAGAAATGAGAGAAAAAGTGTTTAGAGCCTCCTTTGATTATGCCTATCACGTCATCAATCATAGCAGATGATAACCTCATTATGGTGTCTTATTAAAGGTGTTCTTCATTATCTATGGCTTCTGCGAAGCTTTCTATGAGCCCGAGCTATCCTCTTAGTGTTTATCTTACTTCTTCTGGCCAGTTTTTTATTCACATTTTTATACGCCGTAATCATTTTCAACATTGATTTATCTTTTAATTTTCTAAAATGAGATAGGCCAGGGTCAAAGTTTGCCTCTAATACCCAGACTTTGCCGCTATTATCTATGGCAACATCAAATCCGATGATGTTTAGACTTGGAAAACCTTCTCCAAGCACTTGGGCAGATTTTCGTGCAATCTCATGTAATCGCGGTGTGATAACCTTTGGAGACTTTGTAATCGTTGAATGCTCTATCCCGTTTTTTAACGTGAGGACTCTTCCGTTGGTCGGTCTTACATTCGTAATAAAGTAACCGGACCCTGCAACCTTAGCGACTTGGCCTGTCACTTTCCAATCCTGCTGACCTCTATATCTTTGAACAATCACTCTAAAATCAATAGGACGTCCTTTTATCCTAGCTAGAGGGATATATTGTTGGATCACGTATCTTTTTGAAGAAGTGATCTTTTTTACTAATTGAGAAAGGTTATGATGCCCTGTTATAACCATTTTTCTTTTTTTAAAATGTACTTCATAACGGCCAGACCTTAGCGTTACTATCTTAACGACACCTCTGCCTTTTCTTCCATTATCGGGCTTAAGTACAATGTGCTGATAATGGGCAAGCATACCATTAAAAGTCCCCCTATTGAACGTCCTTGTATCTGGTAGTACCTCTTTTGGTAATCTGTTTTTCATCTTATTATATTTCCTCATCTTCGAAAAGCCTGCTAATCCCATTTCAAAATTCACCTCTGCTCTTTCAGTTAGTCAATGTTCATAAGTTATCTTATGAGAGAGAGTGACTTTTGCTGTAGACACTTACGTTAGATATGAACACATTTTGTGAAAAATGAGCAGATGTACAATAGATTAAGAAATGAATCGACATAGAGTATCATTAAGAGGTGATACGATTGAAGACAAAATATTATAAGAGCAAAAGTATGAGACAAAAGTATCTTGTGTACCAACACTTATCCAATGTTTACACATTACAGCCCCTTTTGCCTGACACCACCCTATTTTCAAAAAGGAACTTACTTAAGATGGTGAGGGAATACCCCAAACTGTATATTAAGCCGAATAAAGGTGCCCAAGGTCACGGCATATATAAATTGACTAGAAAACAGTCTAGGTCCGAAAAACGAACGTATCTTCGTTTAAAGTCACTTAAAAAAACGAAAACCTTTAGAGAAATCAAACCTTTATATCGTTATCTCAACAAAAAGAAACGACGCAAAATGATTATCCAGCAAGGGATTACTTTAGAAAAAGTGAAAGGGAGACCTTACGATTTACGTGTGATGGTTCAGCGCAAACCTAGAGGGAGCTGGACTTGCACAGGTATGTTTAGCAAGGTGGGAAAAAAGGGGAACATTGTGACCAATTTTGCTCAAGGAGGAAGAATTGTTCTCCTCAATCAATTATTTAAAAAGCTGAAATTATCTCCGTCTGAGAAAGATAAACGAAGAGCAGAACTGAGCCAAAGTGCAGTTGAAATTTCACGCGTGTTGAATTCAAAAAGACCGGGCATGCACGAAATGGGAATAGACTTTGCTTATGATCATCATGGACATCTATGGCTCCTAGAGGTTAACTCTAGTTCACCCCAATTCTACCCTTTAAAAAAAATTGATCGCAAAATGTATAAACGCATGATGAGGTTTGCAAGAAGTTACGGTAGAAGACATGCATAATGAGGATTGAAAAATCATCGGCGGGTAAAGATAAATAATAAATACATCGTTTTCGCAAAAGTAAGGATAGGGGGATGAGCCATAGTGACACAGCAAAAAATTTATGATGTCATTGGAATCGGAATAGGACCATTCAATTTAGGATTAGCTGCATTACTAGACCGAGTGGATGATATTGAGGCATTATTCTTTGAACAGGAAAAAGCATTTGACTGGCATCCAGGAATGTTAATAGAGGGAGCAGATATGCAAACCTCCTTTCTTTCTGATTTAGTAACATTAGCTGACCCGACGAGTCCTTATACGTTTCTTAATTATTTGCACCACCACAACCGATTATATCAATTTATCAATTTTCATCGCTTTAAGATACCGAGAACAGAATATAATGATTACGCCAAGTGGGTGGCTTCTCAACTGGATGATTGTCATTTTGGCAAACAAGTGGTAGATCTTATAGAGCATTCAGACGCATCAGAGCCCTATTATGAAGTAGTGGTGTCGAGTGAAGCTGGAGAAACTGCCACCGAGACAAAGGAGACAGAACACTATTATAGTCGACATGTCGTCCTTGGGACAGGTGGCATTCCGAATATACTCCCTGGCTTTGAAGCATATGATAAAGATGTGTTTCATACCAGTCAGTATATGTTTCATAAGGACGCATTGGGCCAAGCAAAATCCATCACCATAGTGGGCTCGGGGCAAAGTGCAGCTGAAGTTTTTTACGATTTGCTCCAGGATCAGGAACGCTTTGGATACGAATTGGCGTTACTTACACAGGCCCCTGGTATCTTCCAATTAGAGCAGGGAAAGGTGGCCCAAGAAGCGTTTTCTCCTGACTACATTAAGTATTTTCATTCATTACCATTCGACACGCGAATGGAAACATTACCCACATTGAATCCACTTCGTAAGGGGGTAGACCCACACACTTTAGCAGATTTATATGATTTGCTCTACGAACGTTCGGTTTCTCGTGAAGACCCTCCCATAAAAATACAACCGGTCGCTGAAGTGAGAGGGATTAAGCCTGTCAATGAAAATCAAGGAGGACCACAACGTACATATCTGCTAACCTGTCATCAATACCAAGAAGATCAATCCTTTACTCACCAAACAGAAAAAGTCATCTTAGCGACAGGCTATCAATTTTTTATACCCGACTTTATGAAGAAGTTTAGCGATCAGATCGTTTGGGAGGACGAACACCGCTACAAAGTATCGCTTGATTATAAGATAGAGTTTAAGGACAAGGACAAGCGTGCAAATCATATCTTTACAGTCTCAAATCTAGAGCATTCCCACGGGGCTGGGGCAACGAACTTGCGATTGTCCGTCCAGCGTAACCAGAGAATCATCAACAGCATCGCCGGGCGTGAGGTTTATCCCGTACCTGAGAACACCGTGTTTCAGCAGTTTTCAATGAAAAACAATCACTAAACGAGTAAAATGACAACCGCTCTGGTGGTACTCAGTTATAAAACCGTAGACCATAAGCCAAGGGTAAGGAAGGGTAAGGAGTAAATCTTTGCGCGCTAAGTTTACTTAGCGCATTTTTTATGGTGCAACAATGCGCAACTGGTTGGCGTCTATTATGTAAGCGATTATGTAAGCAAGAGCAAGTGATAGGAATGAAAAATAAAGAAATACCAAGACAGAGGGAGTGAGACAAAGAAGATGAAACCACGAAACCGAATGCTTTACATATCCATGTGTGCGGTCTTTATGCTAGTACTAGCAAGCTGTGGGGGTGAACAAGTGCATACCAACCAAAGTCACTCAGGTCACTCGGGAGAACAAAACGAAGACGAGCTTAAGGTTGAAGAGACGCGAGTGGAAGTCACGCAAGGGGACTTTATTTATCGCCTCGTAACGGAGAAGGCAGCGTACAAGGAAGGGGAGAACATTAATCTTTATGCTGAGCTAGAGTATGTCGGTGATCAAGATGAAGTGGTTATCTCCCATGCTGCATCCCCGTTTTATTTTCCCATGTATGAGAAAACGAGAGGATACCAGATCGGGTATTCTATGCCCCAGCCTCTTGTGACCACAACACTGACCAAGGATGAGCCGTTACGTGAACGGTATAAGGGAAGTGGGAGCTATGGTCCCGAGGATGACTCAGAGTACATCGCCTTTATGAAGCGCATTATGGAACAAGACTTCCCACCGGGTTTCTATATTGTTAATGGCTCGGCGCAATTCAATGTCAAGGATGATGAACCAGGAGAAGAAGACAAAAAGTATAGGATAGAGGGTGACATACAGTTTAAGGTGACGAGAGAGTGATAGCATTATGTTTTCCACGCTTGAGCTAAACTCTGTACCCCCTCTATAATCTCATCCTCCGTTAACCCTCCAAAGCCGAGCTGGACCACATTTAAGTGGGCTTGTAATGGATCTGCCCAATGGTGGGAGATCGGGTAAACCTTCACTTGGTGTCGTGAAGCTCTGTCCACTAGTTCTTTTTCGGACAGTCCATTTCTGACTCGAAGTAAGATGTGTAATCCCGCATCCTGACCCAAAATATCGATTTCGAGTGTACCCAGATATTCACTTAATGCGTCTAAAAGTACAGTCTGTTTTGATCGATAAACCTTTCTCATCCGACGTAAATGACGTTCCCAATGTCCGTGAGACATAAATAATTGTAAGGTCTTCTGATGTAGGTAGGAGACAGGGGTGTCATAACCAAGAAAAGTTTCGCGGTAGCGTTCAATAAGTGTTGGAGGGAGAATCATATAGCTGATGCGAAGGGAAGGAAGTAATGACTTAGAAAAGCTACCGACATACACGACATGCTGGTGTTGGTCTAATCCTTGTAAAGCAGGTATGGGTCGACCGTTATATCGAAACTCGCCATCATAATCATCCTCGATAATGAGTCCGTTTTGATCATAAGCCCAGTTTAACAACGCCATTCTACGTGCAACAGGCATCGTCATCCCACATGGAAATTGATGTGAAGGTGTAATATATACTGTATTAGCCATGCTATGGTACAGCTCCTTAACATTCAATCCTTGTTTGTCTAGGGATATAGGTGCAACGGCTAATCCCTGTGCCTCAAATACACGCCGTGCCCCATCATATCCTGGATTCTCCATAGCGATTATTCGGCCCTCAGCTTTAATCATAAGGGAAAGAAGGTTCAAAAGGGATTGAATGCCCGAACCTATCACGACTTGCTCTGCAGTACAATTCACACCACGAGAGTGACGAAGGTATTTTGCAATGTCGAACCGGAGGTCTTGTTCACCCTGGGGATTGCCATAAATAAACAAACGTTTATGATTAGGATGTAAAGCTTCTAAGGTTAACTTTCGCCAAGTATGAAAGGGGAAGTGTTCGGCGTCAACATTACCATATCTAAAATCAATTCTGATGTTTTCTGTTTCTTCTTCTAGCTGACTTTCACTTTTGTCAATCGGTGACTGATCGTAGCCGCTTTTTCCTGGTAACTTGACATCATCCTGATTCACATCCACTACATATAGTCCACTGCGGGGGCGGCTTTCTACATATCCCTCCATGATGAGCTGTTGATAAGCCGTTTCTATCGTATTGCGACTCACTCTCAGGTGCTCAGAGAGTTGTCGGATGGAAGGCAGACGAGTACCCGCAGATATTTTTCCTTGTATCATTTCGTGTTTAATGTATTCAAAGATTTGGATGTATAAAGGTTGTGTCGAATCGGGATTTAACGATAGTGTCACCTCTAGCATCATATATCCTTCCTTTCCTAAGACGCCGTAAAGGCCAGAACTGACCCCATAAAAATAAGTTAAACTGTAGCTTACAGTAAGGACAGATTCTTTATAAGATAATCATATCAGAATATAACAGGCTAGCGAACAAGGTTAACGAGAAACATTGAAACATGAAAGGGATGGAGAGGAACGTGAAAAAGGTACACTACGGCTGGATGATTCTTATACTTTGTTTTATTGCCTTACTATCTGTACAAGGGGTGCGCCTTTCTGTGGGTGCTTTTTTACAGCCATGGGAGAACGAGTTTGAAACTACAAGAGGTGCCACCTCGCTCATCGCCACATTGAGCTTGGTTGTTTTTGGCCTATCTCAGCCTATTCTTGGTCGACTAGTCGATCGATATGGGGTGAGGATCATATTATCCTACAGCGCCCTATTAGTGGGTGTCAGTACATTGCTGACATTTTTTGTGACGTCATTTTGGCAGATCATTGTTCTGTATGGTCTCGTCTCTGCCATTGGGTTTGGGGGGGCGTCCAACGTAGCAGCATCTGTTGCGGTCACACAGTGGTTTCAGAAAAGAAGGGGATTAGCGATGGGGATGATCACAGCAGGGATGAGTGCGGGTCAGCTCGTCGTGGTTCCGCTATGCTTATTCTTGATTGAGTGGTTTAACTGGCAGCTGGCTGTATTGGTGATGGGCAGCTTTTTGATCTTGATCGTGTTCCCGCTGCTTATCATGTTTCTGAGGACGTCACCCACTGAGTTGGGGGAAGCTCCCTATGGTGGTCGTTCAGGGAAGGAAGCCAGCAGGGGAATTGATATCAAGGATGAAACAAAAGAGAAAGAATCTGCAGAGGGAGAGAGGCAACCCAAACTCCTCTTTATATTAAAAAGTCGTTTGTTTTGGTTATTAGCGACGCCTTTTTTCATCTGCGGATATACCACAACCGGCCTTATTGATACACACCTTATTCCGATGTCTCATCACCATGGGTTCACAACAGAAGTGACGGGGTTGGCCGTAAGTTTATTAGCCGCCTTTAATATGATTGGAACGCTAAGTTCGGGACAGATAGCAGACCATTTTAGTAACCGTAAATTCCTTGCTATTCTCTATTTTTTGAGGGGACTTACGATCCTCCTACTACTCGTCACCGATCAATGGTTACTATTATTTATTTTTGCCATTATGTTTGGTCTTGTGGATTTTGCTACAGTGGCTCCCACGACGATGCTAGCGAGTGTATTCTTTAAGAACCATTCCGTTGGGTTTGTGTTCGGTTTATTATCTTTAGGACATCAGGTGGGCTCAGCACTCGGGGCCTATATTCCGGGGCTGTTTTTTGATCTGACAGGTGGTTACGCTGTATCCTTAGTGTCTGCCATTGTACTGCTGATGTTAGCCGCCGGACTTAACCTCTTATTACCAGAGACCAATGCAATGGACATCCATCAAGGTCCACAGGCAGAGCAGGCGTAGTGTGACAAAGGATTTATATTCTTTATCGTGATAGCTTTATCCATTGCAAGGAACGTGTGTTCTATGGTATGGTAAGGTTATGGAAATCCATACCATACTAGCTTAAAGGATGTTGGTACAGCATGAATGCACCTACACATATTGTTGGGGGGGTAGCCGCCGCTGCCTTAACCGTATACTTAGATCCAATACAGGTTTACGAACCTCTTTATCTTTATAGTGCGGCTATCGTAGGTTCTTTACTCCCAGATATTTGTCACCCCAGATCAATGGTAGGGAGGAAGATACCTGTCGTATCAAAGGGTGTGAACAAGTTTTTTGGTCACCGCACCATCACACATAGTCTATTATTTATATTATTTATCTACTGGGGGATGGGTCACCTAGACTTTCGAGGGGCTTATGATTTACAAATGGGTCTCGTGGCCGGTGTTATTAGTCATATCGTGCTAGACATGATTACACCTCAAGGGGTGCAATTTTTGTATCCGATTAAGTCTAAGATCAAAACCCCACTTCATGTTAAAACAGGATCGATAATAGGAGAGACGTGTGTTATATTCGTCTTACTTGTGATAGTGGCTTATTTCAACATGGCATAAACTTTATATAAGAATGGTTAGCGGTGATATATGCGGATGCTTCCACCATGAACATCAGAGTAACCTAAGCTCTAGTGCTTTTGTTCTATACAGCCTTGAAGAAAGACTTGTCAATTTGAGGTATGTCGATTAACCTATTTTTAGAGCGGTTAATTGAAAGAAACACACTTAATGAATGAGACGAGGAGTGGTGAGAGATGGAGAACACATTTGGAACAGTGATTAATTGTATGGACGGACGCGCACAGTTGCCCATGATCAAAAAAATGAGGGAAACGTTTCAGGTACAGCATGTCGATATGATTACAGAGCCTGGACCCAATAAAATCATCGCTGATCAATCAGACAAGCCAACGATGGAAAACATCAAAAAGCGTCTAGACATTTCAGTCCATAACCATGAGTCTTCGGTTATTGCCATTGCAGGACACCACGATTGTGCTGGTAATCCAACAACAGTGGAGGAGCAGAAAAAACACCTTCAAAAAGCGAAGGCTGTTGTGCAAGAGTGGTATCCTAAAGTGGAAGTAGTCACGTATTGGCTAAATGATCGCTTTGAGGTGGAGGAGGTCTAGTAAGACCTCCTCTTTTTAATGTTGACTTGTTCTACAAATTGGATAGAAGACAAGGCCTTTGGTTTAAGATGCCAACACATGAGCAAGTAAGTTAATCCTCTAAGTTGAAACGCTTGAGTTGATCTACACACTTTTCTTCCCGCAGAATTTCAATCTGCTTGTCCCCGATCAAATCAAAATGGGGATAGTCGTCCCGTAAATCAATCCATTCAGGCTTCAAGCCGTATTGTTTGCCCCACTGAATTAGTTCTTCTAAGTTCTTAGCACCTGCTTTCGTTACCGTTTTACACTCCGGGAATCTGGGGTGAACCCAATAATGTGTGATAAGCGCAATTTCCCCGCGGTCTATTTTAGCTTTCCATTGGTTCAATTCCTTACGTGTAATGCCAAACGCCATTGATGTAACCTCCGTCTTCCGTTAATCTAACCTAATCGTACAGCAATTGTTCATGATCTCCAAACATTGACGATACCGGAGTATACAAAAAATCCAGGCCATGTACCCTGAACTTTGGAACTAATTGTAACTTTTTTAACATATTTTTCAATTTAATCTTTAATTTAGAACAATAGTATTGTAGTATGATATTTGTGGATAAAAAATCCATACATAATAATAGTTGGTAGAATAGGAAGAGGTGATTTGATAACAAAATAGGTTGATAGTTTTATTTTTAACAATACTAGACGAGTCGGAATTATGAACATGGTTGTAGACTTCAAGGAAAAATTTAAAAGGGAGAGAGTAACTTGAGACAACGATTGATTTTATTACTTATTTTAACTTTGGTATTATCTGTACCTACTCCTGTCTTCAGCGCATCCGATATAAAGGGACATTGGGCGGAATCAACGATTAACGCTATGGTAGAAAAAGGTCATATCTCAGGCTACCCGAACGGATTGTTTAAACCAAACGCTTCTATATCCCGAGCAGAGTTTGCTGTAGTCATTAGCAGTATTTTAGGCCTTGACGAAGAAAAAGACAAAACCGCATTGACGGACGTATCTACGGATCACTGGGCAACGGGGGCTATTAATGCTGCCGTTGACGCTGGTATTATTACAGGCTATGAAGACGGTACGTTCAAACCTAACGCTGATATTTCTCGAGCAGAAATGGCGACGATGGCAGTCCGTGCGCTCATGCTTGAAGAAGGGTTAGAGAATGTCCCTTCTGCAGAAAGTCATTTCTCCGATGAGGATCGTATACCTGAGTGGGCAAAGCGTTATGTGTCATATGCCAGTAGTGAAGGACTCATATCCGGTTACTCCGATGGGTCTTTTAGTCCTAATTCTGGTGCGACTAGAGCTGAAGCGGTGGTGATCCTTAATAGAACAGAAAAGAAGCTACAAGACAATGCTCAACATGGCGGCGGTGTAACTACACCACCTGAAGAAGAGGATGGCGATGAAGACGCTTCAACCCCACCTGCTGGTGGAGGCGGTACCCCTGGGGGACAAGATCCGGATCGTGACACCTCTTTAGACGAGTACGGCCACTTAATATTGCGCGATACCGTAAAAGACGATGTGTACAGTGAAGCTGATTTTGAATTAGCAGTGGTTTCCAATCCAGAAGATGTCCATTTAATGGTCAAACCCGAAAATGAATTTTCTGGTATTGAATTAAAGATATCCAATGCAGATGATGAAACGGTAGAGAAGGCCGTTTACGAGAAACAGGATGATCTTGATCGTAATGGTTGGTTTGTTCTCACGGTCGATGAGTCCATCTCTACTACAATCTCTGTGAGTGCCACCGTTTATGCCGAGGTCGAAATGAATGAAATCAATATTAACAATGAAACCACTACAAAGACCGTGACAAACCATTACAATAAGAAGATTGATCGTATAATAGATAGTTACTTTTTTCTAGATGCTTTCTTAGATCACTATTACGTTGTTGATGGAGAGCATCATGTCCCCAAAACCTCAATTCGCTACATTAACACCTTATACAATGGAACAGAGAGAGAGGAGACGAAAGAAATTGAACCACAAGACATTGAATTAACTTCCAGTAATCCCGATGTGATTGAAACTGGTGTTAACTCAGATGACGTCGCCTACTTTTTTGCTGCAAATGAGGGAACAGCTGAACTTACAATTAAATACGGAGAATATACCGAGTCATATATGATAGATGTTTACGAGAAAGACCCATACGTCTACGTTGTTGGCGAGGATATACAGCCTGGTCTTTACTTTACAACTGGTGAAGTACATTGGCAGCTTATAGATGAAGACGGGAATACCATTAGTAGTGGCTATTCAGCTTCTGGAGAACCGGCTTACGTTGAAATTAATGAGTCTGATCATATATTTAAACCATACTTCTTCGATGACGGAGAATGGGAGGCATTTAATCCAAATAACCATGAAATACTCACAAAGTTTAGTTCTGGTCAGTATAAGGTTGGTGTAGATATTGAACCAGGTATATACTATGAGTCTGGAGAGGATGAGGATTATGTTACCCTCTTCGCTAGATTAAGCAGCTTTGGAAGAGAGAGTAATAACATTACCTCTGGGTATTCACAGGGACAGTTATATGTGGAAGTTAAAGAAGATGATGAAGGTTTAGAAGTTATTGGAGGAGACTGGGTAAAATATAACGAAGACACGCACCCGCACGTCATGAACGAATCCTTCTCAGATGGGATGTACTTAGTGGGTAAGGACATTGAACCAGGCTCTTACAAGGTGACAGTTCCCAAAGGCAAGGCTATTTATTGGGCTGCTCTGAGCGGCTTAGACCATACTCTAGAGCAAATTAATCGTAATAAATCTATTCAAGCACAGGATGAAGATATTGACATAACTGTCGATGTTAAAGAAGAAGATATGGCATTTTTTGTTGAGTCTTATGGCGATTCACTAGTTTGGAGTAAAGTAGATGATCATGATAGTTAATGATATATAGGGTTGAGATCAACAATGACATTTGACAGAGAAGTCTGTTTAAGGTCAATCTCAGAAGGATACTAGAATTTGAAGTAGCCCCTTTAAACTAATATAGAGATAATTATTCAATTCATTGTCAAGCGTTGGTCTTTGTCGAGATCAACGCTCTTTTTGTGGACTGACTAGAATGAAATGATGCAGCAAGAATTTTCAAAATCTATTGACGAAAAATGTCGTGTCATATATCCTATATCATATATGATATATGAAAGCGTTTTCTAAGGAGGGTTACGTTATTTGCAAGCATATCGTACAAAAACCGAAATGATCTACCAAACCATTAAGGAAGAGATCCTTAATGGGGAGTACGAATTTGGCGAAAAGCTTGTCATTAGTCGACTTGCACAGCGGTTTAATAGCAGTGAAATACCGGTCAGGGAAGCGATTCGCCATCTAGATTCAGATAATCTCATAGAATTCAAGCCTCATACAGGGGCAGTTGTCAGTACGCTATCGGCAAAAGACATACAAGACATCTTTGAATTACGCGTAGAACTAGAAGGGTTGGCTACTAGGTTAGCCACTGAACATTTGCAGGAAGATGATTTTAATGAACTTCAACGGATGATAGAAGAGTCTAAAAGAGCATTCGAGCTCAAAGATTATGAGCAATTTGAAACATTAAATATTGCCTTTCATGACACCATTTACAATGCCTGCGATAACAAACTACTTATTCGTACAATAAGAGAACTGTGGAGTAATACGCGGCGTTATCCGTCTTTGTTTAAGGAGAACGATGAACATATTACCCAGTCTATCAAGGAGCATGAAGCAATTTTTGAGGCTTTAGTTAAAAAAGATAGCATGCTAGCAGAGAGCCGTATGATTAACCATAAAACGCGAGCAGGTAAAGAAGTACTGAGAATGACACAATGGGAATTTTACAACTACCTTGACCATTTACTTACTACTCAAGAAAAATAATTTGAATTTGGAGGAAGCGATATGAAATACGTTCGATTTGAAAAAAACAATTCAGTGAAATACGGGAAACTTGAAGGTGACGTGATCCGAGAATTGGACGGGAATTTTCTTGATGCAGCAACGAAAGAACGGGATCAAACATATCCTTTATCCAATGTGGAGCTACTCTCCCCGGTAGAGCCAAGGCAAATTGTGGCAATCGGGCTGAATTATGTCCTTCATGCAAAGGAACAAGGTAAAGCCATACCTGAAGAACCCATGATGTTCATGGTCTCACCGACAGCTGTCATTAGCGACGGTGAATCTATTAAACTACCAAATCTTGAGCATCGTATCGACCATGAGGCTGAGCTTGCCATTGTCATTGGAAAAACAGCAAAAGACTTAACGAGGGAGAATGCACTAGAGTATGTCTTTGGATATACGTGTGCCAACGATGTATCCGATCGAGATCTACAAAAGAAGGACGGCCAATTTACACGTGCAAAGTCCTTCACCACCTATAAGCCAGTAGGGCCTGTCGTTGAAACAGATATTGACCCGAACCACGCGGGGATAAAGCTGACAGTGAATGGGGAAGTGAGACAGGACTCTAATACAAATGACTTGATTCATGATATCGAGAACTTACTCGTCAAGGTCACTGAAGTTATGACGTTAGAACCGGGGGATTTGATTATGACAGGGACGCCATCTGGTGTTGGCCCAATGAAGCCCGGGGATGAGGTTGTAATTGAGATTGATGGCATTGGTAAGCTATCTAACCCTGTAGAGAGTGTATAAAGACTATGAACACAGAAAGGAGTTTCCCATGTACATCGATATAGATCATATTCGGCAGTTCTCAAATACGTGCCTAACCCAGCTAGATATGCCTGAAAACGAGGCAAGTATTATTACTGAGGCATTACTAGAAGCGGACCTTAGAGAAATTCATAGCCACGGGTTTCTGCGATTACCGATTTATGTAGAGCGGATTCAGAAAGAGCTTATACGTAACCAGGCTAAGATTACAGAGAGCAATGAGAACGATGTCCTTGCCGTTTTGGACGGGCATTATTCAGCCGGACAAGTGGTGGCCTATCAAGCAATGCAGAAATCAATTGAAAAGGCAGAACAGTCAGGAATCGGGGTAGTGGCGGTCAAAAATAGTAATCACTTTGGCATTTCTGCCTATTACTCACTCATGGCGGCACAACAAGATAAGATTGGGATTGTTATTAGTAACGTGTCTCCGCTTATGCCAGCTGTAGGAGGTGCAGAAAAGGTGATAGGGAATAACCCACTCTCCATTGCAGCGCCGACAGGAGAAACAGACCCCATGGTACTTGATATGGCGCTCAGTAACACATCATTTGGTAAGGTTCTTTTCGCGAAGGAAAAAGGGCAAGAGGTACCGGAAGGATGGGGCGTTGATGAGAAGGGGCGCTCTACAACTGATCCTGATCAGATTATTAACGGAGGATTTCTTTCTCCAGTTGGGGGACCCAAAGGTTTTGGCTTAGCTGTAATGGCTGAAGTATTAACGGGTGTACTGTCTGGCGGGCATTTCTCCAAAATGATCCCGTCTATGTACGACGTTAGTCAGAAGCAGTCCATCTCACATTTTATGTTAACGATTGATATCAAGCAACTGATTTCATTAGAGCTCTATTATGAGAGTATGAAACAACTTGTTTCTTATATTAAAGAGTCTAAAAAAGCAGAAGGGGCCAACCAAATCTACTTACCTGGGGAAATTGAATTCTTGAAGGAAAAACGAAATAAAGAGCAGGGTATCCCTATGGAAGAGAAAACCTTTAACAAGATAAATGAAATGGCGAAAGCATTGAAAATCAGTCCACTTGAAGCTTAGTCACCAGAAAAAAAGAAAGGTGGGATTGAGGATGGCAGTAGAAGTCAAAGCCAATGCACAAGATCACACAACTAGTAGAAGGAAGAAGCTAGACGTTATTGATACGGATGTACACCATAATATTAGTTCCGTTCATGATTTACTCCCTTATCTGAACGATCATTGGAAAAGATATATCACTGATTACGGGTGGAAACCAATCAAAACGGTCCCGTTTCACCAGGTTCGTCAGGGAACAAAGTATCGCGCTGACACGTTTGGTGGAGAACGTAGGGAACCTGGCTCTGATTTTCAACTTTTGAAGGAGCAACTGCTAGACGAACAAGAGATTACTTTTGCCATTCTTGGGGGTTGGTTCCATGAAGCTACAGTGGCTAACGGTTGGTTTGAGTTTGCGGCTGCACGTGCAGCCGCTTATAACGATTACACCATACATGAGTGGTTAGAAAAGGATGAACGATTACGGGGCTCAGTGACCATCCCTAGCGATCCTAAGGAAGCAGTAAAAGAGATTGAGCGTGTAGGGTCTCACCCACAAATGGTTCAAGTCATGATGTCAGTGGGTAATTTTGCTTGGGGTGACCCTTACTATCATCCCATATTTGAAGCTGCTCATCGTCAAGGTCTAGCTATTGGGATGCATCTTTCAGCAGATATTTCATTCCAAGGGGGTGATTTCCTGCGCTACTATGTGGCTTGGCGTTCTGCTCATCCCCAAGCATACATGACACAGGTCATCAGTCTCATTACTAACGGTGTTTTTGATAAGTTCCCAGACTTGAAGGTCGCTATGATTGAAGGTGGTTTCGAATGGGTGCCCTTTATGATGAATCGCATGGACGCGGCATACAAAGGATTAAGACAGGAAACACCGTGGGTAAAACGAATGCCAAGTGATTATTTTAGGGAAAACTTAAAGTTCTGTACTCAACCTTGGCATGATCTATCTGTCGACCACTTCCTCAACATTGTCGATATGATGGGATCGGAGGATATGCTCATGTTCTCCACCGATTACCCCCATTGGGACTTTGATTCTCCAAAGCGGACATTACCTCCTAAAATACCTCAAGGGTTAAAGGAAAAAATCTTATATAAGAATGCGAAAGAACTGTACAAGCTATAGTGTTCTTGAACAATGACTGTAAATGATAGAAGGAGTGTGAAACACTTTGAAATACACCGTTTGCAGGGAAGATGAGTTGAAGCATGGAGAAATGAAAGAAGTCACAGTGAATAAAAAGCCAATCGTTGTCATTCGGTCATCCAGCGGAGACGTGTATGCCCTACGTAATGTATGTCCGCATAAAGGTCCAGCACTCTCAAAGGGTTCCTTAGATGGCACATGTACAGCAACGGAGCCGGGGGAGTACACGCTAGAAAAAGCAGGAGAAATACTCAAGTGTCCTTGGCACAGCTGGGAATTTGATATCAAGACTGGGTGTTCTCTTTTCGATCCTGAAAATGTAAAGGTTATGACTTATAACGTCACAATTGAAAGCGGTCACATTACGCTTGAGGTTTAGATATTAACGACAGTCGTAGGGTCGGAATAAACATTATCAAGGAAACGTGAGGTGAATCTGGTGGGGAAACTTGATCAAAAAGTAGCACTTGTAACAGGGGCTGCAGGGGGACTAGGTAGAGAAATTGCTCACAAGTTTGCCAAGGAAGGGGCCAAAGTGGTCCTCAATGATATGAATGATACCTTAGTCAAAGAGACTGCGAAAGGATTACAGGAATTTGAAGTAGACTATGCTGTTGGTGATATCTCTAATAAAACCCAAGTAAAGGCGATGATTGAGCAAATCGTTCAGAAACAAGGGTCTATAGACATTCTCGTTAACAATGCAGGTGGTAGCCTCAGAACCCCTAGAGTGTTGGAGGACATTGAGGAAGAAGATTGGGATAAAGTGCTAAACGTCAACCTTAAGGGAACGTTTCTCGCCTCTCAAACAGCTGTCAAATACATGAAGGAAAATGGTGGTGGTCGCATCATCAACATGTCATCTATTGGTGGGCGAACAGCTAGCCTTGTGACAGGTGTCGCCTACGCTGCAGCTAAAGGAGGTATTATCTCTTTTACCAGGCGATTAGCGAAAGAAGTTGGGCCAGACGGGATTCACGTTAACGCCATCGCCCCAGGTTTAATTATTAGTGGAGAACGGATGCACCATCTCTTCTATGAAGAAAACACAGAAGAAAATAGACATAGTGTCCTGAGCGAGATTCCTTTAAACAAGTTAGGTGAAAAAGAGGACATAGCTGATGCAGCACTGTTCTTAGCCTCTAGTGAATCTAAGTATGTCACAGGAGCGGTTCTAGATGTGAATGGTGGTCGTTTTATGGGATAGCAAATCCCATGGAAACGGCCTTATGGCCAGACCTTTGGCACGGTTAAAACTAGAAAAGTAAAGGTAGATCATACATGGATAAAACAATCTTAGACGCCCTAAAAAAGAATAA
Organism: Caldalkalibacillus salinus; assembly: GCF_016745835.1. NCBI lineage: Bacteria > Bacillati > Bacillota > Bacilli > Caryophanales > Bacillaceae > Caldalkalibacillus > Caldalkalibacillus salinus. Next base: position 9,888 of record NZ_JAERVL010000006.1, on the reverse strand, counting down.
TGATAATGCTTTGCACTTACTCGAACGCTTTGTGCAAATTGAATCTTACTCCCACGATAAAGAAGGGGTTGATCGTTTAGGAAAAGATATTATTGATGTATTCAGTGATGCTTTTCCTGTCAAAACCGAACGGATAATGGAGGTTGAGCAAGGCGATCATTTACGTATCCAACTTGGTCATGGAGGCAAGAAAATTCTGCTCTTAAGTCATCTAGATACTGTGTACCCTAAGGGAACTTTAAAACAAATGCCTTTTTGGATCAATGAAGGAAAAGCGATGGGTCCCGGTGTGCTCGACATCAAACAAAGCTATGTTATGGTCTATCATCTTTTTCAACTATTACTGCAGCATAACAGCCATGATCTTAATAAAGTGAAGATTGTTTGGTTATTAACATCTGACGAGGAGATTGGCAGCCCAACTGGGCAGCATGTTGTACTAGCGGAAGCACAACAAAGTGAGGCCGTTCTAGTCCTTGAACCTGCCACAAACGATGGGAAACTCAAATCAGCGAGAAAGGGTGGGGGCAACTTCAGTCTAGAGGTACTGGGTATCTCTGCCCATGCTGGGTTAAATCCACAGGATGGGGCGAACGCCATAGAGGAACTGGCTTACCAGATTACACAGATTGTGAAACTTGCCGACCATAGTAGGGGGACCACGATTAACACGGGAGAAATAAGAGGTGGCGATTTATTCAATGTTGTCCCTGCTTATGCTTCTACCAAAATCGATGTTCGTATTTTAGAGCCGGATGAGGGAATACGGGTGGAACGAGCGTTTAAAAATTTACAGGTGAAAAATCAGCGAACACAACTCAAAATCCACGGGAGCGTGTACCGTCCACCTCTACTAAAGACAGAACAAACATTCAAACTGTTAAGTCTTGCTCAGAAAGTGGCGGACGATTTGGAGTTAAAGATAGAAGATACACTCGTTGGTGGTGGCAGTGACGGTAATTATGCAGCCCAAACAGGCATACCTGTATTAGATGGTCTAGGGGCCTATGGTGGATTTGCCCATGCCCCTGAGGAGTACGTATGGGTAGACAGTATTGCAGAAAGAAGTACATTAGTTTACGGCATACTGCGAGAACTGCTAAAGAACAGTGCTTAGGAGGTGCTGGTGAGTGAAGAAAGAATTGAGTGTTCAGGCGATCATCATAGCTTTTAGTGGGCTGATGCTTTACTTTGTCAAGGAACTACCTGAACCTACAGGTGCAGTAGAATTAGGCCCTGCTTTTTTCCCGAAGTTAATCCTTTATTTTATTATTTTACTTTGTATACTTCAAATACTGACAATCACTTTGAGCAATCATAAACAAATGAGTGCAGGCGATTCAAATATGGGTTCGGTTATGCTCCTTATTGCCAATATGATTGGCTATGTGTTTGGTCTAGAAATAATAGGTTATCAGTTGAGTACGTTAATTTTTATTTCTTTGCTGTTAGCTTTGCTAGGTGTTCGTAATTATAAAATACTCATTTCAGTTCCGTTAGTCTCAGTACTTATTATTTTTGTTGTCTTTGACTGGATGCTCAATGTACCCATGCCATGATAGAGAGGAGGTTATCTAGTTGGAACAAGTGTTAACACAAATTTTACAGCCTCAAATTTTAGTTCTAGTGTTTATGGGCGTCCTACTAGGAATCGTTTTTAGTGCGATTCCTGGACTAACAGCCACAATGGGGATTGCATTACTCATTCCCTATACATTTGCACTCCCCGAATTAGCCGGTATCAGCATGCTACTTGGGATTTATCTAGGCGGTATGTATGGGGGGGCAATTACGGCCATACTCATCCGTACCCCTGGGACGCCTTCAGCTGCAGCGACTTTGCTAGATGGCTATCCTATGGCCCAAAACGGGGAAGCTGGTAAAGCGCTTAACTATGCTACAGTGAGCTCTTTTATTGGTGGGACTATCAGTTGTATCATTCTCATCCTTATTGCCCCACAACTAGCAAATGCCGCTTTACAATTTGGACCCGCTGAGTTTTTTGCCCTAGCTGTTTTTGGTTTAAGTATCGTGGGTACCGTGTCGGGCAAAAACGTCACTAAAGGACTCATTGTGGCAGGCATAGGTCTTTTGATCTCAACTATCGGTATGGACCCGATCGGTGGGGTCATGCGTTTTACCTTTGGGAGCTCTAATCTATCGAGTGGCGTATCATTTATTGCTGCTTTAATAGGGTTATTTGCTGTCTCTCAAGTCATTAAAGAAGTAGAAACTAAGATGAAGTCAGCACACCAGAAAGTAAAATATCGTAGACATAAGCTTGCGATCAAAGAGGTCATGTCAAACTGGTTTGAATTTTTGCGCTCAGCTATCATCGGGACCTTTGTCGGTATTATCCCAGGAACTGGGACGTCCATTGCGACTTTTGTCAGTTATAACGAGTCAAAGCGCTTTAAAAAACCAGAGAAGAAGGCTCAATACGGCAATGGGACACCAGAGGGGGTTATTGCAACTGAAACAGCAAATAATGCCGTGACAGGTGGGGCCCTCATTCCTTTATTAACGTTGGGTATTCCTGGTGATGTGGTGACGGCCGTTATTTTTGGTGGTCTTTTAATTCAAGGATTGACACCCGGTCCGCTCTTGTTCCAACAAGAACAAGACCTTGTTTATAGCCTTTTCGGGACGTTAATTATAGCCAATATCTTTATGCTTCTCATCGGCTTATTTGCAGTACGTTACGTTGGGAAGATTGTAGACGTCCCCAAAAATATTCTCTTACCAATCGTGGTCACGTTGTGCTTTATAGGAAGTTACTCACTATCGAATAATCTTTTTGATGTATGGGTTGCCCTAGTCTTTGGGGTCATTGGCTATCTATTAGAGAAGTTTGATTTCCCACTCCCGCCATTAATCTTAGGTATTATTCTCGGCCCTATCATTGAAGCTAACTTACGACGTGCATTAATTGGATCTGGTGGAGATTTAAGCGTATTTATGACTCGTCCAATCACAGCCACATTTTTGTTAATCGCCATCACAACTTTTATCTTCCCACTATTAAAGAAAGCATGGTACATCTACAAGGCAAAACCATCTATGGAATCAGATCTCAAATCTTAATTGACACAATGTTACAAAGAACACTAAATGGTCATCACTAGTATAGACTCATGAGAACTAATACTAAAAAAAGGGGATGAAAGCATTGATGAAAAAAATGATGATATTATTTGCTATGATGTTAGTGTTTGCGGCCGGATGCCAAAGCGAGAGTACATCCAATGAAACTGCGGCGGACTTTCCTGAAAGATCTATTGATATTATCGTTCCTTATGCGCCGGGTGGGACAACGGATACTTCAGCAAGGGCACTAGCGTCTGTGGCGTCTCAATATATGCCGAATGAAGTAGAAGTGAACGTTATTAATAAAGCTGGAGGGGGAGGTGTTGTCGGAACAACAGAAGCCTCTTCTGCTAAGCCGGATGGCTACACCATCGGTATGACAACATCTGGTCCGATGACGATCAAACCGCATACAGATAACACTGCGTACAACCCTGATACTCTAAAGCCTATTCTACAGGTTGTCGGAACACCGAATGTTTTGGTCGTACAGGCTGATGCACCATGGGAAGATTATGACGAGTGGTTTGAGTATGTGAGTAACAATCCAGAAGCATTCTCTTACGGAACCTCTGGCGCAGGTCTTACACAACATATCTCAATGGAAGCATTTACGGCTGAGACAGGAGCAGAATTAACGCACGTACCATTTGAAGGTGGAGCTCCAGCTTTATCGGCGTTACTAGGGGGTCATGTGGAAGGTGCTCTCGTACAAACAACGGAGGCTCTTCCTCACATTCAGTCAGGGGAACTCCGCCCGATTGTGAACACAGGCACTTTTAAACCTGAGGAGTTGGCGGACGTGCCGCTTCTTACAGAAAAAGGGGTGGATGTCCAGTCAGACGTTTGGACTGGCTTAGTAGCGCCAGAAGATACTCCTGATGAAGTTGTTCAAATTTTGCATGACGTCTTTAAAGAAGTGTTAGAAGATGAACAGGTTATCGAGACTTTCGAAAACTTAGGTGTGTCAACAAGTTATGCAGGTCCTGAAGATTTTTATGAGATCATTAAGCAGGACTATGATATCAATGGAGATGTTTTAAAGGCCGCGGGCATCATCGATTAAAAATACATTATCTTTAAAGAGAGAAGGGTTTCACTGAAGCTCTTTCTCTCTTTTTTTTGCAACTTTTGGGCCAAACACACGTAAACAAAGGCAAGGCTTAAATCTTTAACTCTTTGAAGGGGGAGAAGGAGGTACATATATGTTCAAATTTACAATCGATCATGAACTAGAACTCAGACTCCTAGAGCTTAATCATGCCCAACCACTTTTTCAGCTCATCGACCGCAATCGTAAACACTTAAGGGAGTGGCTTCCTTGGGTCGACGGAACGCAACAACAGGAAGACTCTGACACTTTTATTAGGCTGACTAGGGAAAAATTTGCATCAAGCACCGGTCTTGATGTCGGCATTTGGTGGCGGGGAGAACTTGTTGGTGTCATAGGTTTTCACGATATAGATCGAGCAAACAGGAAAACAACGATCGGCTATTGGCTAGGAAAAGAGTATGAGGGCAACGGGATCATGACCAGAGCAACAAAAGCCTTGATCCGTTATGCCTTAGATGAACTGAATATGAATCGTATCACGATTCAATGTGCAGAAGGTAACACTCGAAGCCGGGCCATCCCCGAACGCTTAGGGTTTACACAGGAAGGTATCACGAGAGAGGGAGAATGGCTTTATGACCATTACGTTGACTATGTGGTATACGGACTGCTAAAAAAAGATATAACGCAAAACCACCCTCTAGAGCAAAACACACATACAGCGAGTCGTTCCTATTATTACAAGCAAGAGGGTTCTCCCAATTGTTAATGCGGTTGAGACAGATAGGAACAACAAAATAGAAGTAAGCCAGTGTCCAGACACTGGCTTAAACCTACTGACGCTGCCTCTTACACTGACTTATATCCAAGCTCTTTACTTCATTTGCCCCGACCCGCGCACAACGTATTTGGTTGTAGAAAGCGCTTCAAGTCCCATGGGGCCACGTGCGTGTAACTTTTGTGTACTGATCCCGATTTCTGCTCCAAACCCGAATTCGAAACCGTCTGTAAAACGGGTCGATGCATTATGATAGACAGTCGATGCGTCGACGCTATTAAGAAAGAGACAAACATTATCTTCCGTTTCAGACAATATAGCTTCGGAGTGTTTCGTGCCATAGTATTGAATATGTTCAATCGCTTCTTGTGTTGAATGTACGATTTTTAAGGCTACAATATCGTCTAGGTATTCTGTATGCCAGTCTTCCTCTGTTGCGCCTGATATGGATGGAAAGAGGGATTGGGCTTCGTTATCCCCTCTCATCTCAACGCCTTTATCTTGTAGAGCAGTGATGAGAGCATCCCCGTGCTTCTGTGCCCAACTGTGATGAACGATAATCGTTTCTGCAGCGTTACATACGGATGGGCGTTGTGTTTTAGCGTTGACTGTCACTCCGATCGCGAGTTCTGGCTTTGCAGTTTCATCAATGTACACATGACAGTTACCGACACCCGTTTCTAAGACGGGGACAGTGGCCTCCTGTACGACTCTCTCAATTAACGATGCGCCGCCCCGCGGAATAAGGACATCCAAATACTCTTTTAAGCGGAACATGTCCTGTGCGCCTTGACGGGTGGTATCCTCAACAAGCTGAACGGCTTGAGGTGGGAGGCCGACTTGTTCTAGGGCTTCATGTAATACGGAAACAATGGCCTTGTTTGAATGAAGAGCGGATGAGCTCCCACGAAGGACAACAGCATTGCCCGTTTTTAAGCAAAGACCGGTAGCATCAACCGTAACATTAGGTCGTGCTTCATAAATGATACCCACAACACCTAGAGGGACACGTACTTTTTCAATGTTCAGGCCATTAGGTCTGCTCCACTGTTCAAGTGTCTCGCCAATGGGATTTCTTAATCCAGCGATCTGTTCCAACCCTGTGGCCATATCATCGATCCGGTTTTGATTAAGTGTCAATCGGTCCAGTAAGGATGACGATAAATCCTTCTGCTTACCTGACTGTACGTCCTTTCGGTTCTCGTCAATTAACCAGTCTGTGTTTTCTCTCAGTGCTGCCGCCATCGCTGTTAAGGCTTTGTTTTTCTGTTCTGCTTCGAGCTGGGATAGGGCGCGTGAAGCTTGATAGGCACTTTTCGCTTTTTCAACCGTTTCACTCTGCTTCGTTAGGTCACTCATGTCACATTCATTCCTTTCTTAATTAATACTAAGTGGTCTCTGTGTATAACTTCGGCTTTGAACGGGTCATGCGATTGTATATCATAACTGGGTTTCCCCATGATGTCTCTTAAGCCTTGGGCAGTATAATGGACCATCCCTTTAGCAATAAGTTCCCCCCTAGGGTTCAATACGTCAACCACATCTCCTTGTAAAAACGAGCCCTGAACGTCTGACACACCCACGGGTAATATGCTTTTACTGTGTTTCATGATCGCTTCGACAGCGCCAGAATCGATGACGATGTGACCACTTGATTGAGAATGATAAGCAATCCATTGTTTGTGGTTCTTAAGATCGGTTCCAGACTTGTCGTATATATACGTGCCTTCGCCTTTACCTTCTAGGATATTCGTGAGTTTCTGTGCACCTTGTCCTGTACCAATGAAGGTTTTCACACTGAGTGACGTGGCCGTCTGGGCCGCCTTGAGTTTAGATTTCATTCCGCCAGTCCCGACTTTTGACCCGTTCTCGCTCGTGATATTTAGCAATTCATCTGTCACATGGTCAATATAGTGAAAACGACGAGCTTCTGGGTGAGCAGGATTCTGGTCATATATGCCATCTACATCCGTCAACATCATCAACATGTCTGCATGAATAAAACCGCTCACTAAAGCTGAAAGCATGTCGTTATCTCCGAAAGTCAGTTCTTCTACGGATACAGAATCGTTCTCGTTGATAATCGGAAGGACGCGACGTTGGATCAGTTCGCTTAACGTTGAATAGACGTTATGATAATGCTCCTTTTTCATCAGATCCTGCCGCGTGAGTAGTAGCTGAGCTGTTGTGATACCGTGTTGCGCCAATCGTTCGGTATAACCTTGCATTAACAATCCTTGGCCCACTGCTGCTGCTGCCTGTTTACCCACCACTGTGACGGGGCGACTCGGATAGCCAAGAGAGGTGAATCCTGCAGCCACAGCTCCAGAGGAGATCAGTACCACCTCATGACCGTTGTTCATCAGCTTGGCCAGTGCTTCAGTATGATCGTGTAATTTTTCTAGGGACAGTCCCCCGCTCGTATTGGTTAGTGAACTGCTCCCAATCTTAACGACAATTCTTTTTTTATTCATCTGTGTTCCACCACTCCTAAATATTCAAAAACAAAAAAGTCCTCCATCCTGTAAAGGACGGAGAACTCCGCGGTACCACCTTTGTTGAGTTATACTCTTGAACTTGAATATTTGAATATAGCGTTTTAAACCGCTTTAGCAAGAGTACCCCTCCACTTTACCCTTTAACGCTGGGCTCGCGTTTGGCTTTATTATGCCAACAACTCAGAGATAGGTTCAATAAACTTTGCATGAGGAACTTCTCAGCCTATGAGTTCCACTCTCTGACATGGTCCATTTATTTACTCGTCTCATCATCGTTTATTTGTATATGTTTAAGATTTTCATCTAGGTTTACCTTACGTTTTATATATTATGTTCTCATAGGCTTCCATCTGTCAATGTTTAATGATGATTTTATACCCAAGAACGTAATAGATAAGTCACCGTTTTTCTTTTCTTAAGCTTTAATGAACCATGTTATCTACTCTTTTGTCTTAAATTAGACTGGTGTGTGTGTTGTTAAGAGGTTAGAATGGTAGGAAACATCCCGAAGGAGGATTTAAGATGCGTCTAGGTTATATCACCGGTATGGGATTACTCAACGTCTTCGTGGGATGGTTGGTCTACGCCTTCTCTGTTTTCGAGGAAGTGGACGTATTGATCCCTGCCTTTGTCGCTGTGATAGGGTTACCTTTGTTTGGCCTTTATTTTTTTATTGTCTATTATATTGGGAAACATCAGCACCTAAGAAAACCCATTTTACTCTTAACAGTGACGCCCATGGTCCTATTTGTGGGATATAAGCTCATCACCGATCAGCAATTCATGTCTAATGTATTAGACACGATCGAAGAAGATATTCTTTACGACCGCACTCCCGAAATTGGTAATCGGTTGGTAGAAAAGGCTGATACGTTTCCAGTTGGTGAAACCATTGATGTCTCGCCTAATATTCGCCAATCCACTCAAACAGAGGTGCATGAGAAATTTTATGATAAGAGTTTTATTTTAAAAAGTAAGGAGGAAGGGCTATTTAAGCTTAATATAGAGCTTATTGATGGGCAAAATGGAGACGCAGAAATCTCCCTGTACGGCGAGAATCGAGAACTGATCACTAGAACAGGCGTAAGCGCAGGGAGACCCACACAGATGCTAAGCTTCGAAGTCGAAGCGGGTGAAATCTATTACATCACCCTCCGTGGGGGGATGATCAGCAAAGAGCCGATCAAAAAGAATTTGCAACTACGCCTCTCCTCTCGAATTGAGTGAATTGAGTAAAAGCAGACTTAATATGCCTGGGAAAGCATATAAAGCCTTGCTCTTGTCGCTACATCGTGATACGATATAGACTATGTTGCATGACGATATAGTGAGGTGATGCTTCGTGGGTAAAACAGAATTAGTAAAGGGCAGTACCGAAATGATCTTATTATCATTACTAGAAGACAAGACGATGTATGGCTATGAAATAGCTAGGAAGATTGATGAAGAGTCGGAGGGGTTCCTACGCTTTAAAGAAGGGACGTTATATCCCACCCTTAAACGCTTAGAGACACATGGATGGGTCGAAAGCTATTGGCAACAGTCTAATGACGGTCCACGACGCAAGTACTATAGTATCACTAAAACAGGTAAAAGCGCACTCAGAGACCGTAGAGAAGAGTGGAGTACCTTTCAAAAAGTGGTCAATCGAATGGTAGGTGAGCCCATTGGCTAAGCAATCGGTGACAGACTTTCACACCTACATCGAACGTATACTTGGTGATTTGGCCTTAGATACACAGGAAAAGCAAGATCTAAGAGAAGAGTGGCTACAGCACCTTGAAGAAAGCAAACAACACTTGATGCAAGCAGAAGAATTAAGTGAAAAGGAAGCGACTAAGAAAGCGATGGCACAATTTGGAGCGGAAGATTTATTACAGAATGAAGTCAAAAGTCATTTCAATTCTGTGTACAAGCAGCATATCACCAAGGAGTCTCTGATTTGGTTGATTTGTCTCATTGCTGGGTCTATTGGTCCCGTTTTACTCATTAATGCCCAGTATCAGTCTTACTTTGTCACCGCTCCTTTGATGTGTTTGCTCATCTGTTATGGGTTATACCATTGTGTGTTAAAACGGTCATCGCTGCTTTCGGTCTCCATCGTGGGTCTGCCCATACTTTATGGTGCTTTTGTTTACTTTTATAGCTCAAGGACATCGTTTAACGAATTCCTTGTGCAATTAGTGCCTCAAAATATAGGAGACCTCGCAGGAAGTGGTGGTGTTTTCACTCTGTCTAGCTTACATATTCTTTGGGCTGTGATCATAGCGTGCACCTTCATTAACTATCGGAAAAAAGGATATAATAAACGATGGCAGGTTGCTGCTGTTCGCTCTAGCTTTGAATATTGGTTTATGATTTTATTGGCCCTTGTCGTGGTGAATACTGAGATTTTGACCAATTCAGCGGAGAGAAAAACGATTATATTAAATCACTAGCGTTGCATAAAAGTCTATTCATTATTTGACAGA